>NZ_BAAIYG010000029.1:0-63991 GCF_057543335.1 Brevibacillus sp. YAE8
CGTTAAGCTGGTAAGACCCCTCATAGACGATGAGGTTGATAGGTTCGGTGTGGAAGCGCGGCAACGCGTGGAGCTGACGAATACTAATCGGTCGAGGACTTATCCACACATCTCTTAGCAAACATGCAGATCCAGTTTTCAGGGAATGAAATAAGCCTCTTTACCTCACAATGGGTAAGGAGGCTTTTGTTTTTACACGACCAGACAGGCTTCGTGCTTCACAATTGCTAGTGAATTTTTTGTCGACAAGTTAGGCCGAATGACCGACAAGTTCCCTCTTGCAGAGCGGTCTCGGGGTAGACTAACATGATAAGGTACCCGATCCAGGCGTTGGAGTAGGCGAGGCAAGGTTATGAAGGAGAATAAGCATGAAAAAAATTCTAATCTTTTCCGCTTCCATCGGTAACGGTCATAATCAGGCAGCGAGAGCGATGCAGGAAAGCCTGGCTGAGAATGGTTGCACCTCCATGATAATTGATACGTTGGAATATATCAGTCCTACATTTCACAAGATTTTGTTGGAAAGTTACATGAACCTGCTGAGATTGTCGCCGAAAATGTGGGGGAGAATTTACCATAACACCGAAAAAAGCCGTTTTTTTGATATGAACGTCCTGATGAACAAGCTGTTGGCAAACAAGCTGAAAAAGCTGATTAACAGCGTTCAACCGGATGCCTTTATTGCTACGCATCCTTTTGCCAGTTGCATGCTGTCTGTGCTGAAGGGCAGAAATGACTGGACGGAACCGATCTACACGATCATTACCGACTATACGATCCATCCCTCATGGATTAATCATCACATCAATTATTACTTCATTGGACATGAACAGTTGTACTATCTGGTCGACATTTACCGACAAGATCACCAGAAATTCATTCCGATGGGGATTCCGATCATGCGCAAGTTCCGCATGCCGCTTGATGCCAATGAGATCAAGCAAAGGCTTGGACTCGCGCCAGAGCAAAAATGCATCCTTCTCTCCGGGGGAGGTCTCGGCCTCGGTTCGATGGAAAAAGTTCTCGATGGACTGGAAGCCATCAACCTTCCGCTGAAAACATTTGTCATGACCGGAACCAATGAAAAGCTGTACAAAAAAGTGACAAATAAAACGTACCGTCATGAGGTAGTCCCCCTCAAATTCATTAACAACTTCCATGAGTATTTGGAGGTTGCCGATTTGATCGTCACCAAATCCGGCGGACTGACATCTGCCGAAGTGATGAGCAAGAGGGTGCCCATGATTATTTACAACCCGCTGCCAGGACAGGAAGAGAGAAACAGCCACTTCCTGCTAAACAACGGCTGCGCCGTACACGCCAATTTGTCCGAGCAGCTTATTTACTTTATCGATGAATTGTTGCACAGTCCGTCAAAAGTTGACTACATGCGACGGATGGGGCAAAAAATATCAAAGCCGGATGCCGCCCAGCGCATCGCAGAATTTATTTTGGATGATATGAGTATGCTGCAAGCAACCACTAACGAAAGTTCGTAGAACGGGCTAACAGGAGGAAGCGCATGAGTATGCCGTTTGCCATTTTCTTTGATATGGATGGCACATTGCTGCAGACGGAGAAGTTGTCGACGCCCGCTTTTTTGCGGACATTTGAGCGATTGAGAGAAAAAGGCTTGTGGGCAGGCGAGACGCCAAGCGAGGAAGAGTTGGTCAACGTGCTCGGACTGACTGTCGAGCAGGTCTGGAAAAAGCTTTTGCCAGGCGCAAATGAAGAAGCTGTCCGCGCGGCGGATGCTTTTTTGCTGGAAAACGAAATTGCTTTGCTCAAAGAAAAAGTGACCGATTTGTACCCTGGCGTGAGGGAGACGTTGGAACAGCTCCACGCCAAGGGGATTCCGCTGTTTGTCGCGAGCAACGGACAGAAGGAGTACATTGAAGCCATCTGCCAGGAGTATGCACTCAATCCGTTGCTGACGGATTTGTACTCGGCGGGACGGTTCCGCACGCGCTCCAAAGTGGATCTGGTAGCCAAGCTCATCGCCGACTACCAGGTAGAACAGGCGGTCATGGTAGGCGACCGCCATTCCGATGTAGAGGCAGGAGTAAAAAACGGCCTGTTTACCATCGGATGTGACTTCGGCTTCGCCAAGCCAGGAGAACTGGACGGGGCAAATGTCGTCATTACGCAGTTTCCGCAATTACTGGATCATTTGCCGGCAATCGACACCAAATCGCAAAGACTGACATAAACCATTCCTTTAGAGGAGTGGTTTTTTCTGTATAAAACATAAAACGCTTCGACAATTCATGAGCCGAGACGTGCCGCTTGCCGTCGACAAAACGGTCGCGCCGTTGCTGTTTTGGATGGTTTCAAGCGCCCGCCTTTTGCCCACACTAGAAAGTGTATCGATCACTTGCAAGCGCGTCGCAAACCCATTATAATTAAAGTCAAAGATAGTCAAAGTCAGTAGCAAGCACATACACATATGGAATAGGAGGCGATGACTTGCGTAACATCTCGGACATCATTGAACAACACTTAAAAGGCATTTTGACACAAAGTCCCAATGGCTCGATCGAGATCCAGCGTAGTGAGCTTGCCGACTTATTTCAATGTGTGCCGTCTCAAATCAACTACGTCATCAATACGCGATTTACGGTACAAAAAGGGTACATTGTAGAGAGCAAGCGTGGGGGCGGCGGCTATATCCGCATTCGCAAGGTGCAGATTGTGAGCAAGGCGCGATTGCAGGAATTGCTGACCGAAGAGCTGATTGGCGAAAGCATCTCGCAGAGTGTAGGGAACGCGATTGTAGAGAGGCTGCAGGAAGAAGGCTTGGTCAACGCCAGAGAAGCAGCCTTGATGAAAATCGCCACCTCCCGAAATGTTTTGACTCTGGAGTCTGAATTACGGGATCGTTTGCGGGCAAATATTTTAAAGCAGATGATTGCGGCTATCTTGTTGAAGTAAATGAAGCATGTGTTAGGGGGTAGGATGTAATGAACTGTGAGGAATGCGGAAAACGACCGGCGACACTGCATTTGACGAAAATCGTCAATGGTGAAAAAACCGAATACCATATTTGTGAGCATTGCGCTTCCGAAAAAGGGGACGTCTTTACCGGATTTCACAACTTCAGCATCAACAATCTCCTGTCAGGACTGTTAAAATTTGATCCTATGCAAAAAAACGGACGCGAGCCTGCGCCCAGCAAGCCGCTCCGCTGCGAAACATGCGGACTCACGTATGCCCAGTTCAGCAAAAGCGGCCGATTTGGCTGCAGCGATTGCTACACCTTTCTGGGTGACCGGCTCGATCCGTTGTTCCGCCGCATTCACGGCAATACGCAGCATAGCGGCAAGGTTCCGGAACGCACAGGCGGGCAGTTGAAAATCCGCAAAGAGCTGGAGCAGCTAAAACGTGCGCTGCAAAACCACGTCGCCAGCGAAGAGTTTGAAAAAGCGGCTGAAATGCGCGACCGAATCCGTGCGCTGGAACAAAAAATCGCTCAATCGTAACAAGGGGAGGTAAGCTGGTCATGTCACAAAAGCAGTTTATGCAAAACCCGTGGAGCAATTGGATGAAAGGAGAAGGTCCTGATTCCGATATCGTCATCAGCACACGGTTGCGCATCGCCCGAAACCTGCGCCAGCACCCTTTTCCGTTATTGGCAACCGACTCGCAAGGCGAGGAAGTCGTCAGAAAGGTAACGGAAGTGAGCGAATCGGAGGCCATGTGCAAGCGCCAGCCGCTGCAGGTTCTCCATATGGACCAGATCAATCCGCTGGAAAAACGGGTGCTGGTGGAAAAGCATCTCATCAGTCCGCACTTGGCGGAGGAATCGAGAAAAGGCGCTGTGCTCCTGAGTCCTGACGAGTCTGTCAGCATTATGGTGAACGAAGAGGACCACATTCGGATTCAGGTGCTGTTGCCAGGGTTTCGTTTGAATGAAGCATGGGAAATAGGAACCAAAATAGATGATATTTTCGAGAAGCATCTGAACTTCGCGTTCGATGAGACGAGAGGCTACCTCACGAGCTGTCCGACCAACGTCGGTACGGGGATTCGCGCCTCTGTCATGCTGCATTTGCCTGCATTGGTGATGACGCAGCAGATCAGCAGAATTTTGCAGGCGATTAATCAAGTTGGTCTGGTCGTTAGAGGAATTTACGGGGAAGGCAGCGAAGCTCTAGGAAACCTGTTCCAGTTGTCTAACCAGGTCACGCTCGGAATGTCGGAAACCGATATTCTCTCCAACCTCTACGGCGTTGCCAGACAGATTATTGAGCAGGAACGCGTAGCACGTACTTATTTGCTGGAGCATACGCGCATATCTTTGGAAGACCGCATTTTCCGTTCTTACGGGATTTTGCTGTATGCGCGCACTGTGGAGTCCAAGGAAGCAGCCCAACGCCTCTCTGACGTCCGCCTCGGCATTGACCTTGGCATCATCCCGGGGGTATCGCCTCTGGTGATGAACGAGCTGCTGGTGACGACTCAGCCGGGCTTCCTGCAGCAGCATGCAGGACAAAAGCTGACGCCAGACCAGCGCGACGAGCGAAGGGCACGGTTGATTCGGGAGAGGCTCAGTGCGACAGGACCAGCATGATTGGCAAAACATAAGGCATCAACAGAAGTGAACCTATAGAGAAAAACACGGTTATACGGAGGTGTACGATATGATGTTTGGACGTTTTACAGAACGAGCGCAAAAAGTACTGGCGCTTGCCCTGGAAGAGGCAGTGCGTCTCGGTCACAAAGATATCGGGACGGAGCATGTACTGCTGGGACTGATTCGAGAAGGCGAAGGGATTGCTGCCAAGGCTTTGCAATCGCTCGGACTTGGACTCGATAAAATCCAGAGCGAAGTGGAGTCGTTGATCGGACGCGGAACAGAGCAGTCCGGTAGTAATTACACACCAAACTATACACCTCGCGCCAAAAAAGTAATTGAACTGTCCATGGACGAAGCGCGCAAACTGGGTCATACCTATGTGGGCACAGAGCACATCCTGCTCGGGCTGATCCGCGAAGGCGAAGGCATCGCCGCAAGAATCATGAACAACCTCGGCGTCAGCTTGAACAAGGCGCGTCAGCAAGTGCTGCAGCTTTTGGGCAGCTCGGAAATGATGGCGTCGCATCAGCCTTCCGGCGGCAATCCTGCGGCGAATACGCCTACGCTGGACGGATTGGCTCGCGACCTGACGGCAATCGCACGCGATGGCGGACTGGACCCTGTGATCGGCCGTCAAAAAGAAATCGAGCGTGTAATTCAAGTATTGAGCCGGCGCACCAAAAACAACCCGGTACTGATCGGGGAGCCTGGTGTGGGGAAAACGGCCATCGCAGAAGGTCTCGCGCAAAAAATCGTCAACAACGAAATTCCGGAGACGCTGCGTGACAAGCGCGTCATGACGCTCGACATGGGAACCGTTGTGGCGGGCACCAAATATCGCGGAGAATTCGAAGACCGCCTGAAAAAAATTATGGATGAAATCCGCCAGGCAGGAAACATCATCCTGTTCATTGACGAGCTGCATACACTCATCGGCGCAGGCGGTGCGGAAGGCGCGATTGACGCCTCCAACATCCTCAAGCCGGCTCTCGCTCGCGGCGAGCTGCAATGCGTCGGGGCAACCACGCTCGATGAATACCGCAAATACATCGAAAAAGACGCTGCGCTGGAGCGCCGTTTCCAACCGATTCAGGTGGATGAGCCGACGGCAGAGGACGCGATTCGCATCCTGCATGGCTTGCGTGACCGTTACGAAGCCCACCACCGTGTAAAAATTACCGATGAAGCCATCGAGCAGGCAGTGAAGCTGTCTGACCGTTACATTACCGACCGTTTCCTCCCGGACAAGGCGATTGACCTCGTCGACGAGGCAGCGTCCAAGGTGCGCCTGCAATCGTTCACGGTTCCGCCAAACCTCAAAGAGCTGGAAGGCCGTCTGGAAGAGGTGCGCAAGGAAAAAGACGCGGCCGTGCAATCGCAGGAGTTTGAAGAGGCGGCGGCCCTGCGCGATCAGGAGCAGAAGCTTCGCGAAGAGCTGGACAAAACGAAAAAAGACTGGAAAGAGCGCCAAGGCCAGTTGAACATGGAAGTGACACCAGAGGATATCGCGACTGTCGTCGCTAGCTGGACGGGAATCCCTGTTCTGAAGCTGAAGGAAGAGGAAACAGAGCGCCTCCTGAAAATGGAAGAGATTTTGCACGATCGCGTCATCGGTCAGGACGAAGCGGTCAAATCCATCTCCCGCGCGATTCGCCGTGCCCGTGCCGGTCTGAAAGACCCGAAACGCCCAATCGGCTCGTTTATTTTCCTCGGCCCGACAGGCGTGGGGAAAACCGAACTGGCCCGTGCCGTGGCAGAGACGCTGTTTGGAGACGAGGACGCCATGATCCGCGTCGACATGTCCGAGTACATGGAGAAACACTCCACTGCCCGTCTGGTAGGGGCTCCTCCAGGGTACGTCGGCTTTGACGAAGGCGGCCAGTTGACGGAAAAAGTGCGCCGCAAGCCGTACTCCGTCATCCTGCTGGATGAGATCGAGAAGGCGCATCCGGATGTTTTCAACATTTTGCTCCAGGTGCTCGATGACGGCCGATTGACGGACTCCAAGGGCCGTACCGTAGATTTCCGCAACACCGTCGTCATCATGACCTCCAACGTCGGAGCCAGCATGATTAAGAAAAACACGACACTCGGTTTCACCACCAACGATACCGAGAAAAAATATCAGGATATGAAGGACAAAGTCATGGATGAGCTGAAAAAGAGCTTCCGTCCGGAGTTCCTGAACCGCATCGACGAAGTCATCGTGTTCCACTCCTTGGAGCAGGAGCATATCGAGCAAATCGTATCGCTGATGACCGACGAGCTGCGCAAGCGTTTGAAAGAACAAAGCATTGATTTCCAATTGACGGAAGATGCCAAAAAGCTGCTGGCAAAAGAAGGCTTCGATCCAGCGTACGGGGCGCGCCCGCTGCGTCGTGCCATTCAGCGCCATATCGAAGACAAATTGTCGGAAGAACTGCTCAAGGGCAACATCAGCAAGGGCGACACAGTCAACATCGAGGCCGAAGAAGGAAAACTGGTCGTCAAACGACTGGAAAAAACAAAATCGTAAGCTGGGCGAAAAGCATCATGAAGAATGCCTCCTGTTTTGGGAGGTATTCTTTTTTTGGCTGCACAACTATGATAAAAGTAGAGAAGAAAATCCAAGTGAGGGTAGCGATTATGGCAAAGTATAAAACGAAATACGCGTGTCAAGAATGTGGCTATGAATCGCCAAAATGGATGGGAAAATGCCCGGGCTGCAATAGCTGGAATACATTGGTGGAAGAAGTGACAGTCAAGGCGGCGCACCGCCACGAAGGGCTGAGCGGCGGCACGCGCCAGTCGGCTATCCCTTTGACGCAGGTAGCCAGCGAAGAAGAGCCGCGCATGGATACGACCATTGGCGAGTTGAACCGCGTGCTCGGGGGAGGGCTTGTCCCAGGCTCGCTCATCCTGGTCGGCGGCGATCCGGGTATCGGCAAGTCCACACTGCTGTTGCAGACCTCTTTTGCTCTGGCTCATCAGGGGGCCAAAGTGCTGTACGTATCCGGGGAGGAGTCCGCGAAGCAGATCAAGCTGCGCGCAGACCGGCTGCATATGCAGACGCCCCCGATGTTTGTATTGGCAGAAAATGATTTGGATTTGATCGAACAGCATATTAATCAAGTAGACCCTCATGTGTTGATTATCGACTCGATCCAGACCGTGTTCCATCCCGCTGTTCAGTCCGCAGCCGGCAGTGTCGCGCAGGTGCGCGAGGCGACGGCCCAGTTGATGCGGATTGCCAAGGGCAAAGGAATCGGTACTTTTATTGTCGGCCACGTGACCAAAGAAGGCTCGATCGCAGGTCCCCGCATGCTTGAACATATGGTGGACGCGGTGCTCTATTTTGAAGGCGAGCGCCACAATACGTTCCGGATTTTGCGCGCTGTCAAAAACCGTTTTGGTTCGACAAACGAGATCGGTATTTTCGAGATGAAGGATCGCGGTCTGGAAGAGGTCGCAAACCCTTCCGAGATTTTTCTGGCTGAGCGTCCCTTCGGCGTGGCTGGCTCCACCGTCGTAGCCAGCATGGAAGGCACCCGTCCAGTCCTGGTGGAGCTTCAGGCACTCGTGGCACCGACCAGCTTCGTTACGCCCCGGAGAATGGCTACAGGCGTCGATCACCAGCGTGTGGCGATGATTATGGCTGTTTTGGAAAAGCGCATGGGCATGATGCTGCAAAATCAGGACGCGTATGTCAACGTGGCCGGGGGCGTCCGCCTGGATGAGCCTGCTGTCGATTTGGCGATCGCCGTCAGCATCGCCAGCAGCTTTCGCGACCATGCCACCAATCCGCACGACGTCGTGATCGGGGAGATTGGCCTGACAGGAGAGGTGCGGGGCGTATCGCGCATTGAACAGCGCGTGCGGGAAGCGCACAAGCTCGGCTTCAAACGCGTGATTATACCGGAGAAAAACATTCGCGGCCTGGATGCGCCAGACGACATTCAGGTGATCGGCGTCAGCAATATTGCAGATGCTTTGAACGAGGTGATAAGGAGGTAAGGGCGGAATATGCAGGAGAACACGAAAAGAACTCCGCAGTTCGGCGATGTGCTTCGTTTGGTCGCACCAGGGACGCAGCTTCGCGAAGGGCTTGAAAATGTTTTGCGCGCCAAAACTGGCGGCCTGATCGTCGACGGCGGTTTTTCCATCAATTGCGACTTTTCTCCTGCCCATTTGTATGAATTGGCGAAGATGGATGGGGCGATTATAGTAAGTGAAGATGCCAAACGAATCTTGTACGCCAATACCCAACTGTTTCCGCCTGCTTCCATCCACACCAGCGAGACAGGTACTCGGCACCGGACTGCGCAACGGACAGCGATCCACACGAGCTACCTGGTCATCGCCATATCCCAGCGGGGTAATGTCATCACCTTGTACCAAGGAAATTTCCGCTATGTGCTCAATGAGATCAGCGTTATTCTCGCCAAGGCTAACCAGGCAGTATCCACCCTGGAAAAATACAAGGCGGTGCTCGATCAGGCATGACCAATCTCGGCGCACTGGAATTTGAAGAGCTGGTCACCTTGCACGAAGTCGCCTCTGTCTTGCAGCGAATCGAGATGGTGCTGCGGATCAAAACGGAGATTTCCAAGTACATATGCGAGCTGGGAGCAGAAGGCAGGCTCGTCAGCATGCAACTGGAGGAGCTTGTGTCGAATATTGAGGAAGAAGCGCAAATGCTCATTCGCGACTACGCCAAGGACGTGGCGCATGCTCCAGACGCAGTGCTGCGCGAGATGAAAAAGCTAAGCTCCGAGGAAGTGCTGGAGCTCGGGTCTTCCGCGAGTGCCAGCATGCTGGAAGAATCGGTGTCGCCAAGGGGATACCGGATTTTGTACAAAATTCCCCGACTGCCACTTTCCATCATCGCCAATTTGGTCGAGCATTTTCATTATTTGCCGAGAATTATGATGGCGACGATTCAGGAATTAGACGAGGTGGAAGGAATTGGCGAAGTGCGCGCCCGGGCTATCAAGGAGGGCCTGAAACGGATTCAGGAGCAAGTGTTCATTGACAGGCACATTTAAAGTAGAATAGGATAAAGGCATTATTTGTTATTCAACATTTGCCCAGGGGACTTGAAAGCAACAGCAAGTTTGACAGGATACACTGTCTCCTCTGCAAAAGAAATCAGGAGGTAGTCTATGTTCGTGAAATCGTTGCCGAACATGCTAACCGTAAGCAACTTGTTTCTGGGAGTCTTGGCAATCATACTTGCGTTTCGAGGCGATCATTACGTCGATTACGCGGCGATTACGGTCATCATCGGTATGCTGGCGGACGGACTGGATGGACGCGTCGCTCGCATGCTGAATGCGCAAAGTGAATTCGGAAAGGAACTCGACTCGCTTTCTGACGTCATTACGTTTGGGATAGCTCCGGCTTTCATCATGTATGTTGTTGTCCTGCAGCACTTCGATTGGCTTGGGATTCTCGTTACCGCCATCTTCCCGATCTGTGGTGCGCTCCGTCTGGCCAGATTCAACGTCCAGGCCGGAGTTCCGGGATATTTCATCGGGCTGCCGATCACGGCTGCCGGTGGCGTGCTGGCCACGCTGGCCCTGTATCATCAAGTTTTCAATCCGGTACTGCTTGCGGTGAGCATGCTGCTTCTGGCTTTCCTCATGGTATCGAAGGTCAAGTATCCGAACTTCAAGAAGGTCGGGATTCCAAAATCGGCCTACTGGATTACGCCGATCATCATCGCCATCGTCGTTGTGGTTGCGATCAAGTATCCGCAGCAGTTTCCAAAAATCGTCTTCCTGCCGCTTGCTTTCTATGCCCTGTATGGAATAAAAAAAAACGTTGACTTTCTCGTCAAAAAATTACGCAAGCGCAAGAACAAGGAAGAAGAATCTGTGCCATTTGAATAAGCCAGGCAATGAAAAAACCCGCGCTGCGATGTGCGGGTTTTTCGCTTTTGGATGCAACTTTTTGTAGGGTTCATTCGTAATACGAGTGTGGGGTTAAGAAAGATTGAACACACCCAGCGTATTCAGCCGGTTCGATTCTTTTTGCAAGACGTCCTCCAGCTTGATGTCTGTAATGTTGCACAAGGCGGTCAGGTAAAAAAGATTTTTGCCAAGCTCTGCTGTGACTACGTCGCGACAATGCTCGCATAGTGGGCCGTTAAAGTGAGTGTCCAGATGGGACTTGTTCTCCTCCAGGTTTTTGCTTGCGTCGTAGGTTTGCTTTTTGGCTACCACTTCAACACAGCCGCATTCGGTGATGGCTTTCGTCAGGGAGCGGTTGATGCGAGACGCCGTTTCCTGAACTTTGGACATGACGTCCAGTACGCTTCGATGTCGGATCAAAAGCTCGGATACTTGTGCTTGAAAGTCGTCTACATCTCGTTTGTCCATATCGATTCACCTCTGCTTTAAGCTGTTCGTATCGTCACAATTTTCGCTCATTGTGTTACTGCCATTATAAGAAGGGAGTCTGGCCGCTGTCAATTTGCCTGGGAAGGAAACAGGTGTTTGAGGTTGACGAGAAAATGGCAACTATGTTAAAATTTTTGGCTATTTGACATGGTAAAATCATTTTTGCTATAGTGAGGGAAAGCGATAATGAAGCAATTTCGCTATTTGGAAAGAAACAGGGTTTTACTCATAGGCTTCTGTCTATAATTAATAAAAGGAGGTGAAGGCATGGTACGCCGCATAGGAAAAATCTTTTTTGTCTTGGTTGGCGGTGGCTTGGGGTACCAATACGGTACAGAGCTGTTTTCGCTGCTCAACCCGTTGTTGAATTTTGGAGTAGTTGCTGGAGCGCAATATATTGGGGCGGTACTTGGTGCCATTCTGTTCTTCTTTTTAGCTAATTGGCTGTTGGACTACATTTTGAGAGTAGTTCGCTGGGGAGAAGAGACGCTCGTCAAAATGCCGATTGTTGACGTGATGTTCGGAGCGATGGGGTTGATTAGTGGTCTTATTGTTGCCTTTTTATTATTCCTGCCCATCAGTAAAATTCCGATTCCGCTAATAGGTGATCTGTTGCCACTGGTTGTTTCCGGGTTGCTCGGCTATCTGGGCTTTCAGGTAGGGTTTCGCAAGCGGGACGAGATTATGTCGGTTTTCTCTATTGGACGCAAGGATAAGAAAAAGGAACAGGCTGCTGCGACGACCAATGTCGAGCACAAGATTTTGGATACGAGCGTCATCATTGACGGACGCATTGCAGATATTTGCCGCACGGGCTTTTTGGAGGGCGTGCTGGTCATTCCGGGCTTTGTCCTGGAGGAGCTGCAACACATTGCGGATTCCTCGGATGTGCTGAAGCGCAACCGCGGCCGCCGTGGTCTGGACATCCTCAACAAGATCCAGAAGGAAATGAAGGTCAAGGTGCAGATTTGGGAAGGCGACTTTGAAGAAGTATCCGAAGTGGACAGCAAGCTGATTAAGCTGGCGAAGGTCATGAACGGAAAAGTCGTCACCAACGACTTCAACCTGAACAAAGTATGCGAGCTGCAAGGCGTGGCGGTATTGAACATCAACGACTTGGCTAACGCCGTGAAGCCGGTCGTGCTGCCAGGGGAAGAAATGAACGTGCAAGTCATCAAAGACGGCAAAGAGCACGGTCAGGGCGTTGCTTATCTCGACGACGGCACGATGATCGTCGTGGAAGGCGGACGCGAATACATCGGCAACGACGTGGACGTATTGGTCACCAGCGTGCTGCAAACGTCAGCGGGACGGATGATCTTCGCCAAGCCGAAGCTGCTGGAAAGAGCGCTGTAAGGCGAGAAGTACAAGACGGGAGAGGAAAGAAAACGTGAGTACAGGGGTCGTGATCGTTGCTGCCGGTTCCGGCAAAAGAATGGGCGGTCAACGAAACAAATTGTGGTTGCCGCTTGCAGGAGAGCCGATCTTAGCTCACACCGTTCGCCTTTTCGCTTCGCATCAGGAGATCGACCAGATCGTCCTGGTCGTGAGCGAAGCGGACTACGCCGACGTGCTTGCCTTGGTGGATGCGGAAAAGCTGCAAGTCACCGTCACCTTGGGCGGCGCCGAACGGCAGGACAGCGTCAGAAACGGTCTGGCGTCACTGGCTTCATCCTGTACCTACGTGCTTGTTCACGATGCTGCCCGACCTTTCGTCACGCAGCAGCAGATCAGCGACATACTCCGGCAGGCGCGGCGCGATCAGGCCACGATCATGGCCGTGCCTGTCAAGGATACGATAAAAGTGGTGGGGGCCACAGGGCTTGTGGAGGCTACCCCGGCACGGGAAAGCTTGTGGGCGGTTCAAACCCCACAAGCTTTTCGTATGTCTTTGCTGCGAGAGGCGCATGAGGCGGCAGAAAAAGCGGGCAAGCTCGGTACGGATGACGCGATGCTGGTCGAATGGCTGGGGCATCCTGTGTCCGTCATGCAGGGAAGCTATGAGAATATTAAGATCACGACGCCGGATGACCTGTGGCTCGGTGAAGAGATCATGCGTAAGCGAAGGGGAGAGTAAATCATGCGTATTGGACAAGGATTTGATGTGCATCAACTGGTGGAAGGTCGTCCGTGCATTATCGGCGGCGTCACCATTCCGTATGAAAAAGGCTTGCTGGGCCATTCTGACGCCGATGTGCTGCTGCACGCCATCAGCGACGCGATTCTCGGAGCGATTGGCGAAGGCGACATCGGGCGCCACTTCCCGGATACGGACCCTGCCTTCAAGGGAGCTGACAGCGTCGTGCTGCTCGAGCATGTGTGGAAGCTGGCAAAAGAGCGTGGCTATCGCCTTGGCAACGTAGATGCGACGATTATCGCGCAAGCGCCGAAAATGGCTCCTTACATACCGCAAATGCGCGAAGTCATTGCCCGTGTGCTGGAGGCAGAAGACGCCTCGCAGGTAAACGTGAAGGCGACGACTTCGGAAAAGCTCGGTTTTACGGGCAGAGGAGAAGGAATCGCGGCCCAGGCTGCATGCTTGCTTGTCAAGTAAAGGGGCAAGGTGTAACATAAAGCCTTAGAAACGTATTCATGAAGGATCATAGCCTTTTACATTCACAAGGATGGTGCTAAAAATGGCGAAAGAAATCCGCACGCGTTATGCGCCGAGTCCTACGGGGCATTTGCACATCGGCGGTGCGCGAACAGCGCTTTTTAACTATCTGTTTGCCAAACATCACGGCGGTTCGTTTATCGTTCGGATCGAGGATACGGACCAAACGCGCAATAAGGAAAATGCCGATGAAGAGCAAATGAAGAACTTGAAATGGCTCGGAATCGAATGGGAAGAAGGCACCGATGTGGGCGGCCCCTACGGCCCGTATCGCCAAACCGAGAGATTGGACATTTACCGTAAATATATCGATCAACTGCTCGCAGAAGGCAAGGCGTACTACTGTTACGCGACCAAGGAAGAGCTGGATGCCGAGCGCGAAGAACAACTGGCGCGTGGAGAAACTCCGCGTATTCTGGAGAAGCATCGCCATGTGACAGAAGAGCAGCGCGCGCAATACGAAGCGGAAGGCCGTGTGCCATCCATTCATTTCCTTGTGCCGGATAACCGCGAATACGTAGTCAACGACCTGATCCGCGGACAGGTGACATTCAACTCCAACGAAATGGGCGACTTCGTCATTTGCCGTCCGGACGGTATCCCTACCTACAACTTCGCGGTTGTGATCGACGACTACCTGATGAAAATCAGCCACGTCATTCGCGGCGAGGAACATCTCTCCAACACGCCTCGCCAATTGATGATCTACGAAGCGTTTGGCTGGGAAGCGCCTGA
Source organism: Brevibacillus sp. YAE8 (assembly GCF_057543335.1). NCBI lineage: Bacteria > Bacillati > Bacillota > Bacilli > Caryophanales > Paenibacillaceae > Brevibacillus > Brevibacillus sp. YAE8. Next base: position 14,306 of record NZ_BAAIYG010000029.1, read on the forward strand.
CTTCGCCCACTTGGCACTGATTCTCAACCAGGATGGCAAAAAAATGTCCAAGCGCGATGAAAGCATTTTGCAATTCATCGAGCAATACCGCGATCTTGGCTTCCTGCCAGAAGCGATCGTGAACTTCCTCGTTCTTTTGGGCTGGTCTCCAGGTGGCGAAGAGGAAATTTTCCTCATGGACGATTTGGTCAAGCTGTTCTCCATGGAGCGCGTGAGCAAGTCGCCGGCAGTATTTGATGCGACAAAAATGAACTGGATGAACAACTACTACCTGAAGCGTCAGCCGCTCGATCTGATTACCGACATGTGCATTCCGCACCTGCAAAAAGCGGGTTTTATCGAGGAAACGCTGTCTGACGAGAAGCGGGAGTGGGTGCGCAGCATTGTCGCGCTGTACCAGGAGCAAATGTCCTACTGTGCCCAAATCGTTCCATTGGCCGCTCTTTTCTTCCTGGACGAAGTGGTGTACGATGAAGAGGCGACAATGGTACTGAAAGAGCCGCAGTTTCCGGAAGTTCTCGCTTCTTTTGTGAAACACCTGTCGGCCCAGGATGCATATAATGTGGATGTCATCAAAGCGGTGCTGAAGGACGTGCAAAAGGAAACGGGTCAAAAAGGCAAAGCGCTGTTCATGCCAGTACGTGTCGGCACAACGGGTCAAGCGCACGGGCGCGACTTGGCAGAGACGCTGTACCTGCTCGGACGCGACAAAGTGTTGGCGCGTGCCCAGCGTGTGATTGCAAACGGAAAATAGCCTGTAAAGGGCCAGTGATATACAAACGAATGCGACGATCAGGAGAAGTACGGCAGGATACACGTTTACAGAGAGGATGGAAAGGTGAGAGCCATCCAGCGTGCCCTGTTCGGAAATGCGCCTGTGAGCAATGAGCTGAACGTGTCTGACTGTTTGGACGACATCAGTAGGTGCCATCGGTTCCCGCCGTTATCGGGATGTAGAGCGAGATCGTGCGACTGGCTTTCTTTTGGCCGGATGAACAGCGATCTAAGCAGAGTGGAACCGCGGTAAACCCCGTCTCTGTCCCTTCGTCCTTGAAGGGGTGGAGGCGTTTTTCTTTTGCAGCAAAAAAATCTGGCAGGAATTTCAGGCAGGAGGTGCCACCCAACTATGTTCGCACAGATGAAAGATGACATTCAGGCTGTATTTGAAAGAGACCCGGCAGCACGCAGTGCATTGGAAGTTGTCATGACCTATTCAGGTCTGCACGCCATATGGGGGCACCGGATTGCCCACAAGCTCTGGAAAGCGGAGTGGTACACGCTTGCGCGGATTGTGTCGCAGGTTACCCGCTTTTTCACCGGGATCGAAATTCATCCGGGCGCGCGAATTGGCAGAGGCTTGTTTATCGACCACGGTATGGGCGTGGTCATCGGGGAGACATGTGAAATCGGCGACAATGTCACCATCTATCAGGGCGTCACGCTCGGGGGAACCGGGAAGGAAAAAGGCAAGCGCCATCCCACAATCGGCAACGATGTCATTATCGCGACGGGGGCAAAAGTGTTGGGTTCTTTCAAAATTGGCGATAATTCAAAGATAGGGGCTGGCGCAGTCGTTTTGCAGGAAGTGCCGCCCAACTCGACCGTAGTAGGGATCAAGGCACGCATCGTCATTCAGGATGGCAAACGCGTCAAACACGATCTGGACCACGTCAACATGCCTGACCCGGTTGCAGACACGATTCGTCTGATGCAAAAGGAAATCGATCAATTGCGCAAAGAATTGGAGCTTTTGAGGGAGGATAAAAAGAACCATGGGCATTCAACTGACTAATACGATGACACGACGAAAGGAACCGTTCGTCACATTGGAGCCGGGCAAGGTGAAGATGTACGTATGTGGACCGACCGTGTACAACTACATTCACATTGGAAACGCCCGTCCCGCTATTGTTTTCGACACGCTTCGACGTTATTTGAAATACCGCGGCTACGAAGTGACGTTCGTGCAAAACATTACCGATGTGGACGACAAACTGATTCGGGTAGCCAACCAGGAAGGAACGACGGTCAAGGAAGTAGCAGATCGCTACACCGATGCATACAACGAGGACCTGCGTGCGCTGAACGTGTTGCCGCCTGACATTCAGCCGCGCGTCATGCAGACGATTCCGGAGATCATTTCGTTCGTGGAAGGGCTGATCGAAAAAGGCTACGCGTACGAGAGCGAAGGCGACGTCTATTTCCGCACGGGGCGTTTTCAGGAATACGGCAAGCTCTCGCACCAGCCGCTGGACGATTTGCAGGCAGGCGCTCGCGTAGAGATCAACGAGAAAAAAGAGCATCCGCTCGACTTCGCGCTCTGGAAGTCTGCGAAGGAAGGCGAAGTAACCTGGAGCAGCCCGTGGGGCGAAGGCAGACCAGGCTGGCATATCGAATGTTCGGCGATGGCCCTGAAGTTTTTGGGCGAACAGATCGACATTCATGCGGGCGGAACCGACCTTGTGTTCCCGCACCACGAAAACGAAATCGCGCAGTCCGAGTGCTTTACCGGAAAAGTGTTTGCCCGCTACTGGCTGCACAACGGGATGCTCAATATCGACAACGAGAAAATGTCGAAATCCCTCGGAAACTTTTTGCTCGCTCGCGATCTGTCCAAAAAATTCGGCGGCCAGTTGATCCGTTTCTTCATGCTGCAAGGCCACTATCGCAACCCGATCAATTTCAGCGAGGAGCTGCTGGAGCAGGCAGCGAACGGCCTGGAGCGCATCAAAACGGCTTACACGAACCTCTCCCACCGCCTGGATACGGCAAGAGACGAGGAGCCGAACGGCCAGGCCGAGGAACAGCAGCGCATCATCAATGAGCTGAGAGAACGGTTCATCACTGAAATGGACGACGATCTTAATACAGCCAATGCCATCACGGTCATTTTCGACGTGGTGAAGGAAGCGAACCTGTATTTGCGCCACCAAAATGTAGGGGCCGGAGAGGTTTGCGCCTATATGGAGCTGCTCGTGGAATTGACAGAAGTTCTCGGACTTGAGATTGCCGAGGAGCAGGAGCTGGTGGACAGTGAGATCGACGCGCTGATCGCAGAGCGCACAGAGGCGCGCAAAGCGAAAAACTTTGCCCGCTCTGACGAAATTCGCGACCTGCTCGCGGCAAAAGGAATCGTGCTGGAGGACACGCCACAAGGTGTTCGCTGGCGCCGAAAATAAGGGGCCGAAGAAGCTAGATGCAAAAAGAAGAACTGACCCGAGATCCAAACCTGACAAATCCACTCGTGCTCGCCTTTCTGGGCGATGCTACCTATGCGCATTGCGTGCGGTATCATCTGATCGCCAAGGGGCTGGTTAAACCTAACCAGCTCCACAAGGCGGCCAATCGTTACGTTTCAGCCAAAGCACAGGCCAATGTGCTGCTCGCGCTGATGCCGACATTGCCGGAGGAAGAGCTGAATGTGGTAAAACGGGGGCGGAATGCCAAGTCCGGCTCCACCGCCAAAAATGCCGATATTATCGACTACAGGCATGCTACGGCTTTTGAAGCGCTGATTGGCTACTTGTATTTGTGTGGAAAAGAAGAGCGGATCGCAGAAATTGTGCAACAGGCGTTTGCGATTGTGGAAGGAGAGTAAGACATGAGTGAAGAGTGGATTTTGGGGAAAAACCCCGTGATCGAGGCGCTGCGTTCCGGGCGCACGATCAACAAGATTTGGATTGCGGAAGGGACCAACAAAAATTTGATGGCACCTGTCTTTGCTTTGGCAAAAGAGCAGGGGGTCATCGTGACTACCGCCAACCGCAAAAAGCTGGACCAGCTTGTGTCGACGGACAACCACCAGGGAGTCGTGGCTTCTGTCGCGGCTTACGACTACGTAGAAGTGGACGACATTTTGCAGCGGGCCGAGGAAAAAGGCGAGCAGCCGTTCCTTTTGCTGCTGGACGAGCTGGAAGACCCGCATAACCTGGGTTCGATCATGCGTACCGCAGATGCGGTGGGAGCGCATGGCATCGTCATTCCGAAGCGGCGCTCTGTCAGCCTGACAGCGACGGTGGCAAAGGCGTCAGCCGGAGCGATCAACTACGTGCCCGTAGCGCGCGTCACCAATCTCGTGCGCACGATGGAGGAGCTGAAGGAGCGCGGAGTCTGGATCGCGGGAACGGACGCCAGCGCCAAGCAGGACTTCCGCCAGGGCGACTACACGATGCCGCTCGCCGTTGTCATCGGCAGTGAAGGAAAAGGGATGAGTCGCCTCGTGCGGGAAAACTGTGATTTTCTCTACAGTCTGCCCATGGCGGGCAACGTCACCTCCCTGAATGCTTCGGTGGCTGCTGCTTTGCTGATGTATGAAGTATATCGCTCCAGGAGTCCTCTTCCGACGCGGGTGAAGTGAGATGGCGAAAAGAAAAGCCAAACAGCTTTTGATCGTGGACGGCTACAATATCATCGGGGCCTGGCCTGAGCTGCGCCTTTTGAAAGATCAGGAGCGGATGGACGAGGCGCGCGACCAGTTGATCTCCAAAATGGCAGAGTACCAGAGCTATACCGGGATCAAAGTCATCATCGTGTTCGACGCATACAACGTTCCCGGCATCGGCCGGCAAATGGAAGATTACCTGGTTGAAATCTACTTCACGAAGAAAAAGGAGACGGCTGACGAAAAAATTGAGCAGCTTGTCTCCGAATTTCACCAAAAAAATCGACAAATTTATGTAGCGACCTCGGACTATACGTCCCAGCGGGTTATTTTTGGACAGGGAGCCTTGCGCAAATCCGCGAGGGAGTTGCTGCTCGATATGGAAAACGCCGGGAAAGAAATCAAGCAGCAGGTCGAAAAAACGCACGAAGAACGGTTCTCCAAACGGATTGCGCTGAACGACGAAATAGCGAAAATATTCGAAAAATGGAGAAGGGAATAACTTGGATTCGGTTGACGCTTTTTTACGGCATCATGTATAATAGCGCTAGCTATGGAGAAACCGGTTGGCGGAGGGATCATTTGTGAGTGTTGACCTCAAGGAGTTAAAACATGCCCAATATGAACTAATGACCGACGAAGAAGTAGTCGACCTGGTTCGCGATAATGATGCCGAAGCTCTGGAATACTTGATTAACAAGTACAAGAACTTTGTGCGTGCCAAAGCGAGATCCTATTTTCTTATTGGGGCTGACCGCGAAGATATCGTACAGGAAGGCATGATCGGTCTGTACAAGTCCATTCGCGACTTCCGAGGGGACAAGCTCACGTCGTTCAAGGCGTTTGCCGAGCTTTGTATTACTCGTCAAATCATCACGGCGATCAAGACAGCGACTAGGCAGAAGCACATTCCGCTCAACTCGTACGTCTCGCTGGACAAGCCGATTTACGACGAGGATTCTGATCGGACACTGCTCGATGTGATTTCCGGGACCAAAGTGACTGATCCGGAAGAGCTGTTCATCAATCGCGAAGAGTTTGATGACATCGAAGGGAAAATGAGCGAAATATTGAGTGACCTGGAGCGGCAAGTGCTGATGCTGTACCTGGATGGACGGTCCTATCAACAAATTGCCGTCGAGCTCAAACGTCACGTCAAGTCTATTGATAATGCACTGCAGCGCGTCAAACGCAAACTGGAGCGCTATCTGGAAGGAAGAGAGATTCATCTGTAAAACAGGGGAATCTCTTTTTATTTTCGGACCGCCAAGCGCGCAAAAGCTTTGTACATAACGAACCGCGGAGGAATATGGAAGCAAAAGGCCTTCTTTTTGTCAAGTCGTTTTGTTTGACATGGGTATTTTGGTGTGATAAATTTATTTAGGTAGCCATAGACTCTTATCTCTCTGTTCTATGGTTACTTTGGTGAATGAAATGGTCAGGAAAAAGTAGCGGTTTTCCCGTACTATTTATCATTTGGTACTTTTAACGAATAGCAGGTTTGAAATGAGATGGAGGTGGCAATAAATGCGAGTAAACATCACGTTGGCGTGCACCGAGTGTGGCGAGCGTAACTATATCTCCACAAAAAACAAGCGCACCACTACTGAACGTGTTGAGCTGAAAAAGTATTGCTCCCGTGACAAGAAGCAAACCCTTCATCGCGAGACGAAGTAATGGTTGATGCGACGAAGTCAGGGGGTGGCAAAGTGGGTTTTTTAGCACGAATCGGAGCCAGTTTTCGCCGCACCGGTGATTTCTTTGGCGACGTAATGTCCGAACTAAAGAAAGTCCGTTGGCCGAATCGTAAAGAATTGACGACCTATACGATCGTCGTTCTCGTTACGGTTGTGCTTCTGGCAATATTCTTCTTCGTCGTTGATTTGGGAATCTCGCGCTTGATCGATTTGATTCTAGGAACGTAATTTTGCAAGTCTTAGGAGGGACGGACGGTTAACGTCCTGGTGGATATGGAAAAAGCATGGTATGTCGTTCATACGTACTCAGGTTACGAAAACAAGGTAAAGACGAACCTAGAGAAGCGCGTCGAGTCGATGGGCATGGAAGACAAGATCTTTCGCGTTCTCGTTCCCACTGAAGAAGAAGTGGAGACTAAGGATGGCAAAAAGCGCACCGTCACGAAAAAAGTGTTTCCTGGATACGTCCTTGTTGAAATGGTGATGACGGACGACTCTTGGTATGTCGTGCGCAACACTCCTGGGGTTACCGGCTTTGTCGGATCCACGGGCGCTGGCTCCAAGCCGACAGCGCTGCGTCCTGAAGAGGCCGATACGATTCTCAAGCAAATGGGGATCGAAATTCCCAAGATCAGAGTCGATTTTGCTCTCCGCGATATGGTGCGCGTCACAGATGGTCCGTTTTCTAATCGCACCGGGGAGATTATCGAGATTCACCCCGACAGACAGAAGGTTCGCGTATTGGTGGACATCTTCGGTCGCGAAACACCGGTAGAGCTAGACTTTACACAAGTTCAAAAATTGGATTAGGATTCAACTTGAAAAGTATCGCGCTATGTGGTACATTTCATTTTGTTTTAACAATCCCACAACAATATCTGGGGTTTCTTGCACTCTCACTATAGATCGAAAGTCTTTTGCGAGACTTTCATAAAACGGTGGGAGGGGGCATTCCCCCGTAATAACCACATGTGAAGTAAGGAGGTGTCTTACGTGGCTAAGAAGGTTATCCGCGTAATTAAATTACAAATCCCAGCAGGTAAAGCGAATCCTGCACCTCCAGTAGGTCCGGCTCTCGGTCAAGCTGGTGTAAACATCATGGGGTTCTGTAAAGAATTCAATGCTCGTACAGAGAGCGAAGTTGGTATGATTATCCCGGTGGAAATCACCGTGTTCGAAGACCGCTCTTTCACCTTTATCACAAAAACTCCTCCGGCTGCTGTTCTGTTGAAGAAAGCTGCTGGTATCGAGTCCGGTTCCGGCGTACCAAACAAAACAAAGGTTGCTACGCTGAAACGTGATAAAGTTCGCGAAATCGCTGAACTGAAGCGTCCTGACCTGAATGCTGCATCCGTGGAAGCGGCTATGCGCATGGTGGAAGGTACTGCTCGTTCCATGGGTATCGTAATCGAAGACTAATTGTCTTGAGTGCAAGGGGGCACAGACATTGTGCCCCCCTGTCTGTGGGAGGATTAACCGCTACGACCACATTGAAGGGAGATTTTTATTCATGGCTAAAAAAGGTAAGAAGTATCAAGGGGCTGTAAAGCTCGTTGATAAAAACAAAGTGTACGAAGTAGTCGAAGGCATTGAGCTGGTTAAAAAAGCAGCTACTGCTAAATTCGACGAAACCGTTGAAGCAGCATTCCGTTTGGGTGTAGACCCGAAACGTGCTGACCAACAAATCCGTGGTGCTGTAGTATTGCCACACGGTACTGGTAAAGTACAACGCGTTCTTGTATTTGCAAAAGGCGAAAAAGCAAAAGAAGCAGAAGCTGCTGGCGCTGACTTCGTAGGCGATGCAGACATGATCGCGAAAATCCAAGGTGGCTGGTTCGACTTTGACGTCGTAGTAGCTACTCCTGACATGATGGGTGAAGTAGGGAAATTGGGTCGTGTACTCGGTCCAAAAGGCCTGATGCCAAACCCTAAAACCGGTACAGTTACTTTCGACGTAACCAAAGCGGTTAACGAAATCAAAGCCGGTAAAATCGAGTACCGCGTAGACAAGGCAGGTAACATCCACGCTCCGATCGGAAAAGTGTCTTTCGACGCTGACAAGCTGGCTGAAAACTTGGCTGCTCTGACAGAAGCGCTGAACCGTGCGAAACCGGCTGCAGCAAAAGGTGTTTACATGAAAAATGTAACCCTGAGCTCTACAATGGGTCCTGGTGTACGCGTAGCTGTAAAATAATGACGCTTGACTTCCTTTTGGGGAGTTGTTAAGATAGTTCCTGTTGACGAAAAGAATATGCCGTAGACAGAAGGTGCGGTGCTTGCAAGAGTAACGCTTAATATCCCTCCGAGGCGTGTAATGTACGAATGAGGAAATGTGGATTTCCTTTGACGATAGAGCATTATGCCCTCGTGATGTCTGCGAGGGCATTCTTCTTTTTCCAGGATTAGAGCACGGGAGGTGTAAACAATGGCAGAAATTCGTCCAACCGTTATTCGTGAAGAAAAGGTACAAGCGATCAACGAAATCGCAACCAAGCTCCGCGAGAGCCAAACCACAGTGGTGGCTGACTACCGCGGTCTGACTGTAGCCCAAGTTACCGAGCTCCGCAAACAACTGCGTGAAGCTGGTGTTGAGTTCCAGGTGTTGAAAAACTCCCTGACTCGTCTGGCTACCGAGAAGGAAAACCTGACTGAACTGGATCAGTATCTGACTGGCCCGAACGCTCTGGCGTTCTCCAAAGACGATGTTGTCGCTCCAGCAAAAATCATCGCGGAATTTGCGAAGAAAAACGAAAAGCTGGAAATCAAGGGTGGCGTGATCGAAGGCAAAGTAGTTGGTGCAGAGCAAATCAAAGCACTGGCGACTCTTCCTTCCCGCGAAGGTCTCTTGTCCATGCTTCTCTCCGTCCTGCAAGCTCCAATGCGCAACGTTGCGCTGGCAATCAAAGCAGTGGCCGAGCAAAAAGAAGGTCAAGGCGCGTAATCGTCTGATCGGGTAAAGCTTACACAAATACTATTCCATGAATGGAGGATTTCAAAATGTCTAAAGAGCAAATCTTGGAAGCCATTAAAGGCATGTCCGTTCTCGAACTGAACGACCTGGTAAAAGCAATCGAAGAAGAATTCGGCGTAACTGCTGCTGCTCCTGTAGCTGTAGTTGCTGGTGGCGCTGCTGAAGCTGCTGCTGAGCAAACTGAATTCACTGTAACCCTGGTAAGCGGCGGCGCTTCCAAAATCAACGTAATCAAAGTTGTTCGCGAACTGACTGGTCTGGGTCTGAAAGAAGCGAAAGACCTGGTAGACAACGCTCCAAAAACACTCAAAGAGGGCGTTTCCAAAGAAGAAGCAGAATCTCTCAAAGCAAAACTCGAAGAAGCTGGCGCACAAGTAGAAGTGAAGTAAGTTAGCTTTCTTTAGAAATTCCCCTTGCCTGCGGCAGGGGGTTTTTCTGTAAGGGGACGGCGAGTGTTTTCCAATCGATGAGGAAGGGTGAATCACACGTGGCAGATCACTATTACACCAATCGGCCGGGGGCAGCGCATGACGAGCAGCAGTTTTCGTTTGTGCTGCGCGGGAAGGAGCTGCGCTTCATCACGGACGCAGGCGTTTTTTCCCGGGACCGGATTGACTTTGGAAGTGTATTGCTCATCGAAAACATGGAGATCGGCAGTCATGCGCGTGTGCTGGATGTGGGCTGTGGCTACGGGCCGATCGGCTTGACGGCTGCCACGCTTGCGGATCAGGGGCGGGTGACGATGATCGACGTGAATGAGCGTGCGGTTGACCTGGCTCGTCGGAATGCCGAAAGAAACGGGATCAAAAATGTTGAGGTGCGGGTCAGTGACGTTTACAGCGCCGTGCAAGGCGAGCAGTACGACGTCATTTTGACCAATCCGCCGATTCGTGCGGGCAAGGAAATTGTGCATCGCATTTTTACTGAAGGACATGCGCTGCTCGTGGAAGATGGAGAGATGTGGGTAGTGATTCAGAAAAAGCAAGGCGCTCCGTCTGCTCTGAAGAAGCTGCAAGAGACGTACCGTGAAGTGATTGAAGTGGATCGGGAAAAGGGATACTCCATCTTTCGGGCAATCAAATAGTCAAGCGACAATCCTTAGAAAAGTTTTCTTGACGTGAATATTTGATTGTGGTAGCATTATAAAATGTCAATATGGGATAAATGTCTATTTTTCAGTAATTCCCTGTTTGTCAAGCGTTTCTACTTTTTTCCTGAAAGAGGAATGTTTGTGTAAAAACATGGGAATTCTTTTAAAATAGATTTTCTCTGGGTTAAAAATGGTTGATGCTGCTTTAACCCATTTTTATTTTAAGGTGTTCGCTCGCGATTGCAAGATTGCCGAATGCCAAGTTTCTATGTGTGAAAACACAACCTGAGGGGTGAATAAGTTGGCAGGTAAAGTGATTCAAAGTGGCCGACACCGCCAGCGTCGTACGTATTCACGTATTAACGAAGTGCTGGGCCTTCCAAATCTCATCGAGATTCAGCAAAAGTCCTACCAATGGTTCCTTGATGAGGGGCTCCGTGAGATGTTCCAAGACATTTCGCCAATCCAGGACTTCACTGGCAATCTCGTGCTGGAGTTTATCGACTACAGTTTGGGAGAGCCGAAGTACGATGTTGACGAGTCGAAAGAACGTGACGTCACCTATGCGGCGCCTCTGCGTGTGAAGGTACGTTTGTTGAACAAAGAGACGGGAGAAGTGAAGGAACAAGAAGTCTTCATGGGGGATTTCCCGCTCATGACCGAAACGGGAACCTTCATTATTAATGGTGCTGAGCGCGTAATCGTCAGCCAGCTTGTTCGTTCCCCCAGTGTATATTACAACACCAAAGTGGACAAAAACGGCAAGCAGACGTTTACAGCTACGGTAATCCCGAACCGGGGTGCGTGGCTGGAGCTGGAGACCGATGCGAAAGACGTAATTTATGTCCGCATCGACCGTACGCGAAAAATCCCGGTAACGGTTCTTTTGCGTGCACTCGGCTTTGGTTCCGACATTGAGATTCTCAACTTGCTGGGTGAAGATGAGTACATCAAGAACACGCTGGAAAAAGACAACACCGACTCTACAGAAAAAGCGCTCATCGAAATTTACGAGCGTCTGCGTCCGGGCGAGCCGCCTACTGTCGAAAACGCGAAGAGCCTCTTGATCTCTCGCTTCTTCGATCCAAAGCGTTATGACCTGGCATCTGTAGGTCGTTACAAAATGAACAAGAAGCTTCATCTGAAAAACCGTCTGTACAACCAGCGCCTGGCTGAGACATTGGTCGATACCACCACAGGTGAAATTTTCGCCGAAGCGGGTCAAATGATTGACCGTCGTCTACTGGATCGCATCCTGCCAGCGCTTGAAGGCAACGTCGGCTATCTGGACGTTCGCACGCATGGCGGCGTTTTGGAAGAGGATACGATTCGTCTGCAATCCATCAATATTTTCTCTCCGATTGAAGATGGCAAGATCATCAAGGTAATCGGAAACGGGAACGTAGATAAATCTGTCAAGCATATTACGCCGGCGGACATCGTAGCGGCGATCAACTACTTCATGAACCTGCTGCACGGTGTCGGTTCCACGGACGATATTGACCACTTGGGCAACCGTCGTCTGCGTTCCGTGGGTGAGCTTTTGCAAAACCAGTTCCGTATCGGTTTGTCCCGTATGGAACGCGTGGTGCGCGAGCGCATGTCCATTCAGGATCAGAACCAGATTACGCCGCAGGCTCTGATTAACATCCGTCCAGTGATCGCGTCGCTGAAGGAGTTCTTCGGAAGCTCGCAGCTTTCCCAGTTCATGGACCAAACGAACCCGTTGGCCGAACTGACGCACAAACGCCGTCTGTCCGCTCTCGGACCGGGTGGTTTGACGCGTGAGCGCGCAGGCTTCGAAGTGCGCGACGTTCACCACTCTCACTATGGCCGTATGTGTCCAATTGAGACGCCGGAGGGTCCGAACATCGGGTTGATTAACTCGCTGTCGTCCTTTGCGCGCATCAACGACTACGGCTTCATCGAAACACCGCGCCGCAAGGTAGACCCGGAAACAGGCTTTGTTCTGAACGACATCGTCTATCTGACTGCGGATGAAGAAGACGTGTTCAACGTGGCGCAGGCGAACCAGCCTCTCGATGAGGATGGCCGCTTTGTCAACGACATGGTTATCTGCCGTCGTAAAGGCGAGATCTTGAGCGTGCCGCGCGACAAGGTAGACTTCATGGACGTATCGCCGAAGCAGGTTGTATCCGTGGCGACCGCGCTCATTCCGTTCCTGGAGAACGATGACGCGAACCGCGCGCTGATGGGTTCCAACATGCAGCGGCAGGCCGTTCCGCTTTTGATTCCACAAGCGCCGTTCGTCGGTACTGGTATGGAACACAAAGCAGCGCAAGACTCCGGTGTGGCGATCGTCGCGAAGCATCCGGGCCAGGTTGAGCGCGTAACGGCTCGCGAAATCTGGGTTCGCCGCTACAAAGAAATCGACGGCAAGAAAGTAGCCGGAGACATCGACAAATACAAATTGCACAAGTTCATCCGTTCCAACCAAGGTACTTGCATCAACCAGCGCCCGATCGTAAGACGCGGAGACTGGATTGAAAAAGGCGATATCATTGGTGACGGTCCATCCACCGAAAAAGGTGAATTGGCACTGGGACGTAACGTAATCGTCGCGTTTATGACGTGGGAAGGTTACAACTACGAGGATGCGATTCTCCTTAGCGAGAAGCTTGTGAAGGATGACGTTTACACGTCGATCCATATTGAAGAATACGAGTCCGAAGCTCGCGACACCAAACTGGGTCCAGAGGAAATCACCCGCGATATTCCAAACGTCGGGGAAGACGCTCTGAAAAACCTGGATGAGCGCGGTATTATCCGCGTCGGTGCGGAGATCCAGGACGGCGATATCCTCGTTGGTAAAGTAACGCCTAAAGGGGTTACCGAGCTGACTGCGGAAGAACGCCTCCTGCACGCTATCTTCGGGGAAAAAGCTCGTGAAGTTCGCGATACATCCCTGCGCGTGCCGCACGGTGGTTCCGGTATTGTTGTAGACGTAAAAGTATTTACGCGCGAGAACGGCGACGAGCTGCCTCCAGGCGTAAACCAACTGGTACGTGTCTATATCGCCCAAAAACGGAAAATTTCCGTGGGTGATAAAATGGCCGGACGACATGGTAACAAAGGGGTTATCGCGCGGATCATGCCAGAAGAGGATATGCCATTCCTCCCAGACGGCTCTCCGGTTGAAATCGTCCTGAACCCGCTCGGCGTACCTTCGCGTATGAACATCGGTCAGGTATTGGAGACGCACCTGGGTATGGCGGCGAAGCTTCTCGGCATCCACGTGGCGACACCTGTATTCGACGGTGCCCGTCAGGCGGAAGTATTCGAGACGTTGGAAGAGGCTGGCCTCGACCGCGATGGTAAAACCATCTTGTACGATGGCCGTACAGGTGAACCGTTCGATCGTCGGGTAACGGTCGGATGCGTATACATGCTGAAACTGGCTCACTTGGTGGATGACAAAATCCACGCTCGTTCTACTGGTCCATACTCTCTCGTTACCCAGCAGCCGTTGGGTGGTAAAGCCCAATTCGGCGGACAGCGTTTCGGGGAGATGGAGGTTTGGGCATTGGAAGCTTACGGTGCAGCCTACACCTTGCAGGAAATTCTCACCGTCAAGTCGGATGACGTCGTGGGCCGCGTGAAGACGTACGAAGCGATTGTCAAAGGTGAAAACGTACCAGAGCCAGGTGTTCCTGAATCGTTCAAGGTTCTTATCAAGGAACTGCAAAGCTTGGGTATGGACGTGAAGATCCTGTCCGGTGACGAACAGGAGATTGAAATGCGTGAAATGGAAGATGAGGATGAAGGCAACGGTGAAAAACTGAACCTTGTTCTCGAAGGTGGAAGCTTGAACGACGAGTAAGATTCCGGTACAAAGGGAGGTAACGCCCTGTGATAGACGTGAACAACTTCGAATATATGAAGATCGGCTTGGCTTCCCCCGATAAGATCCGTTCGTGGTCTTTCGGGGAAGTGAAAAAGCCAGAGACGATCAACTACCGCACACTGAAACCGGAAAAAGACGGCTTGTTCTGCGAACGCATCTTTGGACCGACCAAAGATTGGGAGTGCCATTGCGGTAAGTACAAGCGTGTACGTTATAAAGGTGTAGTGTGCGACCGTTGCGGCGTGGAAGTGACCCGCGCCAAAGTACGGCGTGAGCGCATGGGGCATATTGAGCTGGCTGCCCCAGTTTCTCACATCTGGTATTTCAAAGGGATTCCAAGTCGCATGGGCTTGGTGCTCGACATGTCCCCGCGTTCCCTGGAAGAAGTTATCTACTTCGCTTCTTATGTAGTAACCGATCCAGGTGACACACCACTCGATAAAAAGCAGTTGCTCTCGGAAAAGGAGTACCGCAACTATCGGGAGAAATACGGCCACTCTTTCCAAGCGATGATGGGGGCGGAGGCGATCAAGCGCCTGCTCGCGGAAATCGATCTGGACAAAGACGTGGAAATGCTGAAGGAAGACCTGAAAACAGCACAAGGCCAACGTCGCAACCGCGCGATCAAGCGCCTGGAAGTGCTGGAGGCATTCCGCAACTCCGGCAACCACCCGGATTGGATGGTTCTGGACGTTTTGCCGGTAATCCCGCCAGAGCTTCGTCCGATGGTTCAGTTGGATGGTGGACGTTTTGCCACTTCCGACCTGAACGATCTGTACCGTCGCGTAATCAACCGGAATAACCGTCTGAAGCGCCTGCTTGAGCTGGGTGCTCCTGACATTATCGTACAAAACGAAAAACGGATGCTGCAGGAAGCGGTAGACGCGCTCATCGACAACGGCCGCCGCGGTCGTCCGGTGACTGGACCAGGTAACCGTCCGCTGAAGTCTCTCAGCCACATGCTGAAAGGGAAACAAGGACGTTTCCGCCAAAACCTGCTCGGTAAGCGTGTTGACTACTCCGGTCGTTCCGTTATCGTTGTAGGTCCTAACCTGAAGATGTACCAGTGCGGTCTGCCAAAAGAAATGGCGCTGGAACTCTTCAAGCCGTTCGTGATGAAAGAGCTGGTGTCCAAAGGACTCGCTCACAACATCAAGAGCGCCAAGCGCAAGGTAGAGCGCGTTCAGCCTGAAGTATGGGACGTTCTTGAAGACGTCATTCGCGAGCATCCAGTGCTTCTGAACCGTGCCCCCACCTTGCACCGTCTGGGTATCCAGGCTTTCGAACCGGTACTGGTTGAAGGCCGCGCGATCCGTCTGCATCCGCTCGTTTGTACAGCGTACAACGCGGACTTCGACGGTGACCAGATGGCGGTTCACGTTCCGTTGTCTGCAGAGGCGCAGGCGGAAGCCCGCATCCTCATGCTGGCAGCGCAAAACATCTTGAACCCGAAAGACGGTAAACCAGTAGTAACGCCATCCCAGGACATGGTGCTTGGTTCTTACTATCTGACACTGGAACGTGAAGGCGACAAAGGCGAGGGTACGATTTATCGCGATCCTCACGATGCGATTGCCGCTTACCAGCAAGGCTTTATCAGCCTGCATACGCGCATCGCTCTGCCAGCGAAGCGCCTGAACAAAACCAGCTTTACCGAGCGCCAGCAGAACGCGCTCATCGTAACAACGGTGGGGAAAGTGATCTTCAACGAAATCTTCCCGCCAGAGCTGCCGTACATCAACGTACCAACCAAAGCGAACCTGCAAAACATGGTTCCTGACGAATACTTTATTTTCGATAAAGGCGTCAACGTTACCGAGTTCATCAAGAACCTGCCTGATCCGGGCGCGGTGAAAAAAGGCTTCTTGGGAACGATCATTTCCGAGTGCTTCCGTCGCTTCGGTACGATGAAAACGTCCATGATCCTCGACAAGATCAAGGAGCTTGGCTTCACGTACTCCACAAAAGCGGGTATCACCATCGCGGTAGCGGACATTGCCGTGCCTGGCAAGAAGAAAGACATTCTGGAAGAAGCGGATCAAAAGGTCGCTACTGTCATGACGCAGTTCCGTCGCGGTCTGATTACCGAAGACGAGCGCTACGACCGCGTGATCTCCATCTGGTCCAAAGCCAAGGATGAGGTAACCGATGTCCTCATGAAGTCCATGGACAAATTCAATGCGATCTTCATGATGGCGAACTCCGGTGCCCGTGGTAACGTGTCCCAGATCACGCAGCTCGCTGGTATGCGCGGTCTGATGGCGAACCCGTCCGGCCGAATCATCGAGTTGCCAATTAAATCCAACTTCCGTGAAGGTCTGACCGTATTGGAGTACTTTATCTCCACGCACGGTGCGCGGAAAGGTCTCGCCGATACGGCGCTGCGTACAGCGGACTCGGGTTATTTGACTCGCCGTCTCGTAGACGTCGCCCAAGACGTGATCGTCCGCGAAAAAGATTGCGGAACGGATAAAGGTATCCGCGTTACCGCGATCAAGGATGGCCGGGAAGAAATCGAGAAGCTGTCTGACCGTCTGGTTGGACGTACATGCTTCGAGACATTGCGCCATCCGGAAACAAATGAAGTGATCGTCGGCCGCAACGAGGAAATTTCCGAAGAGGTTGCCGAGTATATCGAAAAAGTGGGCATCACAAGTGTCTACATCCGCAACGTACTCGCTTGCCGCACCAGCCATGGTGTCTGCAAACTGTGCTACGGACGTAACCTGGCAACTGGAGCCGAGGTGGAAGTGGGAGAAGCGGTCGGTATTATCGCTGCTCAGTCCATTGGTGAGCCAGGTACCCAGTTGACCATGCGTACGTTCCATACCGGTGGGGTTGCCGGAGACGACATTACCCAAGGTTTGCCGCGTATTCAAGAGCTGTTTGAAGCGCGCAATCCAAAAGGTCAGGCCGTTATTTCCGAAATCGACGGGGAAGTCGTCGACATTCGTGAAGGCAAAGACCGTCGTGAGATCGAAGTTCGCGGCGAAGCGGAAAGCAAAGTGTACGCAGCTCCGTACGGTGCGCGCATCAAGGTATCTGTCGGTACCAAGTTGAGTGCCGGTGACGAGCTCACGGAAGGTTCCGTAGACCCGAAAGAAATGCTCAAAGTTCGCGGCATGCGCGGCGTTTCCAACTACATTTTGCAAGAGGTACAAAAAGTTTACCGCATGCAGGGTGTAGAAATTAACGACAAGCACGTTGAGGTTATGATCCGTCAGATGCTCCGCAAGCTGCGCGTCATCGACAGCGGAGACACAGACCTCCTGCCAGGCTCCTATGTGGAAGTTCCGGAGTTTGAGCAAGCGAACGCAAAAGTTCTCCTCGAAGGCAAAAACCCGGCAGTAGGCCGTCCGGTTCTTTTGGGGATTACAAAAGCATCCCTGGAAACCGACTCCTTCCTGTCGGCAGCTTCGTTCCAGGAGACGACTCGCGTTCTTACCGATGCAGCGATCAAAGGAAAAGTGGATCGCCTGCTCGGCCTGAAAGAAAACGTGATTATCGGGAAACTCGTTCCGGCAGGTACCGGTATGTCCCGTTATCGCAATGTAAAAGTAGCTAGTCAGGTTGATTACGAAGCAGAACAGGAAGCTCTGAAAGCAGAGCAGGAAGCAGTTTCTGTCGAGTAATAACAGGAGTGGCGCCCGTCAAAATTTGGTGGGCGCCTTCCTGAATAAAAATATGAGCTGGGCGTTGACAACAACTGACCCACCTGATATTATATTCAAGTGTGCCTGACATCTGTACTTTGGAGGATATGAGAATCATGTCTTATGAAAAAGTAGAGCGGGCCAAGGAGTTGACGATCGGTATCAAGCAAACGATGAAAGCCGTGGAAAACCTCCAGGTTGAAGCAGTTTACATCGCGGCTGATGCTGACAGACGTTTGACCCAAAAAGTCGAGCTCCTTTGCAAAGAGAAGGGTGTTCCAGTCATTCATGTAGATTCCATGCGCCGGTTAGGCAAAGCGTGCGGAATTGAAGTGGGAGCGGCTACCGCTGCGATTAAGAAAAGTGGTTAACGATGTTTTTGTCTGTTACGCAGTGCGTAAAAGGTGGACAAGAACTTTCTATTTGGCCTAAAAATGACTCACCTGGATCTGTGGTCTTGAAGATTGGGTATTAAGAAGGGAGGTAACATCATGCCTACAATTAACCAATTGGTGCGTAAAGGTCGCGAGGACAAGGTTGTGAAGTCGAAGTCCCCAGCTCTGCAAAAAGGGTACAACAGCTTCAAAAAAAGCCAAACCAACCAAAGCTCTCCTCAAAAACGTGGTGTTTGCACTCGTGTAGGTACCATGACTCCGAAAAAACCGAACTCCGCGTTGCGTAAATACGCTCGTGTGCGTTTGACTAACGGAATCGAGGTAACAGCTTACATCGGTGGTATTGGCCACAACCTGCAAGAGCATAGCGTCGTGCTGGTGCGCGGCGGTCGTGTAAAAGACTTGCCAGGGGTACGCTACCATATCGTTCGTGGTGCACTTGACACTGCAGGCGTTAACAACCGTAAACAAGGTCGTTCCAAATACGGTACAAAACGTCCAAAACCAGGTCAAGCGGCTGCAGCAGCGAAAAAGAAATAAGAAAAACGCCTGTGAAGTGGCGTGAATTTATACCGAAAAGAAGGAGGGAATACGATGCCTCGTAAAGGTCCTGTAACCCGTCGTGACGTGTTGCCTGATCCTATTTACAACAGCAAGCTGGTTACTCGTTTGATTAACCGCCTGATGTTGGATGGCAAACGCGGTGTAGCGCAAAATATTCTCTACAACGCATTCACCATCATTCAGGAGCGCACTGGTCGCAACCCGATGGAAGTGTTTGAAGAAGCGCTGAAAAACGTAATGCCTGTACTGGAAGTTAAAGCTCGCCGTGTAGGTGGTGCTAACTACCAAGTACCAATCGAAGTAAAACCGGAGCGCCGTACTACTCTTGGTTTGCGTTGGCTGGTTAACTACTCCCGTAGCCGTGGAGAGAAAACCATGGAACAACGTCTGGCTAACGAGATCATGGACGCAGCTAACAACACCGGTGCAGCAGTTAAAAAGCGTGAAGACACGCACAAGATGGCTGAAGCGAACAAAGCGTTTGCTCACTATCGCTGGTAGGAAATTGAATCGGGTGTCCGTTTTGGATACCCGTTTATTCAAAAACTCGAGTATGGAAGGAGCATACCTGAATGGCTCGCGAGTTCTCTTTGCCGAATACGCGTAATATCGGTATCATGGCTCACATCGATGCTGGTAAGACGACAACGACTGAGCGTATTCTGTTCTACACCGGTCGCGTTCACAAGATTGGTGAGGTGCACGAAGGTGCAGCAACCATGGACTGGATGGAACAAGAGCAAGAGCGCGGTATCACCATCACTTCGGCTGCTACTACCGCTCAATGGAATGGCCATCGTATTAACATCATCGACACGCCAGGCCACGTAGACTTCACTGTAGAAGTTGAGCGCTCCCTGCGCGTTCTTGACGGTGCTGTAACCGTTTTTGACGCAAAAGGTGGCGTTGAGCCGCAAACCGAAACCGTATGGCGCCAAGCTGACCGCTACGGCGTACCGCGTATGTGCTACATCAACAAAATGGATATCTTGGGCGCTAACTTTGATATGTGCTTGGAGCAGATCAAAACTCGTCTGGGTGCAAATCCAGTAGCAGTTCAATATCCAATCGGAGCAGAAGACCAATTCAAAGGTATGGTTGACCTGATCGAAATGAAGGCAATCATCTATACCGATGACCTGGGCAAAACTTCCGATGCTACCGAAATCCCTGCTGAGCTGAAAGACAAGTGCGAAGAGCTGCGTCTGGCACTGGTTGAAGCGGCTGCGGAACAAGACGAAGAGCTGATGATGAAGTACTTGGAAGGCGAAGAGCTGACCAACGACGAAATCCGTGCGGCTCTGCGCAAAGGTACCATTGAGTGCAAACTGACTCCTGTAATGTGCGGATCTTCCTACCGTAACAAAGGTGTTCAGCCTATGCTGGACAACGTTGTTCGTTATCTGCCATCTCCAGTAGACATCCCTGCAATCAAAGGTACTTTGCCTGACACTGAAGATGAAGTTGAACGTCCTGCAGACGACAACGGTCCGTTCTCTGCTCTTGCCTTCAAGATCATGACTGACCCGTACGTAGGCCGTCTGACCTTCTTCCGCGTTTACTCCGGCGTACTGAACTCCGGTTCTTACGTTCTGAACTCCACAAAAGGTAAACGTGAACGTGTAGGTCGTATCCTGCAAATGCACGCAAACCACCGCGAAGAGATCCAAACGGTTTACTCCGGTGACATCGCTGCGGCTGTAGGTTTGAAAGATACGACAACTGGCGATACTCTGTGTGATGAAAAGGCTCCTGTAATCCTCGAGTCTATGGAATTCCCAGAGCCAGTTATCTCTGTTGCGATCGAACCAAAATCCAAAGCAGACCAAGACAAGATGGGTATCGGCCTGTCCAAGCTGGCTGAAGAGGATCCAACGTTCAGAACCCGCACAGACGAAGAGACTGGTCAAACGATCATTTCCGGTATGGGTGAGCTTCACCTGGAGATCATTGTTGACCGTCTGAAACGCGAATTTAAAGTCGAGTCGAACGTAGGTGCGCCACAAGTAGCTTACCGTGAAACATTCCGTAAAGCTGCGAAAGTGGAAGGTAAATTCGTTCGCCAGTCCGGTGGTCGTGGTCAATACGGTCACGTTTGGGTGGAGTTCGAACCGCTCGAACCAGGACAAGGCTTCCAATTCGAAAACAAAATCGTCG
This sequence comes from Brevibacillus sp. YAE8, assembly GCF_057543335.1. Lineage (NCBI taxonomy): Bacteria > Bacillati > Bacillota > Bacilli > Caryophanales > Paenibacillaceae > Brevibacillus > Brevibacillus sp. YAE8. Next base: position 35,079 of record NZ_BAAIYG010000029.1, read on the forward strand.
GTGGTGTGGTACCGCGCGAATACATCCCTGCTGTTCAAGCGGGTATCGAAGAAGCGATGAAAAATGGTGTTATCGCCGGCTTCCCGCTGGTTGATATCAAAGCTACTATCGTAGACGGTAGCTACCATGATGTCGACTCCTCCGAGATGGCATTTAAAGTAGCAGGTTCTCTCGCTCTGAAAGAAGCTGCGAAAAAATGTGGCGCTGTATTGCTCGAGCCAATCATGAAAGTAGAAGTTACAATGCCGGAAGAGTACATGGGCGACGTAATGGGCGACCTGAACTCCCGCCGCGGTCGTATCGAAGGTATGGAAGCTCGTGCGAATGCACAAGTAATCCGTGCGATGGTACCACTGTCCGAGATGTTCGGTTACTCCACAGTTCTTCGTTCCCGTACCCAAGGCCGTGGCGTTTACTCCATGGTGATCGACCACTACGAAGAAGTACCTAAATTCATCGCTGAAGAGATCATTAAGAAATCGAAAGGCGAATAATTTACGGTTCCGCTTTATCTTGAATCAGGAAAGGTTTACAATGTTTAAGGTACAACCCTTGATAGGGTAAACCTTTCTTACCTATAAAACCCTTATCATTTAAGGAGGCTTTAGCTCTCATGGCAAAAGAAAAATTTGAGCGTAATAAACCACACGTTAACATCGGTACCATCGGTCACGTTGACCACGGTAAAACTACCCTGACTGCTGCGATCACTACTGTATTGGCGCAACAAGGTAAAGCAAAAGCTATGGCTTATGACAGCATCGATGCTGCTCCAGAAGAAAAAGAGCGCGGTATCACCATCAACACCGCTCACGTTGAGTACGAAACTGAAAACCGTCACTATGCTCACGTTGACTGCCCTGGTCACGCTGACTACGTGAAAAACATGATTACCGGTGCTGCTCAAATGGACGGCGCTATCCTGGTTGTATCCGCGGCTGACGGCCCAATGCCACAAACTCGCGAACACATCCTGCTGTCCCGCCAAGTAGGCGTACCTTACATCGTAGTATTCATGAACAAATGCGACATGGTAGACGATGAAGAGTTGCTCGAACTGGTTGAAATGGAAATCCGTGACCTGCTCTCCCAATACGAGTTCCCAGGCGACGATATCCCAGTAATCAAAGGTTCCGCTAAAGAAGCTCTCGACAACCCAACTGGCGAATGGGCTCAAAAAGTTGTTGAACTGATGGACGCTGTTGACAACTACATCCCAACTCCTGAGCGCGCAACTGACAAGCCTTTCCTGATGCCAGTTGAGGACGTGTTCACAATCACTGGTCGTGGTACAGTTGCTACTGGCCGTGTAGAGCGCGGTATCGTTAAAGTTGGTGACCAAGTAGAAATCGTTGGTCTGGCTGAAGAAACTCGCTCCACAACTGTAACTGGTGTTGAGATGTTCCGCAAATTGCTGGATCAAGCTCAAGCTGGTGACAACATCGGTGCCCTGCTGCGCGGTGTTGAGCGTAAAGACATCGAGCGTGGACAATGCTTGGCGAAACCAGGTTCCGTTAAGCCTTACACCAAGTTCAAAGCAGAAGTTTACGTTCTGTCCAAAGAAGAGGGCGGACGTCACACTCCTTTCTTTGCTAACTACCGTCCACAATTCTACTTCCGTACAACTGACGTAACAGGTATCATCCAACTGCCAGAAGGCGTTGAAATGATTATGCCTGGCGACAACACTGAGTTCACCGTTGAACTGATCGCTCCAGTAGCGATGGAACAAGGTACTCGCTTCGCGATCCGCGAAGGTGGCCGTACAGTAGGCGCTGGCGTTGTAGCTTCTATCGACGCGTAAGATTTACTGATACGTACAAAAACCCGACAGCATTTGTTGTCGGGTTTTTCTTTTTGTATGACAGGGCCTCATCAATTTTCTGCATCGTTCCCATCAAAATGATTCAATAAGCCGGCGACTGGCCGTGTGCTACAATACGATCAGTGGATGGGGGATAGAGAAATGCAAAACAAGGAGAAGTTGTTGTTTTTCATGCTGATCGGCGTTGTCACGCTTTGGGGCTTGAACGTGGTAATGGTGAAATACCTCGCCACGTTTCCGCCGCTCTACGTTGCTGCGATTCGGATGACGGTGGCGGGAGTATGCCTGGCACCTATTATTTATAAATACAAAACGAATCTGCGTTTGAAAAAAGGCGACTGGCTGCTGATCGCGGGTGTGGGAGCCAGCTCGATTGCGCTGCACCAGATCACTCTGGCGGCAGGCGTCCAGACGACAACGGCAGGCAACGCTTCGCTGATTTTGGGGTTGAATCCTTTGGCGACAGCTTTGCTGGCGATGATCTTTCTCGGCGAAGCCATGTCGTGGCAAAAAGGGCTTGGCATTGGCGTAGGCTTTGCGGGAGTGCTGATTGTGGTCATTTCCCAGCACGGAGGTTTTCATATGAACGGCTGGGGCGACGCCATCATGTTTTTCTCCATGCTCATGTATGTAACAGGAGGCTTGCTGATCCGCAAGCTGGTTGTCCGCGGAGTGCCTGTGCTGCTGATTACGGCCTTGTCGCAAATGTTCGGGATTGTCTTTTTGTGGGCGGCAGCGCTCGTGCAACAGCCGGCATCGTACTATTTTTCCCTGGTGGTATCGCCGTTCCAGTGGCTGGTGATCTTCGTCTCAGGCGCACTTTCCACCGCGCTCGGCTCGGTCGGCTGGAACTACGGCATCCGCCAACTGGGAGCCAGCCGAACAGCCGTATTTTTGAACGGAATGCCAATGGCCAGCCTGCTGTTCGCCGCACTGTTTCTCGGAGAGCAACTGAAGCTCGTGCACGTGCTCGCGCTGTTTATGATTGTAGGTGGGGTGTACCTCGGTTCGCGCAATTTGGTTAAGCCGACCCCGGTTCCATCCAAAGCAGCTCCCGAACTAACGACAAAAGCGTAGGATATCCTACGCTTTTTCTTCTTGGTCCCACTTGTTCACCATATGGTAAGCAGTCAAACGCAGTCGCTCAAAAATTTGTTCCCGAAGCTCGCCTTCCAGCCCGGTTTTGTCCATGGCGGTTTTCATACAAGCCAGCCAGGCTTCCGCTTGGACAGGGCCGATCGGAAAGCGCATGTGGCGTGCGCGCAGCATCGGATGCCCGTGGCGCTCTGTATAGAGAGCCGGTCCGCCGAGAAACTGTGTGAGAAACTGATATTGGCGTTCTTTTACTTCCGTGAAGTCTTCAGGGAAAAGGGGAGCAAGATCGGGGTGCCGGGCAACCAGATCGTAAAAGGCATCAACAAGACGAGCCAACGTGTCGGCCCCGCCAATCATTTCATACGGAGTGCGAATGGCTTCAGACATACAGACAGCCTCCTTTGCTTAGACAGCTCACTCCTTAGTATAACGTCTTCCTTCTATTATAGATAGGACGAGAGGAAGTTGGCAGGTAATCCCGCTTGCCTTTCTGCCGGGAAATCAGTAATATGGACAAGGTGAGTCTTTCAGTAGGCTCGCGTGTACAAAAAATGTGCGGGAGACCAAGAAATCACTTGCGTTGCCCAGATATTTTTAGTACAATATTGAATGTTGGTCATGGACTTGCGATGATGTGGGAGGTTGCTGACACACCCGGCCCCTTTGCCATGACCGGGGTGCAGGATATTTCCACGGAGAAATGTCTGTTTAATAAATGGGCGAAAAAGGAGGGACTAAAATGGCAAAGCAAAAGATTCGTATTCGTTTGAAGGCGTATGATCACAAAATCCTCGATCAATCCGCAGAGAAAATCGTGGACACAGCGAAGCGTTCCGGAGCAAACGTATCCGGCCCAATCCCGCTTCCGACCGAGAAAGCAGTTTATACGATCCTGCGTGCGGTGCACAAGTACAAAGATTCTCGCGAGCAATTCGAGATGCGTACTCACAAGCGTTTGATCGACATCTTGAACCCTACACCACAAACAGTAGATGCTTTGATGCGTCTGGATCTGCCATCCGGTGTAGACATCGAGATCAAACTGTAAGGTCCCAAAAAGCGATACACGCGCAGACGTTGTCTTGATAAGCGTGTTATACCAAGCAACAAACCCTTAAAATGGCACCCCTGCGCATCGGTGGGGACTTGATACAACATAAAAACGTTTTTTTACTGAAATAAGCACAGGAGGTGGCACAAATGACCAAAGGAATCTTAGGGAAAAAACTTGGCATGACTCAAGTTTTTGGTCCAAACGGAACAGCGATCGCTGTAACGGTTATCGAAGCAGGTTCTAACGTGGTTCTTCAAAAGAAAGATGTGGAGAACGATGGCTACGAAGCGATTCAAATCGGCTTCGAAGACAAAAAAGAACAGCGCGCTAACAAGCCGGAAAAAGGACATGCAGCAAAAGCTAACACTGCTCCTAAGCGCTTCGTTCGCGAAATTCGCGGAGTTAACCTCGCTGATTACGAGGTTGGTCAAGAGTTGAAAGTAGACATTTTTGCCGAGGGAGACATCGTTGACGTGTCTGGCGTAACCAAGGGTAAAGGTTTCCAAGGTGCGATCAAACGTCACAACCAATCCCGCGGTCCTATGGCTCACGGTTCGCGCTACCATCGCGGTCCTGGTTCCATGGGTGCTGTCGCTCCAAACCGCGTTTTCAAAGGTCAAACCCTGCCAGGACAAATGGGTGGCGACAAGGTAACCATCCAAAATCTGGAAGTAATTAAAGTAGATGCTGCTCGCAACCTGATTCTCGTAAAAGGCTCCGTGCCTGGTCCGAAAAACAGTTGTGTACTGGTATCGACGGCAGTCAAGAAACACTAAGGAAAGGAGGAACTGACATGCCGAAAGTAGCTCTTTATAACCAAACTGGTTCTCAAGTTGGCGAAATCGAATTGGCAGATAGCGTATTCGGGATTGAGCCTAACAACGCTGTTCTGTACGATGCGATCGTGATGCAACAAGCATCCCAACGTCAAGGAACACACGATGTAAAGAACCGTTCTGAAGTACGTGGCGGTGGCCGCAAGCCATGGCGCCAAAAAGGTACAGGTCGCGCACGCCAAGGTTCCATTCGCTCTCCGCAATGGAAAGGTGGCGGTGTTGTATTCGGTCCAACTCCGCGCAAATACGGTTACAAACTGAACCGTAAAGTTCGCCGTCTGGCTCTGAAATCCGCACTGTCCGCGAAAGTACAAAACAACGAACTCCTGGTTCTGGATGCATTGAACTTCGCAGCTCCTAAAACCAAGGAAATGACCGCTGTTTTGAACAACCTGAAAGTAGATCGCAAAGTTCTGATCGTAACTTCCGAGTTCGATCAAAACGTAGCTCTCTCTTCCCGTAACATCCCAGGTGCTAAATTTGTAGATGCTGCAGGCATTAATGTTCTGGATCTGGTAGCGCATGACAAAGTAATCGTGACGAAAGACGCGGTTGCGAAAGTAGAGGAGGTGCTCGCATAATGAAGAGCCTTCATGACGTCCTTAAGCGCCCTGTCATTACCGAGCGCACCACTGATATGATGGCTGAGAAGAAGTACGTTTTCGAAGTACCTCTCAAAGCCAACAAAACCGAAATCAAGCAAGCTGTTGAAAAAGTGTTCGGCGTGAAAGTAGAAGCAGTTAACACTATCCGTGTCCCTGCTAAACCAAAACGCTACGGAAAATACTCCGGTTACACATCCGAGTGGAAGAAAGCAATCGTTAAGCTGACTGATGACAGCAAAGAACTGGCCTTCTACGAGGGAGTATAACCTCGACGACTACCGAAAAGGAGGGTATTAACATGGGTATCAAAAAGTTTAAACCGACTTCTCCTGGTCGTCGCCAAATGACGGTTTCTACTTTCGAGGAGATCACTACGTCGACTCCCGAAAAATCCTTGCTGGCGCCTCTTAGCAAAAAAGCTGGTCGCAACAACCAAGGTAGAATTACCGTACGTCATCAAGGTGGCGGTCATAAACGTAAATACCGTATTATCGACTTCAAGCGTAACAAAGACGGCATCGTAGGTCGCGTAGCTACTATCGAATACGATCCAAACCGTTCCGCTAACATCGCACTTATCAACTACGTTGATGGTGAAAAACGTTACATCCTCGCTCCTCACAACCTGAAAGTTGGAGACGAGATCATTTCCGGAGCAGATGCCGACATCAAAATCGGTAACGCGCTGCCGCTGGAAAAAATCCCGGTAGGTACTACCATCCACAACATCGAGCTGAAACCAGGCAAAGGTGGCCAACTGGTTCGCGCTGCTGGTGCTTCCGCTCAACTGTTGGGTCGTGATGGTGAGTTCGTAATCGTTCGCCTGTCTTCCGGTGAGACTCGCCGCATCCACAACGTATGCCGCGCTACTATCGGTCAAGTAGGTAACCTCGATCACGAACTGCTGAACATCGGTAAAGCAGGACGTTCCCGCTGGTTGGGTATTCGTCCAACTGTTCGCGGTAGCGTAATGAACCCGAACGATCACCCACACGGTGGTGGTGAAGGTCGCGCTCCAATCGGTCGTAAAGCACCTGTTACTCCTTGGGGTAAACCAACCCTGGGTCTCAAGACTCGCAAGAAGAAGAACAAGTCCGACCAATACATCATCCGCCGCCGCAAGAAGTAAGGTAGGCTGATACAATAACCGAACGCCTTTGGCGAAGGGAGGTTCACTAATGGGACGTAGCTTAAAAAAGGGTCCTTTCGTGGATGACCACTTGATGAAAAAAGTTGACGAGCAAAATGAAAAGAACGAGAAACGCGTGATCAAAACCTGGTCTCGTCGTTCCACCATCTTCCCTGAGTTCGTAGGACACACGTTTGCTGTATACGATGGTCGCAAACATGTTCCAGTATACGTATCGGAAGACATGGTTGGTCACAAATTGGGTGAGTTCGCACCAACTCGTACCTTCAAGGGTCACGTCGACAACGACAAGAAATCCAAGAAGCGCTAATTTTCTCTTGACAGAGAGGAGGTACAAAGATGGAAGCAAGAGCAGTTGCTCGCAATATTCGCATTGCGTCTCGTAAAGTCCGCCTGGTGGTTGACTTGATTAGAGGCAAGCAAGTAGGTGAAGCGTTGGCGATCTTGAAACACACGCCAAAAGCAGCTTCTCCAGTTGTTGAAAAGCTCCTGAAGTCGGCTATTGCAAACGCTGAGCACAACTACGAAATGGATCCAAACAGCCTGGTAGTTAGCAAAATCTTCGTGGACCAAGGTCCTACGTTGAAGCGTTTCCGTCCGCGCGCTATGGGTCGCGCAAGCCGCATCCATAAACGCACTAGCCACATCACAGTGGTACTAAACGAGAAATAAGGAGGGATTACGTGTGGGTCAAAAGGTAAGCCCGGTAGGTCTTCGGATCGGTGTCATTCGTGACTGGGAGTCCAAATGGTACGCTGACAAGGACTTCGCAACTCTGTTGCACGAAGACTTGAAAATTCGCAAGTTTGTAAAAGGGCGTCTGAAAGATGCTGCTGTATCCACTATCGAAATCGAACGCGCAGCTAATCGCGTGAACGTAACGATTCACACCGCTAAGCCTGGTATGGTAATTGGTAAAGGTGGGGCAGAGGTAGAAATTCTGCGCAAATCCTTGACTGATTTGACTGGCAAACGCGTTCATATCAATATCAACGAAGTAAAACGTCCGGATCTGGATGCTACTCTGGTAGCTGAAAACATCGCTCGTCAATTGGAAAACCGCATTTCTTTCCGTCGTGCGCAAAAGCAATCGATCACTCGTACGCTGCGTGCAGGTGCTAAAGGTATCAAAACCTTGGTAAGCGGTCGTCTTGGCGGCGCGGACATCGCACGTTCTGAAGGTTACAGCGAAGGTACTGTTCCGCTTCACACTCTGCGTGCCGACATCGACTACGGTACTGCTGAAGCTCATACCACATATGGTCGCATCGGTGTAAAAGTGTGGATCTACCGTGGAGAAGTCCTTCCAGCGAGAAAGAACGTCGCTACTGAGGAAGGAGGCAAGTAATCATGTTGACGCCAAAACGCGTGAAACACCGTAAACAACACCGCGGGAAAATGGCTGGTAACGCAAAAGGCGGTACTACTGTTGCGTTCGGTGAATACGGATTGCAAGCATTGGAGCCATCTTGGGTAACTAACCGTCAGATCGAGGCTGCTCGTATCGCGATGACTCGTTACATCAAGCGTGGCGGTAAAGTGTGGATTAAAATCTTCCCTGACAAGCCAATTACACAAAAGCCGCTCGAAGTACGGATGGGTTCCGGTAAAGGTTCTCCTGAGAAATGGGTAGCGGTAGTGAAGCCAGGCAAGATCATGTTCGAACTTGCTGGCGTACCTGAAGAAGTCGCTCGCGAAGCTATGCGTCTTGCTATGCACAAGCTGCCTATCAAATGCAAATTCGTGAAGCGTGAAGAAGTGGGTGGTGACGCACATGAAGGCTAATGAGTTCCGCAATTTGACCACTGCCGAGATCGAACAAAACGTCGCTTCTTTGAAAGAAGAGTTGTTCAACCTTCGTTTCCAGTTGGCTACAGGTCAACTCGAAACCACATCTCGCATCAAACAAGTGCGTAAGGATATTGCTCGTGCGAAAACCATCCTGCGCCAGAGAGAATTGGGAATCGGCTAATTAAAGGAAGGAGGTTTGAACGATGACCGCAGAACGCAATATGCGTCGATCCGTTGTAGGTCGCGTTGTTTCCGACAAAATGGATAAAACCATTGTTGTGCTTGTTGAAACTTACAAGACACACCCGTTGTACGGCAAACGCGTGAAATACTCCAAAAAGTTCAAGGCTCACGACGAGAACAATACGGCAAAAGTGGGCGACATCGTAGAGTTGATGGAAACTCGTCCTTTGTCCAAAGATAAACGTTTCCGTTTGGTACGTATCGTCGAAGAGGCAGTAATCGTATAAGTCAGATTTTCGGATATCAAATCCGAAAGGAGGAACAGTAAATGATCCAAACTCAGACGAGATTGGCTGTTGCTGACAACTCCGGTGCAAAGGAACTCATGTGCATCAAGGTTCTGGGTGGTTCCGGTCGCAAAACGGCGAACATCGGTGATGTTATCGTGTGCTCCGTAAAATCCGCTACACCCGGCGGCGTTGTCAAGAAAGGTCAAGTAGTGAAAGCAGTTGTAGTTCGCACTGTAAGCGGCGTTCGTCGTCAAGATGGTTCTTACATCCGTTTTGATGAAAATGCAGCGGTAGTCATCAAGGAAGATAAGTCCCCACGTGGTACTCGTATCTTTGGACCAGTAGCTCGTGAGCTCCGCGACAAAGATTTCATGAAGATCATCTCTCTGGCTCCAGAGGTTATCTAATTGAACGGAAAAACTCAGGCAGTTTGTTCGATAGGAGGTGCACCAAGCGATGCACGTTAAAAAAGGCGACACTGTTATCGTAATTGCGGGCAAAGATAAAGGCAAAAAAGGTCGCGTTCTCGCTGCTTATCCGAAGAAAGAACGCGTTCTGGTTGAAGGTATCAACCTCGTGAAGAAACACAGCCGTCCGTCCCAAGCTAACCCGCAAGGTGGCATTGTGACTCAAGAAGCAGCGATTCACGTTTCCAACGTATCTTTGATCGATCCGAAGTCCGGAAAAGCTACTCGCATCGGTTACAAAGTTTTGGATAACGGTAAGAAAGTTCGGTACGCGAAAAAGTCTGGCGAAGTACTCGACAAGTAGTCAGGTTGGAAAGGAGGATATCCTAGATGGCAACAAGATTGAAAGAAAAGTACACAAAAGAAATCGTGCCTAGCCTGATGAGCAAGTTCAACTACACTTCCATCATGCAAGTGCCGAAGGTTGAAAAGATCATCATCAATATGGGTGTTGGCGAAGCGGTAGGTAACGCTAAAACCTTGGATGCTGCGGTTGAAGACCTGCAAACTATTGCTGGACAAAAACCTGTAGTAACTCGCGCAAAGAAATCCATCGCTGGTTTCAAACTGCGTGAAGGTATGCCGATCGGTGCGAAGGTTACCCTGCGCGGCGAGCGTATGTACCACTTCCTCGACAAATTGATGAACGTATCTCTTCCGCGTGTTCGTGACTTCCGTGGAATCTCTTCCAAGGCATTTGACGGTCGCGGTAACTACACACTTGGTCTGAAGGAACAACTGATCTTCCCTGAGATCGAGTACGATAAAATTGACAAAGTTCGCGGTATGGACATCGTAATTGTTACTTCCGCGAAAACGGATGAAGAAGCTCGTGAGCTGCTGACTCAAATGGGTATGCCATTCCGTAAATAAACCCACTCGTAAGGAGGGAAGAATGTGGCAAAGAAATCTATGATTATCAAGCAACAGCGGCAGCCGAAGTTTGCAGTGCGCGCGTACACTCGTTGCGAGCGTTGCGGACGTCCGCACTCCGTATTGCGCAAATTCAAACTCTGCCGTATTTGCTTCCGTGAACTTGCTTATAAAGGTCAAATTCCAGGCGTGAAAAAAGCAAGCTGGTAATTTGAAACGGGAAGGAGGTTTTCTCTCATGGTTATGACTGATCCAATCGCAGATATGTTGACACGTATTCGTAACGCTAACATGGTTCGCCACGAGAAAGTGGAGATCCCAGCGTCCACCATCAAGAAGGAAATCGCGCGCATTCTGAAAGAAGAAGGCTTCATCCGCGATGCGGAGTTTGTTGAGGACAACAAACAAGGAATCATCCGCGTATTCCTGAAATACGGTGCGAACAACGAGCGCGTTATCACAGGTCTGAAACGTATCTCCAAACCAGGACTTCGTGTGTATGCGAAAAACAACGAAGTACCTAAAGTTTTGGGTGGCCTCGGTTGCGCGATCATCTCCACGTCCAACGGTGTTATGACTGACAAGCAAGCTCGTCAAGCTCATGTTGGCGGAGAAGTTCTTGCATACGTTTGGTAATTAACAGAATGTAAAAAAGCACAGGAGGTGCACCACATGTCTCGTGTCGGTAGAAAACCGATCGTGGTACCTGCAGGCGTTACCCTCACTCTGAACGGAACTGAGCTGACGGTAAAGGGCCCTAAGGGTCAACTCGTTCGTAACTTCCATGAAGATATCAAAATCAACATTTCTGAAAACGAAGTTGTTGTAGAGCGTCCAAGCGACAACAAACTTCACCGCTCCCTGCACGGTACAACTCGTGCGCTGGTTGCCAACATGGTAAAAGGCGTATCCGAAGGCTTCACTCGTACTCTGGAGCTCGTCGGTGTAGGTTACCGTGCTGCGAAAAGCGGTAACGGCGTTACTCTTTCTCTTGGTTTCTCCCACCCAGTGGAAGTTACTCCAGAAGCGGGTATCGAAATCGATGTACCAAACCAAACCACTTTGGTGGTAAAAGGCATCAACAAAGAGCGCGTTGGTCAAGTTGCTGCTGAAATTCGTTCGCTGCGCAAACCTGAGCCATACAAAGGCAAAGGTATCAAGTACAGCGATGAAGTGGTTCGTCGTAAAGAAGGTAAAAAAGGTAAATAAGCTTCTAGCTTCATGAGAAAGGAGGCCGCTTAATGTTTACGAAAGCTGATAAAAACAAAGCTCGGAAAAAACGTCACCTGCGTATCCGCAAACGCGTGATTGGTTCTGCTATCCGTCCGCGTCTGAACGTATTCCGTTCTTCTAAGCACATCTACGCTCAACTGATCGATGATGCAACTGGCGTAACACTGGCATCTGCATCTTCTCTCGATAAAGAGCTGGGCCTGAAAAATGGCGCTAACGTGGAAGCTGCTGCGGCTGTTGGTACATTGATCGCTAAGCGTGCACAAGAAAAAGGTGCGACTGAAGTGATTTTTGACCGCGGTGGTTACATCTATCATGGACGTATTAAAGCACTGGCAGAAGCAGCTCGCGAAGCTGGTCTGCAATTCTAACAACAAGGAGGGTAAGGAATGCGTATCGACCCTAGCAAATTAGAGCTCGAAGAAAAAGTAGTCGCTGTTAACCGCGTAGCTAAGACGGTTAAAGGTGGACGTCGCATGAGCTTCAGCGCCCTGGTTGTTGTGGGAGACCGTAACGGCCACGTAGGTGCTGGTATGGGTAAAGCTCAAGAAGTTCCAGACGCCATTCGCAAAGCGATTGACGACGCTAAGAAAAAATTGATCCGTGTACCGCTGAGAGGAACGACTGTTCCACACGAAGTTATGTGCCAATTCGGTGCAGGTAAAGTTCTCATCAAGCCTGCTGCCCCTGGTACTGGTGTTATCGCTGGCGGACCTGTTCGTGCCGTTCTCGAACTGGCTGGTGTAGGCGATATCTTGAGTAAGTCTCTTGGTTCCAACAATCCTATCAACATGGTCAACGCTACGCTGGAAGGCCTCGGCCGTCTGAAAACAGCGGAAGATGTCGCGAAACTGCGCGGTAAGACTGTTGACGAGTTGTTGGGTTAATAAGGAGGGAATGAACATGGCAAAATTGCAAATCACCCTCAAACGCAGCCTGATCGGTCGCACTGTAGACCAACAAGATACCGTAAAAGCTCTGGGTCTTCGCAAAATCAACTCCACTGTAGTGAAGGAAGACAACGCTGCAATCCGTGGAATGATTTTCAAAGTGAAGCACTTGGTTGAAGTGAAAGAAGTAGAAGCATAACCCTACATCTCAATTAGTTAGGAGGTGCAACGTATGAAATTGCATGAACTGCAACCTGCAGAAGGATCCCGTCACACTCGTAAGCGCATCGGTCGCGGTATCGGTAGCGGTACTGGCAAAACTGCTGGTAAAGGTCACAAAGGTCAAAACGCTCGTTCCGGCGGCGGAGTTCGCCTTGGTTTCGAGGGTGGTCAAAACCCATTGTACCGTCGTCTGCCTAAGCGCGGTTTCACTAACATCAGCCGCAAAGAATTTGCGATTGTTAGCCTGGACGCGCTGAACCGTTTCGAAGAGGGTACTGTAGTAACACCTGAGCTGTTGAAAGAAACTGGTGTTATCAGCGCGCTGCGCGACGGTGTTAAGGTTCTTGCTAACGGTGAACTGACTGTGAAGCTGACTGTGAAAGCTCACAAGTTCTCCGGAGCTGCTGCTGAGAAGATCGCTCAAGTCGGTGGAACAACCGAGGTGATCTAATGTTAGCGTCCTTAACTAACATTTTTAAGATTGGCGACTTGCGTCGTAAGATCCTGTTTACTCTCATGATGTTGGTCGTCTTCCGGATCGGTAGCTTTGTACCGGTTCCTAACGTAAACGTCGAGCTGTTTCAGCAGAACACAAACCACTTGTTGGGCTTGTTGAACACCTTCTCTGGTGGAGCACTGCAAAACTTCTCGATTTTTGCCATGGGTATCATGCCATATATTACGGCATCGATCATCATGCAACTGATGTCGATGGATGTTGTGCCTAAGCTGACGCAATGGGCACGCGAAGGGGAAGTTGGCCGTCGCAAGATCGCTACTGTTACCCGTTACGCGACAATCGTCCTCGGTTTGATTCAGTCTGTAGGGATGACAATCGGCTTCAATAATATGGCGCCTGGCTTGCTCAACGACACTTCCGTTGGCAGCTATGCACTCATCGCGTTGACACTGACGGCTGGGACCGCATTCATGATGTGGATGGGGGAACAGATTACGGAGAAGGGAATCGGTAACGGGATTTCGATCCTGATCGTGGCCGGGATCGTCGCTAACATTCCAACTGGAATTTCGACGATTTACACCACACAGTTCGGTGATCCTTCTCAGAACATCTTCTTCAGCATCGTCAAAGTTGTGATCATTCTGCTGGTGATCCTCGCTATTATTGTCGGGGTTATCTTTATGCAGCAAGGTATCCGCAAAATTCCAGTGCAATACGCGAAGCGAGTGGTTGGACGTAAAATGTACGGTGGTCAATCCACACACATTCCGCTGAAAATCAACTCTGCCGGTGTTATTCCTGTAATCTTTGCCGTCTCGCTGGTACTGTTCCCGTCGACAATCGCGCAGTTCTGGGTGGATTCATCCGGAACTGGGTTCGCCAACTGGATCTATCGCAACTTCCAAGTGAACGAACCGTTGGGAATGACGTTGTACGCTATCTTGATTCTCGGTTTCACCTACTTCTACACATTTGTTCAGATAAACCCTGTGCAAATGGCTGAAAACATGAGAAAAAATGGCGGTTACATTCCTGGTATCCGACCCGGTAAAAACACTGAGGTTTACATTACTCGTACACTAAACCGTCTAACATTGGCTGGCGCATTGTTCTTGATGGCAATTGCTATTTTGCCATTCTTCTTCAGTAAGCTGGCTAACCTGCCGCAGCAGATTTACATCGGCGGCACTTCGCTCTTGATTGTGATTGGGGTAGCCCTTGACACAATGAAGCAGATCGAAAGCCAGATGATCAAACGCCATTACCAAGGGTTTATCAAGTAATGACTTAGATGTTTACAGAAAAGCCTCTGTAGCTTTTCTTTATGGGACGGAGGGAATGGACGTGAATATAATTCTGATGGGGCTGCCTGGTGCCGGTAAAGGAACACAGGCAGAACGTATCGTAAAAGAGTTTGACATCCCGCACATTTCGACTGGCGACATGTTCCGGGCAGCGGTTAAAAACGAAACGCCGCTCGGACTGCAAGCCAAATCCTTTATGGATAAAGGTTTGCTTGTTCCCGATGAAGTAGTCATCGGAATTGTGCGGGAGCGCCTCTCGATGGACGACTGCGCAAAGGGATTCCTGCTCGATGGATTTCCGCGCACGGTTCCACAGGCAGAAGCGTTGACAGCTACCCTCAAAGAGCTGGGACGCGAAATCGATCATGTGATTAACATCAACGTTCGTCGCGAGCAATTGATTGAACGTCTGACCGGTCGCTGGATCTGCCCTGTATGTGGAGCTAGCTATCACACGATGTTCAATCCTCCAAAAGAGGCTGGCGTGTGTGACAAAGATGGTGGTAAGCTGTATCAGCGTGATGACGACAAGATCGAAGTGGTAACACAGCGCCTTGATGTCAACATCGCTCAGACTCAGCCACTCATCGACTACTACTCCGCACAGGAACTCCTGCGAGATATCGATGGGGAACAAGATATCCAGGTAGTGTTTGCGGAAATTAAGTCATTGCTAAGAGGGTAATTGCCGAATGATTATCCTGAAGTCGAAAGCAGAACTTGAGGTTATGCGCGAAGCTGGTCGTATCGTCGCACTCACCCATCAAGAGCTGGCCAAGGCGATCAAGCCTGGTGTCACGACAAAGCAGCTAGACGAAATTGCCGAGACATTTATTCGTAGCATGGGAGCAGTTCCATCATTTAAAGGCTACGGTGGCTTTCCAGGTAGTATCTGTGCTTCAGTCAATGAAGAACTCGTACACGGGATCCCAGGGAAACGGGCGTTGCAAGAAGGAGACATCATCAGCATCGACATCGGTGCCCAGTTCCAAGGGTACCATGGAGACTCCGCTTGGACGTATCCGGTCGGCAAGATTTCAGCGGAAAATGAAAAGCTGTTGCGGGTAACGGAAGAATCGCTGTTCAAGGGGCTTGAAAAAGCTGTTCCTGGCGGACGGTTGTCCGATATCTCCCACGCCATTCAAGTTCACGCAGAAGCTGCCGGCTTCACACTCGTCCGCGAGTATGTGGGGCATGGGATTGGGCAAAACTTGCACGAAGATCCGCAGGTTCCTAACTACGGCCCGCCTGATCGGGGTCCACGGTTAAAACCAGGCATGGTGTTGGCAATTGAGCCAATGGTAAATGCCGGCGAACGTTATGTCCGCACATTGGAGGACAATTGGACGGTAGTAACATTGGATCGGAAAACATGTGCTCATTTTGAACACACCATCGCGATTACGGAAGATGGCTATGAGATTTTTACACGAACATAAAGCGGGAGTTCCGAGTGATTCGGGATTGTCGTCCAACGTGTCGACGATAAGTTCGTTGTGTGATCGTTTCGCAAAACTCATGGTCCGACTGAAGAGCAGAAGAAAGGAGAGTTTACCATGGC
Organism: Brevibacillus sp. YAE8; assembly: GCF_057543335.1. NCBI lineage: Bacteria > Bacillati > Bacillota > Bacilli > Caryophanales > Paenibacillaceae > Brevibacillus > Brevibacillus sp. YAE8. The sequence goes on from NZ_BAAIYG010000029.1 coordinate 50,921, forward strand.
AAAAGATGATGTAATTGAGGTAGAAGGCACAGTAATTGAGCCTTTGCCGAACGCTATGTTTCGAGTAGAATTGGAGAATGGACACAAAGTTCTCGCTCACGTCTCCGGAAAAATCCGCATGCACTTTATCCGTATCCTGCCGGGGGATAAAGTAACTGTTGAACTGTCGCCGTACGACTTGACCCGCGGACGTATTACGTACCGCTATAAATAGTAAGCAAAACCCCTAGAAAAGGGAGGCAAGAACCATGAAAGTGAGACCTTCGGTTAAACCGATCTGCGAGAAATGCAAGGTTATCCGTCGTAAAGGTAACGTAATGGTTATTTGTGAAAATCCTAAGCATAAGCAAAAACAAGGGTAAACAAGGAGGTGCTTTTGACACATGGCACGTATTGCAGGTGTAGACTTGCCGCGCGAAAAACGCGTTGAAGTTGCTCTTACCTACATTTTTGGTATTGGCCGCCCCACGTCTCAAAAAATTCTGTCCGCTACTGGCGTAGATGTGAACACTCGTGTTCGCGATCTGACAGAAGAAGAAGTTAGCAAACTGCGTGAGTACATCGACAAGAACGTGAAGGTGGAAGGCGATCTCCGTCGTGAGATCTCCCTGAACATCAAACGTCTGATGGAAATCGGATGCTTCCGTGGAATCCGTCACCGTCGTGGACTGCCAGTTCGCGGTCAACGTTCTAAAACAAATGCTCGTACACGTAAAGGCCCACGTCGTACAGTAGCTAACAAGAAGAAGTAAAGGAGGGTAAACTGACATGGCGAAAAGAAAACAGGCTACAGCAACTCGTACCCGTCGTCGTGATCGCAAGAATGTTGAAGTCGGCGTAGCGCACATCCGCTCCACATTCAACAACACGATTGTAACCATCACAGATCCACACGGTAACGCAATCTCTTGGTCCAGTGCTGGTTCCCTCGGCTTCAAAGGCTCCCGTAAAAGCACTCCGTTTGCTGCGCAAATGGCTGCTGAAGCGGCTGCACGTGTTGCTATGGAACATGGCATGCGTTCCCTTGAAGTATCGGTAAAAGGCCCAGGTGCTGGTCGTGAAGCAGCGATCCGTTCCCTGCAAGCAACTGGTCTTGAAGTGAACATGATTAAAGACGTGACGCCAATTCCGCACAACGGTTGCCGTCCACCAAAACGTCGCCGCGTGTAACTGGTTTATATTGTTCAGAACATGTCCATACTAGAATGGTAAATTCTGATTTATAGCTTGTCATGCACGCAAACGGTAAACCGCCGGGGAAATTCCTGAGTGGGCACGTATGCGGCCCACCCAAGGATTTCGACGTTTTGAAGGAGGGTTTGTTTAATGATAGAAATAGAAAAACCAAAAATCGAGGTTGTGGAAGTTAGCGACGACAACTCGTATGGAAAATTTGTTGTAGAACCTCTGGAGCGCGGATACGGAACTACCCTTGGCAACTCGCTGAGACGGATTCTTCTTTCGTCCTTGCCAGGCGCGGCAGTTCGTACTGTTCAAATCGACGGGGTTCTTCACGAGTTCTCTACGGTAGAAGGCGTCGTTGAAGATGTAACCGAGATCATCCTGAACATCAAAGGCTTGGCGCTGAAGATCCATTCCGATGAAGAAAAAGTAATCGAGATCGATGCAGAAGGCGAAGGCGTTGTCAAAGCGGGGGATATCCGTGCTGACAGTGATGTGGAGGTCTTAAACCCTGATCTTCATATTGCAACGTTGGCCAATGGCGGTCGTCTGCATATCCGCATGACAGCTGGACGTGGTCGTGGTTATGTTCAATCAGATGGAAACAAGTCCGAGGATCTGCCTATTGGTGTGATTCCGATTGATTCGATCTATACGCCGATCAAGCGCGTTAACTATCAAGTGGAAAATACCCGCGTAGGGCAAATGACCAACTACGATAAGTTGACACTTGAGGTTTGGACTAACGGCAGCATCAGTCCGGAAGAAGCCGTAAGTCTCGGCGCAAAAATCATGACGGAGCACTTGAACCTGTTTGTCGGTCTGACCGATGAGGCGAAAGATGCTGAGATCATGGTTGAAAAAGAGGAAGACAAGAAAGAAAAAGTGTTGGAGATGACTATCGAAGAGCTGGATCTTTCTGTTCGTTCCTACAACTGCTTGAAGCGTGCCGGTATCAATACCGTGCAAGAGCTGACGCAGAAGACCGAAGAGGACATGATGAAAGTCCGCAACCTGGGTCGCAAATCTCTGGAAGAAGTGCAGGAAAAGCTGGCTGAACTCGGCCTGTCCCTGCGTAGCGACGACTAGAGTAGCAAACCCTGACAGGCAGGCTTTCGTTCTCTCGAGTCTGTCCCCTTTTAGGGGGAGTACAGATCTGGCTTCCCGACAGTAGAGTTTTCTACGTAGTGTTGCCAGCTTGAAAAGGGAGGTAAAGACATGGCATACCGTAAATTGGGTCGTCGTAGTGCAGCTCGTAAAGCGTTGTTCCGCGACTTGGTAACTGACCTAATCATCAACGAGCGCATCGAAACTACAGAGATGAAGGCGAAAGAACTGCGCCCAATCGCTGAGAAAATGGTTACGCTCGCGAAACGCGGCGATCTGCATGCTCGTCGTCAAGTTGCTGCTTTCGTTCGCAAAGAAGTTGCGAATGCAGAAGGTCGCGATGCTGTACAAAAACTGTTCGATGAAATCGCGCCTCGCTTCAAAGAGCGCAACGGTGGATACACTCGTATCCTGAAAGCCGGCCCTCGCCGCGGCGACGCTGCTCCGATGGCGTACATCGAATTCGTTTAATAATGGATAGAAATTGGTCGTTTTACATGGGGAGCGAGACACAACCTCGATACCGGTAATAGACCGTGAAAAGGGTGGGGGCAGATCTGGTCATAGGCTGGACTCTGATTCAACCCTTTTTTTCTTTCTATAAGGAGAAATCCTGCTAGTCTGCGAAGGCTGGGGAGGATGTGGATGCCTCATGAATGAAGAGAACCTGCTGGCACTGCAAGATGTTTCCTATACCTATGATGACGAGAATGGCAGCCGTGTCCCGGTATTGAAGGACGTCGACCTGACCATTCAAAAAGGTTCCTTTGTGTCTGTATTGGGCCATAACGGTTCAGGCAAGTCTACGATGGCGAAGCTGATGAACGCTTTGCTGCTGCCTGAGGGCGGCAAAGTTCTCGTCAGCGGAATGGATACGTCCCAAGGAGAACTGGTGTGGGAGATACGCCGCCATGTAGGCATGGTCTTTCAAAACCCTGACAATCAGATTGTCGGGGCAACAGTGGAAGATGATGTGGCTTTTGGGCTTGAAAACATGGGTGTCGAGCCTGAGCAGATGCGACAGCGTATTGATGAAGCACTGGCCTCGGTAGGGATGGAGCCGTATTTGCTGGCGCAGCCGCACCGGCTGTCAGGTGGACAAAAGCAGCGCGTGGCGATCGCAGGCATTATGGCGATGCGGCCATCGGTCATCATCCTGGACGAAGCGACGGCTATGCTCGATCCCCAGGGCAGGCAGGAAGTGCTGCAACTGGTCAGACGGCTGAATCGCGACGAAGGGATCACCATCATCAACATTACCCATTTTCCCGAAGAAGCGGTCTATTCGGACAAGGTCGTTGTGATGAATGCCGGAGAAGTTCTGATGGAAGGGCCGCCTGGTGACGTGTTCAACCAGGTAGAACGTTTGAAAGCGGTAGGGCTGGATGTGCCATTTGCCGTCCGCCTCCGACACATGTTGGCTTCCAAAGGGATTGATCTACCGTTTGTACTGCACCAAGAGGAGCTGGTGGAGCACGTATGCAGATTACTTTTGACCAGGTAAGCCATATTTACGCAAAAGGAACACCGTTTGAGCGTGTAGCCTTGCACGACATCTCGTTTACGATTCCATCCGGTTCGTTTGTAGGGATTATCGGGCAGACCGGCTCTGGCAAGTCTACGCTGATCCAGCATTTGAACGGCTTGCTTTTGCCTAGCGCTGGGAAAATTACCTTGGGCGACACGGTTATCACCTCGAAGCAGCGTTTGCCTCACGAGCAAAGGCGAAACATCGGGCTTGTTTTCCAATATCCGGAGCATCAACTGTTTGAGGAAACGGTGGCGAAAGACGTTGCCTTCGGGCCTTCGAACTTCGATTTGCCGGAAGCGATGGTAGACGCCCGCGTGAGAGAGGCTCTTGAAATCGTTGGACTGGATTACGAAAAAGTCAAGGACCGTTCGCCTTTTCATATGAGTGGCGGACAAATGCGCCGTGTCGCGTTGGCGGGAGTTCTGGCCATGCAGCCAAAAGTGCTTGTATTGGACGAGCCGACGGCAGGGTTGGACCCGATGGGACGTCAGTTGATTCTCGAAGCGATCTACCGCATTCATCAGGAGCAAAAGCTGACGACGCTATTGGTCACTCACAGCATGGAGGAGGCGGCGAGGTATGCCGACTATATGCTGGTGCTGGCACAGGGCACGGTAGCCTTGCAGGGCAAGCCGGATGAAGTCTTCATGCAGGCAGAACGCCTCCGCGAGCTCGCTTTGGATGTGCCGGAGACAGTCGCTTTTGTGTCGAGGCTGAATCAATTGCTGCCGGACGAGGAAAGTCTGCCAAGCTCCGTTTATCGGGAGGAAGAGTTGCTTGCCCATCTGCTGGAACGACTGGCCGTACCGAAGGAGGGCTAGGCATGCTGCAGAATATTGCCATTGGTCAATACGTACCTGGGCATTCCTTTTTACATCGCGCGGATCCGCGAAGCAAACTGCTCTTTATCATTCTTTTTGCCACGCTCGTCTTTCTGGCTAACAATACGCTCACTTATGCAGTATTGGTCGCCTTTACCCTGTATGCCGGACTGCTCTCCAGGCTGTCGCTTGGGTACATCCTGAAAAGCTTGAAGCCGGTATGGATCTTGATCGTCTTTACCGTCGTCCTGCACATTTTCCTGACAAAAGGCGGCGAGGTGTACTTCCAGTGGGGCTGGTTCACAGTCGAGGAACGCGGGGTGCAGCAAGCGATCTTCATTTCCTTGCGCTTGGGGCTTCTGGTAGTGATTAGCTCGCTGCTGACACTGACCACGTCTCCGATCGATTTGACGGAAGGACTGGAGCGTCTGCTCGGGCCGTTTAGCCGGATTGGCGTTCCGGTGCACGATATCGCCCTGATGATGTCGATTGCGATCCGTTTCATTCCGACCCTGATGGAAGAGACGGATAAAATCATCAAGGCGCAGACTGCCAGGGGAGCCAATTTTACGAGCGGAAGTCTCGTCAAGCGAGCGCAAAACCTGATTCCGATCGCGATCCCGCTGTTCGTCAGCGCGTTTCGCCGGGCAGAGGATCTCGCTTTGGCGATGGAAGCGCGCGGCTATCGCGGCGGAGTCGGGCGGACCAGGCTGCACAAGCTGGCGTTTTCATGGCGAGATGCCGGAATGGCGGTCGCCGGAGTCTTGCTCGCGATTGCGATTGGGTGGTGGCGTGCATGAAGCGGTTGCGCTGTGTTTTGGGATACGATGGAACAGACTTCAGCGGGTTTCAGGTGCAGCCCGATCAGGTGACGGTGCAGGGAGAGATCGAAGCCGCTCTGAAACGAATCACAGGGGAGGATATCCAAATCCACGGTTCGGGTCGTACCGATGCCGGTGTGCACGCGCGCGGACAGGTGATTCATTTTGATACGAACAGCCACATCCCGTTGGACAAGTGGCGGTTTGTGCTCAATAATCAACTGCCTGATGCGATCGTGATCCGGTCTGTAGAAGAGGTGGCAGAGTCTTTTCACGCCCGTTTTGACGTGCGGGTGAAGGAGTATCGGTATTGCATCGACAACAACCCTGTGGCGGATGTATTTCGCCATCGCTATGCCGACCACATCCGCTTTCCGCTGGACGTGGAGGCGATGCAGCAGGCGGCCCGTCATTTGGTCGGAGAGCACGATTTTACGTCCTTTTGCTCGGCGAAGACATTTGTCGAGGACAAGGTGCGAACCGTGTATAGCCTGACTGTGGAGCGCTCTGGCGGCGAAGTGTGGGTAACGTGCCGCGGCAACGGCTTTTTGTACAACATGGTGCGCATTATTGTGGGCACCTTGGTGGAGGTCGGGCAAGGCAAACGCCATCCCGATGAGCTGAAAAAAATCCTTGCGGCACGTGATCGGGAGATGGCAGGAAAGACAGCGCCAGCCAAAGGTTTGACCATGTGGGAAGTCGTCTATTAGCAGACGGATTTCCAACTATTAGACCAGGTGGAGGCACTTGACTACGAGACTGCGATGTAGTACGATATTCCTTGGTATTTTAACCCCGCCTAGCCCCACTCTAGCCCCGGGATTGAAAGACAAGATCGTGATTAATGGAACACCTGGAAGAGTTGCTCACCCGTTAACAGCAATTATCTTCCATTGCAAGTTTCGGCTGTTTTGGTTATAAGTAGATGGACATGTAAAGGTAAGATATTTAGGAGGGACAAAAATGCGTACCACATATATGGCGAAACCGCTCGAAGTTGAGCGCAAATGGTACATCGTTGACGCAGAAGGCCAAACGCTGGGCCGTCTGGCAAGCGAAGTAGCTTCTATCCTGCGCGGCAAATTGAAACCTGAATTCACTCCACACGTTGACGCTGGCGATTTCGTAATCGTAATCAACGCTGACAAAGTGAAATTGACTGGTAACAAGCTGCAAGACAAAATCTACTACACTCACTCCCTGTATCCAGGCGGTCTGAAAAAGACTACTGCTGGCGACATGCTGAACAAAAAACCAGCTCGTATGTTCGAACTGGCTGTAAAAGGCATGCTGCCTAAAAACAGCTTGGGACGTCAAATGTTCACTAAGCTGAAAGTTTACGCTGGCACTGAGCATCCTCATGCAGCACAAAAACCAGAAGTTTGGCAAATTCGCGGTTAAGGTAAAGGGAGGAAATATACGTGGCACAAGTACAATACTACGGTACAGGTCGTCGTAAGCACTCCGTAGCACGTGTTCGCCTGGTTCCAGGTGAAGGTCGCATTGTGATTAACAAACGTGAAATGGATACTTACTTTGGTTTGGAAACACTGAAATTGATCGTAAAACAACCACTCGTTCTGACTGAAACTCTCGGTCGTTACGATGTACTGGTTAACGTAAACGGCGGCGGAACAACTGGCCAAGCTGGTGCAATCCGTCACGGCGTTGCTCGCGCTCTGCTGAAAGCAGATCCAGAACTGCGCGGCGCTCTGAAACGCGCTGGCTTCCTGACTCGCGACCCTCGCATGAAAGAACGTAAAAAATACGGCTTGAAAGCAGCTCGTCGCGCACCTCAATTCTCCAAACGCTAATATTTACGTTTGCCAAGGCTCTCGAACTTTACGGTTCGGGAGCCTTTTTGCGCTATTTGGAAAAACGCTGCAAAAAGCACGAACCGTTGCACGTAGCAAGCCCCGAGCCGATCCGGCTTATGTGTGGAATATTTGTCCATGTTTGTCCATATGATGGAACGAGAATGGGACAAAGGGGACGATACGCCGTGACACGAAAAGGGGTAGGCTGGATACTGGCTTTCGCTTTACTGGTGGTGCTGTTCACCTACGAATCACCGGATCGTTCGTCGTGGACGGCATGGTCACTGCCGCTGACAGGAACCGTTATTGCCATTGACCCGGGCCACGGGGGAAAAGATGGTGGCGCTGTATCCAGCTCGGGGGATGTGGTAGAAAAAGAGGTGACGCTCGCAATCAGTATGTACTTGCGCGATTTCCTCCAGCAGTCAGGCGCGTTTGTCATCATGACGCGGGAGGAAGACAAGGATTTGGCTTCGCCGGAGGCTGACCTGGCGAAAAGAAGAAAGGCAGAAGACATTCGCAACCGGGTGAAGCTGGTGAACGACAGCTCTCCCGATTTTTTGGTCAGCATTCACGTCAATTCCATACCGTCTCCCAAATGGTCGGGAGCGCAAACGTTTTACTCGCCTGCGTTTAAAAAAAGCGCGGAAGTATCCTATCTGATTCAGGATGAGATCAAGCGGGTGCTGGGAAATACGGATCGTGTTCCGAGCAAGACCAATAACGTGTTTCTGATTCGCGAGGTCAACTGCCCGGCAGTGTTGGTCGAGGTCGGATTCGTCAGCAACACAGAAGAAGCGAAACGGCTGCAAAGCCCGGAGTACCAAAAGGCGATGGCGAATGCCATCTACCAGGGCATTTTGCGGCAGTACTCCGGCGAAAAGGCGCCAATTGCACCTTGAGCGGGCGGTGGCTGTGTCCCGCCCGTCCGAATGTGCTATAATGAACGCGCAAACCATCTTGCAAAGTAAAGTTTGGGGAAAAATGATTGCCAAGACGATATAGATGAGGTGAACAACCAATGTTGACCAGAGAACAAATTCTGGAAGCGCTGCGTGATGTGAAGGACCCTGAAATCAATCGTAGCCTGGTCGAGCTGAACATGATCCGCGACATCCGCGTTGAGGGCGCTACAGTGAGCCTGACAGTCGTTCTGACGATCTCCGGCTGTCCTCTCAAGGCCAAGATCGAAGACGACGTCATAGGGGCTGTGAAAGCGCTTGGAGCGGAGGAAGTGCGCGTGCAGTTCGGCTCGATGACAGACGAGGAGCGAGCAGCCTTGAGCGCCCAGCTCCGCAACAGCCAGGGCGGACAAACGCACAACATGACGCCGGGACAAGCTCCCCTGCTCAATCCGATTTTGGCCAAGGACTCGAACACAACATTTATTGCCATTACGTCCGGTAAAGGCGGCGTAGGGAAGTCGACGGTCACCGTCAACCTAGCCGTGGCCCTGGCTCGTTTGGGGAAAAAGGTCGGCATTATCGACGCCGACATCTACGGCTTCAGCGTGCCGGACATGATGAACATCGACCAGCGCCCGACTGTAATTGGCGAAACGATTCTGCCTGTAGAAAAGCAAAGCGTGAAGGTCATGTCCATGGGCTTCTTCGTAGAGGACAACTCGCCGATCATCTGGCGCGGTCCGATGCTCGGAAAAATGTTGCGCAATTTCTTTACGGAAGTGCATTGGGGCGAAGAGCTGGACTACTTGCTGCTGGACTTGCCGCCAGGAACGGGTGACATGGCTTTGGATGTACACACGATGATTCCGCAAAGCATGGAGATTGTCGTGACGACGCCGCATCCTACGGCAGCTTTTGTCGCGGCGCGTGCCGGGGCGATGGCCAAACGGACAGGACACGAAATTCTCGGTGTCGTGGAAAACATGGCCTGGTACGAAGCCAAGGACGGCTCCAAAGAGTACGTCTTCGGCCGTGGAGGCGGCGGGAAGCTGGCGGAGACGCTGGCGACCGAGCTTTTGGCGCAAATTCCGTTGGGACAGCCAGACAACCACCCATCTGAGCCGGATTATTCTCCTTCTGTTTATCGGGAAAGCTCCGAAATCGGCCAGTTGTATCGGGACATGGCAAAACGCGTGATTGAAAAATGCGAGCAGAAATAAGCGCAAAAGATACAAAAAGGTGGGCTCTGGATGAGAGCTCACCTTTTTTTCTTAGGAGGATTCGCCACCGGAGTCTCCGCTTTCTCCACTTTCCCCGCTGCCGCCGCCTTTGCCTTTTTTCTTAGGCTTCAGTTCTTTCGGCTTTGTCAGGTCTTCGGAAACCTTGGTCATGATCTTCATCAGCTCCGCCTGGAACAACGGGCTTTGCAAGGATTCCTTCATGATCTGCATGGTTTGCTGACGGTAAGCGGCGCTTTTCATTAAATCCATGAGATTTTTTTCAAACTCGGGGTCCTTCATTACGCTGATGAGCTGCTTTTGGTACTCGGGGTCTTTCATCAAATCCTTCATCAGCGTTTTTTGTTCGTCCTTCATCGACTTGGCCAATGTGCTGGCGAATTTCGGGTCTTTGAAGGCCTCTTTGATGTGGGAGCTGTTCGGATTGGTCATGCTTTGTATCAAAGTGGTGCGGACAGTGGACTCGTCAATCATCAGGCTTTGCTTGAACTTTTCATCCTTCATCATCTTGCCAACCGATTGCTTCGCTTCGTCAGTCTGCAATATGTCCAGCACCATGTCTTTGACGCTTTTATAATCAGGCTGAGACGAACCTTGCGCTTGCCCGCCGCCTGAGCAACTGGATAGTACCAGACAGACAATTGCGGAGAGCCAAAAAGACAATGCCTTTTTTCTCATGGGGTGGACACCTCCTTCTTTACTCTGCCTAAGAGTAACGTGCGCATTTTGTTTTGTTCTTACGCTAGTATTTTCTTGTATCCATTGGTACAATCATATTCGATGTGGAATGGAGGGAATGTTTGGTGAGTTTGCGAAAGTATGGCTGGCTCTTTGTCACCACGTTGCTCTTGGGTGGACTGGGAGGCGTCCTGGTCGCCTTTATTTTTGATTTGGATAAGCTGTTGGAAGGCAGCGCAGGCAACTTTTTTGTCGGCACGCTGATGTATCTTTTGTATGGGATGACCATTAGTATTGTGGCCCAGATGGGTTTTTTTGCGTATATGACGATTAATTATTTTGCCAAAACGATTTTCAAGACCCCTTCCCTGTGGAAGAGCGTTCAAGTTTTTTTCATCCTGTTTGTCTTTTTTGATATGATTTACCTCCGCTACACGTCGCTTGGCGAAGGAAAAGGAATCGGGCCGTACTTTATCGAGCCGGTTTTGCTGCTGATTGTCGCCCTGGCTGCCGCTTATGGAAAAGTAAAGCTGACGAACAGAACGGCGTGGGTTCCCACGATGTTTTTCATGTTTGTGGTAACGGCTCTGGAATGGATTCCGGCCCTGAAGGAAGACAACGTGCATGCGACCTTGTCCATGCTCGTCCCTTTACTGTTTTGCAACGTATGGCAAGTGATGCATTTGCACCGCTTGGTAAAAAGAGAAAGCTGACCTTTATCCGGTCAGCTTTTTTTGTGGATTTTTCTTTCGGATAAGCAAAAAAGGGCTTCGCCAAAGGCTTGGCGCAGCCACGTTTTCTGCTGGCGAGGGACGAGGTTTTTTTGAACGTTTAATTGACTTCTTTGCTCTGGATGCTGGTGCCGGCGATCAGCTCGGATACGGTGACGAATTCGTATCCTTGCTTGCGTAGCTGGTCGATAATGACGGGGAGGGCAAGATGCGTCTCCTTGGCGGAATCGCTCGCATGCATCAGGATGATGTCGCCGGGATGGGCTTTGGACAGGACGTTTTGGACGATGACGTCTTTTTTCGGCTCGATCCAGTCCTTGGAGTCCGTATCCCATTGGACGACCGTATAGCCCATGCGGTTGGCGATTTCCAGCACACGCTTGTCAAAATCGCCGTTTGGCATCCGAATCAAGGTCGGTTTTTTTCCAGTCATCTCTGTCAGGATGGAATCGGCCTTCGCAATCTGGCTGCGAATTTCTTCATCCGTGTATTTGCTGTAGTTGTCGTGTTTATGGCCATGCGAACCGATTTCCAGTCCCGTCTCCTTGATCCTTTTCACAATTTCCGGATGGCGCTGGCTCCAGGGAGAGGACAGGAAGAAGGTCGCCTTGCTCACATTTTTTTCTTTCAGCACATCGAGAATAGGGAGTGCGCGGGTTTCTCCCCAACTGATGTCAAAGGTGAGAGCAATTTTCTTCTCCTTGGTGTCTACCTTGTAGATTGCCTGGGGCCCCTGCTTGTTGCCGCTGCTGGAAAAAGCCGAGATTGTATCGCGTTCCGCATAGCCAATGCCTACTGTCAGCAGAATGGCTGCTGCGATGATGAGGATTTGCTTCAAACGGTTGGCACTCACGACATAAATGAATTTCATGGATAGGCACCTCCTTTGTCCGATAACAGTTTATGCAGGGAAGACAAGGATATTCTTTGGCCTGTTGGCTATTGTTGAGGTACAATGCATATAGTGAATGTAAGAGGCAGTAAAGGAGCGTGGCTCATGAACAAAAGACTGCAGCGTCTGTGGTTGGATAACAAACGATTTTTTCTGGCCGCTTGTCTCATTTTTTTCGGGGGCGGTTTAATTGGCTATTTGCAGGCTCCCGCTGTGGAACCCGTGGTGCAGAGCCTGATGGGGCAACTGAAAGAAATTGCGGATCGGATCAAAGAGAGCGGGGGAGGCGTGTTCGCTACGTTTTGGATGATTTTTTCCAACAACGTGCTCAGCTCCTTGATGATGATGGCTCTCGGATTGTTTTTTGCATTCTTTCCCATAATTGGAATGCTGGCGAACGGGATTCTGCTCGGGTATATCATCGCGAAATACAGTGCGATTGGAATTAGCCCGTGGCTGATTTTTGGCGCAGGCATTTTGCCGCACGGGATTTTTGAACTGCCTGCTGTCCTGTTTGCCGCGGGAATCGGCATACGGTTTGGGATACTCAGCCTGCGATCTGTCGGGGTGCTGTTTGTGCCACACAATCAGGAGCGCGTGAAAAATGACTGGTACGACACCCTCAAGCAATTTCCAACTGCGGTGTTGACCGTCATCGGATTGCTTCTGATTGCGGGGATCGTAGAGAGTTCGATTACGCCTCTTATTCTCAAAGCAACGATTGGGGAACAAATGCAGCAACTAAACTTGCTGAAATAATTCAGAGTTGCCAACAAATTGAAGCCTTCCTAAACGGGAGGCTTTTTAATTTGAATAGGGTTGAATTGTGATGGAAAGGATAGAGGTGAGACTCGTAAGGCGGAGGCGATATCGTTGTTAGGGTTTTTGTTTAATGCCAAAGAAGTGCAAGAACTAGAGTACTTGTTGAAGCGGGAGCTCGAAGAAATGCTGCTCGACTTTAGCGATAAACGAATCGATTATTTGGTGAAACGCGCTATGGAGGAACGCTACTCCATCATGTTCCGCATGTATGCCAGAATAGCCTCTCCCAATGAGCTTTCCAAGTACGTGAGACGCAGAAAACTGGGCGAGGAGCATTTCACCTGAAATCTTTTTTAAAAAACCTATTGACTCTCATATGCATGACATGATAGATTAGTTCTTGTCCTCGAGACGCCATCACGAAAAACGATGAACGCTCAGCGGACAGCAATCAGTAATTGCTCCTTGAAAACTGAACAGCGAAAGCGTTGATGAGTCTATCATTAAATGATTTGCCAGCTTTGAACCAGTAACAAACTTTATTGGAGAGTTTGATCCTGGCTCAGGACGAACGCTGGCGGCGTGC
>NZ_BAAIYG010000030.1:0-63531 GCF_057543335.1 Brevibacillus sp. YAE8
AGTACTCGGTGTTGCTACAACGCAATCTCTTCACTTTGTGGGGTACTTTGGAGGCTTAGCTCAGCTGGGAGAGCATCTGCCTTACAAGCAGAGGGTCGGCGGTTCGATCCCGTCAGCCTCCACCACTTGTTGTTGAACTGAAAATGGGGAGATAGTGAAGTGGCTAAACACGGCAGACTGTAAATCTGCTCCCTCCGGGTTCGGCGGTTCGAATCCGTCTCTCCCCACCATTTTTGGGGTATAGCCAAGCGGTAAGGCAACGGACTTTGACTCCGTCATTCCTAGGTTCGAATCCTAGTACCCCAGCCACGTGCGAGCCATTAGCTCAGTTGGTAGAGCATCTGACTTTTAATCAGAGGGTCGAAGGTTCGAGTCCTTCATGGCTCACCAGTTTTTACCTTTTATAAAATATGTGCCCTTAGCTCAGCCGGATAGAGCGTTTGACTACGAATCAAAAGGTCGGGAGTTCGAATCTCTCAGGGCACGCTTCCTTACTTCCAAAAGTGAGGAGAAGCGCTGTAAAAACAGAAAAATCGGGAAGTAGCTCAGCTTGGTAGAGTACTTGGCTTGGGACCAAGGGGTCGCAGGTTCGAATCCTGTCTTCCCGACCATTTTTCCCCGCACTTGTTGCCGGGTTTTTGTTTTCTAACTAAAATTGCGCGGGTGTAGTTCAATGGTAGAACTCCAGCCTTCCAAGCTGGTCGCGTGGGTTCGATTCCCATCACCCGCTCCATACGTATTGCCTAAAACGAGTAGCCGATTCGGTTGCTCGTTTTTTTCATAGGTAAAGACTGCTCCCATTCCATTTTGAACGACGTTAGGCCAGACGGGTTATTTATGCAAAATCCTGTCGAGTTGAGTCATTTCGCGATCGGAGGCTACAATATAGGGGTGGAGCAACAACGATCGAAGGAATGGGGGCGTCTACATGAACAAGAACATGAGTATTGTCGGTGTACCGATGGATCTGGGTGCAGACCGTCGTGGAGTAGATATGGGACCAAGTGCAATCCGTTACGCAGGTGTTGTAGCTCGTTTGGAGAAAATGGGCTTTCATATCGAGGACCGTGGAGATATTTTTGTAACACGACCTCATCGGTTTACGGAAACAGAAAACCATAAGTACTTGGATGAGGTTGTGGAAGCGAATGAAAAGCTTGCTGATGTTGTAAGCGATATCATGACGGCAGGCCGTTTCCCGCTCGTGCTGGGGGGCGATCACAGCATTGCTTTGGGAACGATTGCAGGTGTCGCCAAGCACGTGAAAAATCTCGGGGTCATCTGGTTCGATGCGCACGGAGACTTGAACACAGGAGAGACTTCTCCATCGGGAAACATCCACGGGATGCCGCTGGCGGCGAGCCTTGGCTATGGACATAAGCGTTTGACGAACATCGGCGGATTTGCGCCAAAGCTGCAGCCTGAAAACGTGGTGATTATCGGGGCGCGCGACCTCGATCAAGGCGAGCGCGATTTAATCAAGCGCATTGGCATGAAAGTGTTCACCATGCACGAGATCGACAAGCTGGGAATGGCTCGCGTGATGGAAGAAGCGATTGCCCACGTGTCCAAAAACACCGATGGCGTACACTTGAGCCTGGATTTGGACGGACTGGACCCGCATGACGCGCCAGGAGTAGGAACCCCGGTTATCGGCGGTATTTCTTACCGGGAGGGGCATGTCTCCCTGGAGATGCTGGCTGACGCTGACATTCTCTGTTCCGCAGAATTTGTGGAAGTAAATCCGATCCTCGACCGTGAAAACATGACAGCGCGCGTCGCAGTCGCGTTGATGAGCTCTGTATTCGGCGATAAACTGCTGTAACCAATCGTTGTCCGAGAACAAAAAGAGAGGCAAAAATCGCCTCTCTTTTTGCTTTTTACGCATCTTTACATTGGTGGGAGAAAGAAGTACATTCTAAGGATGGAGATGTAGTTCGTTTAATAGATGGTCAAGTTGCACGCTTAGGGCGACTAATTCAGGAGTGATGGTTGCCTGCTTCTTATACTGATCGTTGAGCTCTTTGCGTAGCTGCTCGATCTGGAGGAGAACGTCCTGCTTCGACATACGTCCCACTCTCCTTTCCAACTGAGGGATGAAAGAGTTATCATCAATAATATATAGAGGTAGGCAGTTACCTTATTCCTCTATTTCCCAACAAATTACCTGCACAAACACGCATTTAGAACGAAACCATTTGCAGTATCATCCGTATATAGGATTACGGTATTGTGGGGAGGATCGCATGGATTTTGTAGAGAAACGGTTGACTCAGCGAGCGAAGCGTGGAGACCGTGAAGCATTTGCGGAGTTGATCGAAATTTATAAAGACAAGATATTCCAACTTGCTTATCGCATGGTGGGAAACCGTCAGGATGCGGAGGACATCGCGCAGGAGACTTTTTTGCGCGTGTATGCCAATCTGCATTCGTACGATGACAGCTACAAGTTCTCCACGTGGATCTACCGGATCGCGACCAATCTATGTATCGACCGTGGCCGTAAAAAAAGACCTGACTTTTCATTGGATGAAGAAACCGAACCAGGACAGGGAATGGACTGGTATTCGCGCCTGTCTTCTAGTGAGAAAACACCGGAAGACAAAGTCGTGACGCAGGAGCTGCAGGAGACAGTGCAGAGTGCTCTGTCCCAGTTGCAGCCGAAATATCGCTCGATTATGATCTTGCGCTACATTGAGGACTTGTCGTTGCAGGAGATCAGCGATATCGTAAAACTTCCCATTACGACGATCAAGACACGCATTCACCGAGGACGGGAAGCGTTGCGAAGCAAGTTGCGATTGATGTGAGAAAGGAGAAAATCACGATGGAATGCCGGGAAATGATTATTCTCATCCACGAATATTTGGATGGGGACACTGATGAATTAGCCAATCAGCATTTGCAAGCACATATAAAAACTTGTGCGAGCTGCCGCCAGCATATGCACGAGCTGCAGCGGGCCATCGCTTTTGTACAGAGCGCTTCACATATTCATGTTTCTCCTGATTTTACGGCACGTGTACTCGCCCAATTGCCTGCGCCGACGAAGGCCAACCTGTTTTCAAGCTGGCTGCGGAACCACCCGTTTTTGACAGCAGCAGCGGTGTTTTTGTTCCTCATGACTGGCAGCTTGTGCGCGAACTGGTTTGACCGCGATAATACGTTGCAGGTATCTTCAGCCAACATGGATAAGTTGAAAATAGATCGGCAACGCAATGTCGTAGTGGTACCAGCCGGAACGAGCATTGATGGAGATTTGGTGGTGCGCAACGGCAACGTGGATGTTCAGGGGCAAGTAAAAGGAAATGTCGTGGCCATCGAAGGAAAAGTGTTCGTGGCCTCTACCGCTCAAGTGGTAGGCAATACCGAATCCATTGAAGCGATTTTCGATTGGATCTGGTATGAGGTGAAAAATATTGGAAATGACTTGCTTCCGATCTTGCCATAAGAGAAAATAGAGAGTACAGCTATCAACAGCACGGCAGTGGAGCCGTGCTTTTTCCGCAGGAGACAGGCTGACCTTATTTAGATGGAGCGAGATATGGGGGCTTCGTTATGATATCGATGGATTATGGGGATTTACTGCGGTATGGAACGGATATTTTACTCGTTACATACGTGATTTATAAAATTATTATGCTCATTCGGGGGACGCGAGCGGTACAGTTGCTGAAGGGGATCATGGTGATCGTCATCACCTGGCTGCTCAGCAAGTACTTCCAACTGACGACACTGCACTGGTTGATGTCGCAAGCTTTTACCTTCGGGGTACTGGCTGTGGTCATCATCTTCCAGCCGGAATTGCGTCGCGCGCTGGAGCAGCTTGGTCGAGGCAAGCTCTTTTCCCGCTCCAGCAGCCTGCAAGACGATGACATGGTGAACCGTGTGGTGCAAGAGGTGTGTAAATCGGTCACCTACATGGCAAAGCGGCGGATCGGGGCCTTGATCGTCATTGAGAGAGAGACGGGGCTGAACGATTACGTAGAGACGGGCATCGCGATCAACGGACGCGTGAGCTCGGAGCTGCTAATCAACATTTTCATTCCGAATACGCCTTTACATGACGGGGCCGTCATCATGCGCAAGGACGTCATTTTGGCTGCTGCCTGTTACCTTCCGCTGTCTGAGAACAACTCCATCTCGAAGGAGCTCGGGACTCGCCACCGCGCGGCAATCGGCGTCAGCGAGGTCTCGGATGGCATGTCCATCATTGTTTCGGAGGAGACAGGACAAGTGTCTTTTGCCGCGCATGGCGCGATGAACCGAAATCTGACGGAGGCGCAACTGGCAGAGATGCTGACCGAACAGCTCCAGCCTCTGTCAAAGGGCAAGTCCATTGGCAGTCGTTGGCAATGGAGGCGAAAACATGGATAAGTGGTTGAACAGTCATTGGTTTGCACGGGCCGTAGCGCTGCTTTTGGCTGTCATGATGTGGATGGTCGTCAACCTGGAGACAGAGCAAACACCGACTCCGGAAGCGAGCCAGCCCGTCTTTATTGACGGTGTGACCTTGCATGTCAAGTACGATACAGACCGTTTTCAGGTCGTCAAGCAGCAGCGAACGGTAAAGGTCGCATTGGAGAGCAACAACCCGTTCTACCGGCATAACTTTTTCCCGGCTGATTCGATGGAAGTGTACGTCGATGCCACCAATTTAGGAAAAGGGACTCACAGGGTGCCTGTCCAGTACAAAGGGTTCCCCGATGAGGTGAAAGTGGGCATTATTCCGAACATCGTGGAAATCACCCTGGAAGAGAAGAAGACGGTGGAACGGGAGGTTACGGTGGAAAAACTGGGGCAAGTAGCTCCTGGCTATACCGCAGGAGAACCGATCGTCAAGCCGTTCCGGGCACTGGTCAGAGTGCCGGAAAGCCAGGTAGACAAAGTGGCGGCTGTCAAAGCGTCTGTCGATCTGGAAGGGGCTACTTCTGCGATTAAGACTACAGTCCCACTGAAAGTAGTGGACAAGTCAGGAAATGTGATTCAAGGTGCGGATGTCATTCCGCTTACTGTAGAAGTAAATATCCCGGTCACGAGTCCTTTTGTGAAAGTGCCGATCAAATTAAACTTGACGAATGAAATGCCGAATGGCTATAGTTTGGCTAGTATGGATATGAATGTGGATGAGGTGACCGTTTTCGGTCCGAAAGAGGTCATCGACGCCATGAAGGCGAACACCTATCCGGGTCCGGAAATCGATCTTGCCAACATTACATCAGATCGCCTTCTGGAGCTAAAGATACCGTTAATGGATAACATTGTGAAGGTAGAACCGGAGTATCTCAAGGTATCGCTGAAAGTAGTTCCGTCCACAACCAAGCGTTTGGAGAAAATCCCGATTCGCATCAGCGGGTTGTCAGAGACTATGCAAGCCAAGGTGTTGTCCACCGATGGCCAGGAGTTGTCTACAATTGACTTTGAAGTAATCGGCGCGGCACAGGTGCTGGATCAATTGAGACACGAAGACTTGCAGGTCGTAGCAGATGTTAGCAACATGCCGGCTGGTGTGTACGAGGTACCTCTGAATTACATTTTCAATCAGCCGGATTATATCAAGACTTCTGCGAGCGCACCGAAAAAGGTCACAATCGAAATCACGAACAAGCAAAGGTAGACATAAGCTGTTGTGTGCACAAGGAAGGAAATGAGGGACAAACATGGGGAAGTATTTCGGAACAGACGGTGTACGTGGGGTTGCCAATACACAATTGACACCCGAGCTGGCATTTAAAATCGGACGCGTTGGCGGCTACGTTCTCACTAGACACAAGCAGGAAGGCAAACCAAAAGTGGTGATTGGGCGCGATACGCGCATTTCTGGACAGATGCTGGAAAACGCGCTTTTGGCTGGCTTGCTCTCGGTTGGAGCAGAAGTGGTCAGATTGGGTGTCATCTCCACCTCAGGCGTGGCGTATCTCACGCGTGCACTGGGTGCGGATGCGGGTGTCATGATCTCCGCCTCCCACAATCCGTTTCCGGATAACGGAATCAAGTTCTTCGGCAGCAACGGTTTCAAACTGTCCGACGAAGTGGAAGCAGAAGTAGAGCAGTACTTGGATGCGGCAGAGGACACTTTGCCAAGGCCGGTAGGAGAACAGATCGGTACGGTATTGGAATTCCTCGAGGGGGGGCAAAAGTACCTCTCTCACCTGAAAAGTACCGTATCCGAGCGTTTTGACGGCTTGAAGGTCGTTCTGGACTGCGCCAATGGAGCTGTCTCGTCGCTTGCCGCCCGTCTGTTTGCAGACGTGGACGCAGAGGTGATTACGATCGGGGCCAACCCGAACGGGGTCAACATCAACGAGCAGTGCGGTTCTACCCATCCTGAGCGTCTTCAGGAGGAAGTGCTGAAGCACAAGGCCGATCTGGGTCTTTCCTTTGACGGGGACGCAGACCGCTGTATCGCGGTTGACGAGACAGGTGAAATCATCGACGGCGACTACATCATGGCGATCTGTGCGCGCGCGCTGAAAGCAAAAGGAAAGCTCAACAACAATACAGTCGTGACGACCGTCATGGCCAACATGGGCTTTTTCAAAGGGATGGAGGAGTGCTCCATCCATACAACGAAAACCGCTGTAGGAGACCGTTACGTGGTCGAGGAGATGCTGCGCGGCGGCTACAACCTCGGCGGCGAGCAGTCCGGCCACATCGTCTTCCTGGACTACAATACGACAGGTGACGGGCTTTTGACAGGCTTGCAGCTTTTGAACATCATCAAGGAGTCGGGCAAGCCTTTGTCCGAGCTGAAACAGGTGATGGTCAAGTATCCGCAACTGCTGATTAATGTCCGCGTAGAGGACAAGTCGAAGCTGAACGGCAACGAAGCGATCGAGCAGGCCATTCGCGAAGTGGAGGAAGAGCTGGCGGGCAACGGACGCGTGCTGGTTCGTCCATCCGGCACAGAGCCAATCGTGCGCGTCATGGCAGAAGGCCCGGATGCTGCGCAACTGGAAGGGCTTGTGCATCGCATCGTTGACGTGGTAAAACAGCAACTGGTGTAAAAAAATGTTTCGGGGAGTGGTGCGACGCCACTCCCTTTTGCATACATGTAAATGACGAAGGTGTTGTCGCTCCTCTCAATCTGTGGTACAGTGTTCATGTGCATGCACGCACGATTTGAAAAAATTGGAGGAGATCGGACGAAGACAAAGCGGATACGAGGATCGGAAAACAACTGTCGTAAAGCGCCAGCACTGCGGCTGCCCGACATGGAGCCCAGTGGACGAGGTGGAGGTTTATCGAAGGATTCGGCGGGTACCTCCCGGCAGCAGTATCACTGCCGCAGAACGCAAGGACAAAGCACCAGGGTGATCTGGTGGACAAAACTTTGCGTATGATACGTTTGTAGCCACGGACAAAGGAAAAAACATAGATCATAAACATGGAATGGCGGGGGCACTCCCCCGTACCATTGGTTTTGGGTTGTGTCCCCGTCAATATGGAAGGGGATCATACACTTATGTGCGGAATCGTTGGATATATTGGAGATAAACAAGCGCAAGACATCGTGATCGGAGGCCTGCGCAAGCTGGAGTATCGCGGTTATGACTCGGCGGGAATCGCGGTAGTGAACGACAACGGCCTGGAGCTGGAAAAGGCGCAAGGACGTCTGGCTGTGCTGGAAGATCGTCTGGCGTCGAAGCCGCTTGCCGGTTGCATGGGAATCGGGCACACACGTTGGGCGACGCACGGAAAGCCGTCTGACGAGAACTCCCACCCTCATACGGACGCAAAAACGTCTTTTGCCGTCGTTCACAACGGGATTATCGAAAACTTCCTGCCGTTGAAGGAAGAGCTGCTGGCAAAAGGCTACACGTTCACTTCCGAGACAGATACCGAGGTCATCGCTCACCTGCTCGCAGACATGTACGACGGGGATATCGTGTCCACGGCGCGTCGCGCTGTGCAACGCATGCGTGGCGCTTATGCGCTGGGAATCATGACCGAGCATGAACCAGATAAGCTGGTAGCCGTTCGTCTGGCCAGCCCGCTGGTAGTCGGCGTAGGCCAGGGCGAGAGCTTTATCGGCTCGGACATCCCGGCTATCCTGGAGCATACCCGCGACGTTTACATTTTGAACGAAGGCGAAATGGCTGTTTTGACGCGCGACGGCGTGGAACTGATGGACGCAGAGACCGGAGAGAAAATCGAGCGGGAGCTGTTCCATGTCGAGTGGGATCTGGTTCAAGCGGAAAAAGGCGGCTACGATTCCTTTATGCTCAAAGAAATTTACGAGCAGCCGCAAGCGGTTCGCGACACGATGGGCGCCCGCATTGACCACGAGAACAAGCGCGTGATTTTGCCTGAGTTGAAAATGAGCGATGCCGAGCTGGCGGCGTACGACCGCATCTACATCGTCGCTTGCGGTACCTCCATGCACGCAGGTCTGGTCGGAAAAGACGTCATCGAAAAATGGACCCGCGTACCTGTAGAGGTAGCGGTGGCTTCCGAGTTCCGTTACCGTGATCCGATCTACACGGACAAAACTTTGATGATCGTCATCAGCCAATCCGGGGAGACAGCAGACACGCTGGCTGCGTTGCGTGAAGCGAAGAAGAGCAACGTGAAGGTACTCGCGATCACAAACGTCGTGGGCAGCTCGGTGGCTCGCGAGGCAGATGAAGTGATCTTCACCTGGGCCGGTCCCGAGATAGCGGTAGCTTCGACAAAAGCGTACACCTCCCAAGTGGTAGCTCTGTACCTGTTCAGCCTGTATCTGGCGCAGGTAAAAGGCACGCTTGCGGCTTCTGAGGTAGCAACTGTCGTGGAACACCTGGAGACCATTCCTGGAAAAATCGCAGCCATGCTCGAAGACGCTGAGCAGGTTCGCCACTTTGCCGAGAGCACAAAAGGGGTAAACAGCCTGTTCTTCATCGGCCGCGGCCTGGACTATGCGGTGTCGCTGGAAGGCTCCCTGAAGCTCAAGGAGATCTCCTACATCCACTCCGAGGCATACCCGGCTGGTGAATTGAAGCACGGTACTCTTGCGCTGATTGAAGAGAACGTACCAGTCGTCGCATTGGCTACACAACCAGACATCTACGAAAAAATGGTGAGCAACATCGTGGAAGTAAAAGCGCGCGGCGCCCACGTCCTGGGCTTCGCGACCGAAGGCAACCACGACCTGGCGAAGAGCGTGGACGAAGTGATCTACATGCCAGCCACCCTGCCAATGCTCACACCGATTCTGACCGTCATTCCATTGCAATTGCTCGCTTACTACGCATCCGTCGCGCGCGGCCTGGACGTGGATAAACCACGGAATTTGGCGAAGAGTGTGACGGTGGAGTAAGAGGATTTCCTACAGCATAGATTTACATCATGACTCCATTTTGGGGCTGCCTTCGGGTGGCTCCTTTTTATTTTGGGAAAATGAGTTAGGAGCGAGCAAATGGCCAAGCGCAACTGGAAAATTACTGGTGCCAAGATCGAAAAATATATTAAGAGGTCAAGGTATCGGCAAAGACTATTTGCCTTGGTTGAAGATACAAGATATTCCATTTGGGGGAAGAGCAACTCGCGGAACAGAGATATTTCCGGTTAGCGTGCAAATGAGCGTTCTTTCTCTATCGCCTGGTCGTCGTTTTTCTGTTTGTGGAAACGGGATCCGGAGGACTTGTGCTGTTGTAAAACTGGAAACTGAAAATGTGATAAAAAATGTTATTGAAATCGCTAGACCTGACGGATGGTCCATTTCGACATTAATTCTTACCCCTAGGGATCGGAGTACTAGGATAGGAAGATCGAGTATTACATCGGAATCTTGCTTGAGGGACTTGTAAACAAAAGCGGCCATTGGGATCAAGATGTGCTGGATCAGTGTATTAATTTGGATATCGAGAAATTAAGGCATTATCAAAAGGATTCTGTGGAGAGATGGGCCTATAAATTGGTGGGGAAATTATAAATTTTTTTCGTAGTGAAATATAATGGAGAGAGGTTTCAGTCATATTATTTGGCAATTTCCTAGTAGTATTTATTTTCTCATTGCTCTTATTCCAATTCGTGGCGCATGCTAATTGGTACTATGGTATACTACAATAGAACTAGCCCAATAAATTACAAATTACCTAAGATTTAATATAGATTGGAGCTTAACGTGATGCTAACAGGAGAAATTCGCAACAAGGTAGATAAAATATGGACTGATATGTGGGCCGGGGGAATTACCAACCCGTTGACTGTAATCGAGCAGCTTACATACCTGATGTTCATTCGTTCCCTGGACGAAAAGGAGCTGGAAACGGAAAGCTTTGAAGCATTAAGCGGTCAGGAAATGCCAAAGATCTTTCCACAGGATGAAGACGGACAGTCGATGCGTTGGAGTAAGTTCAAAACCAAAGATGCTCGTGTAATATATGATATTGTCGGCACGAAGGTTTTTCCGTTCATCAAATCGATGAACGGTGAAAATACGTCTGCCTTTTCCCGCTATATGCAAGATGCGATGTTTTTGATTCCGACGCCGCAGATTCTGCAAAAGATCATTACCGGTTTGGACGAGCTTTACGAGCACGACATTAAGGATTTGGACATGCAGGGCGATCTGTATGAGTATATGTTGGGCAAGCTGGCTACAGCCGGTCAAAACGGGCAGTTCCGTACGCCCAAGCACATCCGCGACATGATGGTGCGACTGCTTGCTCCTACCCCGGATGACAAGATCTGTGACCCGGCTTGTGGTACAGCGGGTTTTCTGGTCTCGGCAGCAGAGTATATCCGGGAAACGTATGAATCGGAAATGACCAGTGAGCAATGGGAGCATTTTGCCAGCGACATGTTCACTGGTTTGGACACAGACCGTACTATGTTACGTCTTTCTGCGATGAATCTGATGCTACACTCGATTACCAATCCACATATTGATTATGTAGATAGTGTTTCCAAGCAAAATGAGATTGCTGCTGCTTACGATATAATCCTCGCAAATCCGCCTTTTACGGGAACGGTAGACGCGGAGAGTATCAATGATAACCTGAAAACGGTTTGTGAAACCAAAAAGACCGAGCTGTTGTTTGTCGCGCTCTTTTTACGGATGCTGCGCAACGGTGGACGTTGTGCATGTATCGTACCGGAGGGGGTGTTGTTTGGGACAACTAAGGCACACAAGGCTTTGCGTAAAGAGTTGGTGGAGAACCATCAACTGCAGGCCGTGATCTCCATGCCGAGCGGGGTGTTTAAGCCGTATGCAGGGGTAAGCACTGCTGTGTTGATCTTTACGAAAACGGGCGCTGGTGGGACGGACAAGGTTTGGTTCTATGATATGAAAGCGGATGGGTATTCTTTGGACGATAAACGCTCTCCAATTGAGGATAACAATATTCCTGATATTCTTGCACGCTTTCATAATCTCCAAGGTGAGGCGGATCGTAAGCCGACGGAGCAGAGTTTTCTGGTGGACAAGTCTGCGATTGAGGAAAATGGGTATGATTTGTCTATTAACCGATACAAAGAGGTTGTGTATGAGAAGGTGGAGTATGATGTTCCTGAGGTAATTATGGGAAGACTGGATAAGCTGAACCTGGATATTGCAACGAAGATGGAGGAATTAAGGGGGCTTATCGGTGAGTAAGTGGGATGTTGTTAGATTGAGTGAAGTTATCTCGCTATCTAGTGGAAGGTTCTTACCGAGTAGCAAAAGGGTAGATGGAATTTACAATGTCTATGGTGGAAATGGAGTTAGTGGGAATCACAATGAATATTTTATCGATGATCCAACTGTTGTAATTGGAAGAGTTGGCGAATATTGTGGCTGTGTACATGTGACAGAACCTAAAGTATGGGTTACTGATAATGCTTTATATGTAACTAACTACTTAAAAGATATCGAATTAAAATATCTATGTTACGTATTGCAAAATAAAAATTTAAATCGTTATGCAAATAAAAGTGGACAACCATCAATTTCACAATCATCAATATTAAAACAAGAGATCCCTCTCCCCCCACTCGAAACCCAAAAACAAATCGCCAAAATCTTGGACACCGCAGCAGAACTGCTTGCCATGCGCAAACAGCAGCTTGCGGAGTTGGAGAATCTGATTAAATCTGTTTTTAATGAGATGTTTGGTGATCCTGTTACGAATGAAAAAGGATGGAAAGCAGAGGCAGGGAGTCAGATATACGTATTTTCTAGCGGCAAGTTTAATCCTTCCCATCAATTAGATGATTCTTATGAATACCCTTGTTATGGCGGTAATGGGATTACTGGTCGAAGCAAGGAGTATCTTATTGATTATCAAACACTGGTAATAGGCCGGGTAGGCGCTTACTGTGGCAGTATCCATCTTACCAGTCAAAAGTCATGGATCACGGATAATGCAATTTACTTGAAACAATACGATAAAAGTAAATTTGAATTGGAATTCCTGAAAATGCTCTTTACCGAGCTCAACTTTAATCGATTTGCCGATTTTTCCGGCCAACCCAAAATTACCCAAAAGCCATTGTTAGAATTGAGTTATATTTGTCCGCCAAGATCTTTACAAACGAAATTTGCAACGATCGTCACCAGAATCGAAGAACAAAAATCCCTAGTAAAAAAAGCACTCGAAGAAACCCAATACCTATTCGACAGTCTAATGAGCCAGTACTTCGAATAATCCAAACTGAGGTGAAACAATGATTGCAAATTTCAACTTCCTCCAGGGACAACCCGAATACAATCTATTTGCTCTGGCATGCATCGAAGCAGAGCGCGTTCTGGCCACATCACCAGCCATGTCGGCGGTGGGCAGCCGCAAAGCGCTGGAACTGGCGGTGAAGTGGGTTTATTCTGCTGACAACACTATCTCCATGCCCTACAAGGACAATTTGCAGTCATTGATTCACGAACCTTCCTTCCGCTTTGCGATGGAGAACCAGACGTGGGGCAAACTCCCTTACATCGTCAAGCTGGGCAATCTGGCGGTGCATACCGAAAAGGCAATCAGCCGCAGCGATGCCGTCCTTTCGCTTGCCGGGCTTTTTGAATTTATCCAATGGCTCGACTATTGCTATGGCTCCAACTATGAAGAACGCCACTTTGACGAGAGTAAAATCCCTACTGAAAAGGTCGTTCTCGATGAAGCGCAGATACGGGAAAAAGACAGCCTGATCGAGCAAAAGGACGCAGAGATTGAGGCTTTACGTGCTCAGATCGCAGCGATGAGTGACCGTCTGACTGCTGATAAAGAGAAGCACAAGGAAGAGCGTCAGTTCACACCGGAGGACATTTCCGAGTATATGACGCGCAAAAAATATATTGATGTAGACCTCAAACTTCTGGGCTGGACATTTGGAGACGATGTGAGGGAAGAAGTCGAACTAGTTGGTATGCCCAATCCGGAGGAAAAAGGCTACGCGGATTATGTCCTCTATGGGAAAGACGGACTTCCTCTGGCCATCATCGAAGCGAAGCGAACCTCCAAAGACCCGAAGATCGGTACACAGCAGGCCAAGCTGTACGCTGACTGCCTAGAACGGATGACAGGCAGACGTCCCATGATGTTCACGACCAATGGATTTGAAACGTATCTATGGGATGACGTCACTTCCCCACAGCGAAAAGTAAGCGGGGTTTTCTCAAAAGCGGATTTGGAAAAGCTGATGAACCGCCGAAAAGAACGCAAACCACTGGCTGATGTCCCGATTGACGACAAAATTACCGACCGTTATTACCAGAAAGAAGCGATTCGTGCGGTCAGTGAAACGATAGAAACAGGTCACCGGAAGGCATTGCTCATCATGGCTACCGGTACAGGAAAAACGAGAACGGCTTCCAGTCTGACCGATGTGCTCTCTCGGGGCGGACATGTGACCAATACACTGTTTTTGGCAGACCGTACAGCGTTGGTCAAGCAGGCGAAGGATGACTTTAAAAACTACCTGCCGGATATGTCGCTCTGCAATCTCCTTTCCAACAAGGATGATAAAACGGCAAGGATTGTTTTTTCTACCTATCCTACGATGCTAAACGCCATCGACTCCGTGAAAAGCGATGACGGGAAGCGTCTATTTAGTCCTGCCCATTTTGACTTGATTATCATCGATGAGGCGCATAGAAGTATTTTTAAGAAATACCGCACGATTTTTGAATATTTTGATGCGATCATGGTCGGTCTGACAGCTACGCCAAAGACCGAGGTTGATCGCAATACATACGAATTCTTCGAGATGGAAAGCGGCGTACCTACGTATGCTTACGACTATGAAACCGCCGTTGAAAAAGATCACGTGCTGGTTCCCTACTATAACATTGAAATAGAGACGAAAATTTTAGGACAGGGCATTGTTTACGATGATCTGTCAGAAGAAGACAAGGCACGTTATGAAGAAGATTTTGTTGACGAAGATGGCACGATGCCAGATTTCATTCCCTCCCCTGCTGTAAATGAGTACATCTTTAACCAGGCAACGGTAGATATGGTGTTGGAGGATCTGATGACCAAGGGGATCAAAGTTGCCGGTGGTGACAGACTGGGGAAAACGATCATCTTTGCGCAAAATAAAAGGCATGCAGAATATATCGTTGAGCGTTTTAACAAACTGTATCCGCAGTACCGCGGAACTTTCGCCAAGCGTGTCGTCTCCGAGGACAACTATGTCCAGACGATTATTGACGACTTCAAGGTGACTGATAAAGAGCCGCATATCGCGGTGTCGGTCGATATGATGGATACAGGAATTGATGTGCCGGACATTGTAAATCTGGTATTCTTCAAACGCGTTCGCTCCAAAGCGAAGTTCTGGCAGATGATCGGACGCGGGACAAGGCTCCGCAAGAACCTGTTTGGAGATGGTCAGGATAAAACGCACTTTCTCATCTTTGACTATCTAGGAAACTTCGAGTTTTTCCGTGCAAACAAGGAAGGGCTGATGGGAAATGAAGTACAGAGCCTGTCAGAAGCCATTTTTTCCAAGCGGGTTCGCTTGATCCATCACTTGCAGCATGCTACCTTTGTGGATGATTCGTATCAGGACATTCGGAACGATTTGATTCGAACCGTACATCATCAAATCAATGCGTTGAATACAGAGCTGACAGCGGTGAAAATGCAGTTGCAACATATTGAAAAGTATAAGCATCGGGATGCATTTGTTTGTCTTTCCGATACCGATAAACACAACCTGATCACGTACCTGGCTCCCCTTGTCTATATGGATGATCCCGATGAATATTCCAAACGCTTCGATAATTTCATGTACGGGATCATGATCGCTCAGATCGAGGGAATGCCGCAATTCAAAAAAGGGAAAAAGCAGCTGATTCATGTTTCCTCTGATCTTTCCAAGCGAGCGACGATTCCACAGATTAAAGAGAAGCTGGAGTTAATCAACATGATTGGAACGGACGAGTTTTGGCAGAATCCAGATATCCCTGTTTTTGAGAAGGTACGCATGGAATTGCGGGGATTGATGAAATTTATTGTCGATGAGGTAGGAAAGAGCCCGGTTTACACGAACCTTTCCGATGTGGTATTGGCTGTCAAAGAGGGAGAGGTACTATATCAAGCCTATGATTTTGAGGATTACAAGCTGAAGGTCAACCGGTATATCGAGAACAACCGTGATCATCTGGCTATTCATAAGCTACGTCATAATATTCCGTTGACTGCTTCTGATTATGAAAGCCTGGAGCGTATTTTCACAGGGGAATTGGGGACCAAGGAAGATTATAAGCGGGAATTTAAAGATACGCCATTTGGTTTGCTTGTACGCAAAATTGCCAAGATGGACCATGATGCTGCCATGGCTGCGTTCTCCGCGTTTATTAATGACCAGTCGCTGACTCAGGCGCAGATTGTTTTTGTGAAAAAGGTGGTAGATTATATCGTTCAGAATGGGTACATCGAAAATGTAGCTGAACTGATGAAGCCGCCATTTGATAAGCCGCAGAGTTTTATTAAGTTGTTTGATGGGGTCAGGCAAAAGCAGTTTGTGGAATTGATTTCGCAGATTAAGGAGAATGCGGTTAAAATTGTAGGCTAGATACTCACTTGAATTAATTATATGGCTTTACTGTTATTGATTTTGTTCATAAGTTTTGACTTTCTTTCTTTTTAGCTTATAGATGCAGAACAAAAACTAGCTATGGAGTTGCTACATTGAATGATTATCAATAAAATGTCCAGCTACTATACGCAGTAGTCGTTTCTGCTTGGTATAGAGATATGTGAAGTTTCGGATCGTGTTAGATTTAAAGTAAGTTTATTGAATCATGGATTCATCAAACGAAAATTAATATAGTCGAATAATTTGAATAAATGTTGTCGGAAAATTGGGGTGTTTGCATCTTGGTTAAATATATAGAAATAGAGGAAATTGATGTAACCCATGAATTTGTAAAAAAGCACATTACTTTTGTTCTTGGAGATACAAAAGTTTATGAAGAGTTCTACAATGATTTCCAACAGTACTTTTTTAGAAGTGTATTAACCGAAAAGCCTTATGAATCCTTAATGTTATTTCTAAATGGTCATACTATAAAAAATAAGCAATATATAATTAACAATTTGAATAGAATATTTAAAAATGACCAACACTTTAAGGGGATAGTTGGTGAGCACCTATTCTCCTTTTATTTCCATAAAAAAGTTCGGGATTTCTTATGGTCACATGGACCGAAAGGTCGATCCTCAGCGGAACCAGGTATTGATTATATAACTTTTACAGGTGATCCAAGTAAAAAGAATTCGATTAATGTCACCATTTGGGAAACCAAAACTACTGAGAACTCTGTTTCAACACGAGCTAGCCAAATTTATGATTTTTTTAGTGAAAACGGCAGTTTTGAGGAAAATATTGATAGTGAGATAAAAGCTATTCAAGAATTATTCCAGTACCGACCTGATGATAATCTGAAGGAAAAGGTATCCGATCTTTACGAAACCATAATAAATAGAGAGTTTTGTATTGGAGCTACAGGTATTTCTTCGAATTTCACTTCAACAAATGATACATTTAAGCAGTTTGGGGAATGTTTTAAAAGTGAACTTACTAAGGATCAGCGACTAGTCAAGCTTGTATTTATCGATTTATTAACCAAGATATTAGACGATTTGAGGGATAGGGTATGGAACAGGTTACAAACCCCCTGAACATTAATGATCTACTCTTGCGTTTGAAGAGTTCTAATATTGCTCGAGACTTTAAGAATATATTAGAAGCACTTACAGTACATTGTATAGATCTAGACTTAAATCTAATAGATGTAGGTGAAGATAAACTAGAGAGAAATATTAAGGCAATAAGATCATTGGAAAAGGTAATAATATATCTCTTCTCTGAATACAATAGCATTTTAAAACAGTATGACGGGACCCTAACCAAAAAAGCTATGCAACTGTGTGCGTTAGCAAGTGAAAAAATTGGTGATTATTTAAATCATGTAAACGAAGAAAAATTAGAGACTCTCTCTCAAGACCAAGTACTAAATAAGCAACTAAAAATGTATTGGAGGGCAACAATAGCATATACTCTTTGCGATAATCCTCCGAATTCTTTTGTTGTGGTAGAGAAATTTGAGAAAGTGTTGAGTAAACTCGAATCTAAGGAAATAATAAGCAATGAAATGCGAAACATTTATAAATTCTCTTATTTCCTTCTTAGAAGATATTTCATTAATAATATTGAAAAGCACATAGATGACGAAGAATTAATTGGAATATTTATTGAGCTAAGGGCTTTTGTACTTACTGGAGATCGTACCTCTGCCGAAAACGCTGTTCAATTATTAGACAGGCTTATAAAGAATACATTGTCTACATATAGAACAAATGAGTTTTGGCATTTGAAATATTTAGCGAGTTGTATCGAAAGGATAATAAGCAACAGTATTTGGAATAACCTAACGGATATTTTTTCAGGTACATACTTGCAACAATTAATAAAGTCAAAGCCTCCTGTATTGGAACTTTGGCCAAACCAAGTTGAAGTAGTAAATAATCCAGAAGGTTATCTAAGAAATCAAGAAATAAAACGTACTATGATAAATTTCCCGACCAGTGGGGGCAAGAGTCTTTTAGCTGAGTTTGCGATTGTCAGAGAACTTGAAAGAGATATTACTAAAAAATGCTTTTATATTGTTCCAACAAATGCACTTGTATATGAAGTTACCAAACGATTGAGGGACAGATTTAGGAGATTGGGATATAAAGTATCTAGCTCAATTAGTGGATACGAGCCGGATTTCGTTTATGGAAATTTTTCTGAAGATAATGTTGTAGTTACAACCCCTGAAAAACTTGAAATGATTATTCGTAACAATCTTTCGAATGATTTACTAAGTAACATTTCATTGATAATTTTTGATGAATTCCACAAAATCCAAGACAGAGAACGTGGATGGGTTATTGAAGGCAGCATATCTTACCTTATAAACCATGAAATATTCTCTCGTATTAAGATTATAATGCTTTCTGCTATCATTGATAATGTTCCAACGGTAATGGAATGGGTGGATGAAACAAAACAATGCTCAAGCCATTTACCAAATAATTGGAAACCGACAATAAAATTAAAGGGAGTAGTTTCTTGGGAAATAGAAAAGGATAAATACGGCAAATGGCTTCAGCTTTCACCGAAGGATGGTCTTTATAGAAAGGGTTACAAAAATTTTAGAGCAAGCGCACGAATAAAATACCGTATGAATGATACTGAAAGACAATTAGTTTTATTTAGGGCTGCAAGATACCTTAACAAACGGGACAATAAAGTTGCTGCAGAGGTAAACATCAAAAAAGAAAACTTCATAATGGGTGTAGCACAAAAGCTAAAAAACATTGGAGGAAGTCTAATTTTTTTCCATTCCAAAGATGAATGTGAAGAGTTCGTAAGAAATTACACACCCATGTTTCCAGAACGATTGGAAATCAATGATGAAATTAAGCACCTCATACTGTATATTGAGAAACGTTTGGGATCAAATCATTTGCTTACAATTGGCTTAAATAAAGGTTTAGTATATCATCATGGTAGTTTACCGATAGACATTCGTGAAGCCCTTGAGGATTATTATTTAAAAGGTCATATAAAAATAATGGTCTGCACTACTACTCTTGTTGAGGGGGTAAATTTTCCAATACAAAACTTCATACACTCTGGTAGGAGTTACCAGGGACAACGCACTTTAAGTCCAGGTGATTTTAAAAATATTGTGGGAAGGGCAGGAAGAGCTTATCAAAGTACATTCGGTCAAATTATCTATATTAACTATTTTAATAATGTAATTGATGAGCATTTAAATTACGAACAACATCCAAATATAGTTTATAGTTCACTTGTGGGTGATGATAAGTTTTTTGATGCATTAACTGAAGTCGAAAATACTGAACAAGAACTGCAGTTATCCTTATTGTTAGGACTTACCTCATATCCCTTTGTTAAGTCTTTACTTCTTTTTTATAACACACTGTCCCCTAGATCTGAAAATATTGACGG
The DNA here is from genome assembly GCF_057543335.1 of Brevibacillus sp. YAE8. NCBI lineage: Bacteria > Bacillati > Bacillota > Bacilli > Caryophanales > Paenibacillaceae > Brevibacillus > Brevibacillus sp. YAE8. Next base: position 19,426 of record NZ_BAAIYG010000030.1, read on the forward strand.
ATTACTAAATAAAACTCTTTTTTCCTTGCAAGCTGATAGTGAAAAAATAGGAAAAGTAAAGCGAATCTCCCGAAAAATGTATTCATATTATGACACGCAGAGCAGAGAAGACCTTGTTAAAATTCAGGAAAGTGGGTTGTCATTCGTTTCCTATAGAATTTTACAAAAACTTTCATTACAGGTCATTGAGAAATATAATTCTTTGGGAGGGATAGTAAGTTCAATCAGCGATATAATTAGTTCGGAAATGTACGTTCAGATTTTGGGATTAAAGGAAAGTGAAAAATTTGTAGTAAGAAAGAGCTCGTCTCGTTCAGATGAAGTAGAAATAAATGATTATCAGTTATTTGTAGATTGGATAGAAAGTAATAAGACGTTCAAGCAATTATCCGAAGAGTATTTTAGGAGTGTCGAAGAACAATATAGAATGACCCGAATTGTAGAATACTCTAGGGAAATGTTTGAGTTTAAATTACCTTGGGTTTTTGGCACTCTATGTTCGATGGTAATCGACGCTGTAGGAAACATTGACTATTTTATGTATCTTCCGCTTTTCATTAAGTACGGGGTAAACCATAGTGTGGATGTAAATCTTTTTAAGCTGGGATTAAACTCACGCGAAACTGTAAAAGATTTATCTTCATTTATTCAAAATAATACTGTGCATAGAACGGTTGATGAACTAAGGAATTATCTAAAGGAAGTTGACCCATTAACATTTCTTAATGACGACAAAAGAATTACTCCTTTTGAAGTTAGAAAACTAGTTGCTCTTTCTAATAATTATAAAGAAGTGACTGATGTTTTTAATGAATATGGTATTTGTCATTTGTATGTCGCAGGAACAAGGTATTATTTTTGTCAACTTCCCGAGAGAGATATGATTCTCTCGAAATTAAATGTAGGTAGCGAGTTAACAATAATAAGAGAACATAAAAACTTTTTTGATGAGAATGCCGTTGAGGTTTATTTTGGGAATCATAAACTCGGGTATATCCCACGTCAGTATAATGAAGAAGTTTCATATTACCTTGATCTTAATTCAAGATACAAGTTACAAGTAGAGTCAGTGAAGGTAGTCGACGTGAATCGTTATATTGAACTGAAGATTCAATTGACGTTTGACCTTTGAGGTAGCTGGAATTTTTTAAACTATTAATTTGTAATGGAAAGTAGTCTAAAACTTTATTATTCAGTTTTAGACTCTTTTTTTGTCTCTTAACCACTTCAGTCTAAAACATATTGATTAGAGGAAATTAATTTTGGCTGTTGGTAAGTCCGCCAAATCAACAACCTCAGTCTACAACTTTATTATCCTTAGACAGTTGTTCTGAGAAAATAAAAGTATTAGACTGGTGATTTGGGTTATAATGACTATAAAGGAAACTTCGCAAGTCAATTAGACGGAACATCATGAATAACAATCTGACTCTATATGGGGTTGCCTTCGGGTAGCCTCGTTTTATTTTGTTCGGGGGTGGCATATTGGCGAAAAGAAAACGAGAGATTACAAGTGCCAAGATTGAGAGATTCATTAAAGAAGGCAGAGGCCAAGGCACGGGTGTGAATGCTAATCAAAAAGTTGACCATTTTTGGAGCAAACGCTCATCTTCGAGTTGACCACCTACGATGCTTTTTTTCACACAAAGTAGCATTTTATTTCCTGCACCAAGGATCGTCAAGGATAAAGGGTAAACCCCTTGCTACGCAAGCCCTTGACGATCCTTGGCTCAGTAAAAACATTTGCAATTAGGTGTGAAAATGATGACGTGTGCTCAAACTGTCAGGTGGGTAACTTTATGATGAGCAAAGTGGTCAACATTTTGGTGAGCGTTCACACAGGGGCAAGGACTATCTTCCTTAGGCTTCGCACGGCCATGTGCTTTAGATAAGCTCATCAATGTCCTATCCATATTACGCAAATACCTTTAATAGCAATCCATAGCAAATTGTCCCTAGTAGTTTTACATGAGATAGATTTAACGACGTTACCATACATTTCAAATAAAAATGTTGACAAAGTAGATGAGCGATGATAAATTTGCTTGAAAATACAGAATTTTCATGGAGGGATCAGAATGCAAAAAACCCAAAGCCAGCCTTGGATCAACGCGGGTACGCTGACGTCGATTCAAGAGAAGGGCCATAAGGTAATCCATGGTGGGATCGCCGTGTTTTATCATGAGGAACAGGTATATGCGGTAGACAATCGCTGTCCGCACATGGGATTTCCCCTGCATATGGGGAGCTTGTGCGACGGGATACTCACCTGTCATTGGCATCATGCGCGCTTTGATGTCTGCAGCGGCGGAACGTTGGATCCGTGGGCGGACGATGTCCCATCCTATGAAGTGAAAATGGAAAATGGAGTCGTTTGGGTGAATCCGCATCCAAAACAGGCAAACAGCATAGAAAAATACAAACTTCGGTTGCAAGAAGGGCTGGAGCAAAATCTCGGACTCGTGATTGCCAAAGCTGTCGTCGGATTGGTGGAAGCCGGCGTTTCAGCCGGGGAAATCATGCAGGTCGGCATCAAATTCGGCACCGCGCATGGAAGAGGGTGGGATTCGGGGCTCACCATCCTTACCGCGATGGCCAATGTGCTGCCGAAGCTAGATAAAGCAGGAACGATCCTCGCTCTTTATCAAGGGCTGCTTCACGTGGCTCGCAACAGATCCGGTGCAGCAGCGCGGCATCTGCTAAAGCCGCTGCCGGGGGCCGAAGTGCCGTTGGAACGGCTGACGGAATGGTACCGCAACTGTATCGAGGTCCGCGACACACAAGGGGCGGAAAGAGTGTTGCTCACGGCGATTCGGCAGGGAGCTTCCCTGGAGCAGCTTTCGGAGATGATGTTGCTGGCGGTGACGGACCACTTTTATTTGGACGGCGGCCATACGTTCGATTTCCACAATAAAGCTTTTGAAGCGATTGGCCTTATCGGCGAAGAGCACACCGAGCAGACGCTGACCTCGCTTGTTCGGCTCCTCGCCAATCCGACCCGGAGCGAGGAACTTCATCAATGGCAGTCACCAGTAAATCTAGTCGTTCCACTGAAGGAAGCTTTCGCCCAGTTGGATAGCCTTCCTCTGGCAGAGTCCTGTGCAGACATTTCCGCAGCAGACGAGAAGAAAATTGTGGTACAGCTTTTAAGCGACGAGCCTCTTAAAACGGTGAACCTTGTGACGGAGCTTTTGAAATCAGGTGCACATCCGGCTCAACTGGCCCAACTGGTTGCTTTGGCTGCGGCGGAGCGGATCGTTCGTTTCCATACCCAGAACGATTTCGGGGATTGGCTCTCCGTTTTGCATACCTTTACCTATGCCCACGCCGTGCATGAGCGTCTGCGTCGCTCGACCCATCCGCTGCTCATCCGCGCGATCTACCACGGGGTAATCAGAATTTATTTGGATCGTTTTTTGAATATCCCTGCGGCCCAACGCCCGGATGGCTCGGCTGTACCAGCCGTCGACACTTCTCGCCCAGAGCGGCTGCTGGAAATTTTGGATCAACGCCAGCAGGTGAAAGAAGCGGCGCAGTGGACAGCCGGCTACCTACACGCCGGCGGCGACCCTGACGCCCTGCTTAATACGTTGGGCCATGCGCTTTTACGCGAAGACGCCGAATTTCATTCGTTTCAAATGTACGAAGCGGCGGTAGCCGAGTATGATCGCTGGGCAATGCGTAGCGACGCTTTTGCCACTCATGCTGGCGAAACGATGCTTCTGGCGGCAACCCGCTATTTGGCGGCCCACGCGCCTACCCCTCGCGAACAGCCGCATATCGCCCGAATAGCCACTCGGCTGCACCGGGGCGAACGGCTGTTTGAAGAGGCGTAATCTTGAAGCAAAACTCTGAGTGAAGAGATGACTTCCTGGTCATCTCTTTTGCTGTCAAGGAAAGGAGCGCGGCCATTTACATGATGGAGAATAAGCGAAAACATGGGTCAGAGTGAAATTTTTTCGAACCCCCAAAAATAAAAGGAACCCGCCCTCCCAAGTAGAACAGTAATAAAACACCCTCATCCCCACAACCACAAAACCGCAGGAGGTAACGATGAACGAGAAGGATTGCTTAATGTTAACGTACATATACGAAGCACAGAACCTGACGAGGGCAGCAGAACTTCTCCATATCACACCACCAGCGTTGACCTATCGGCTGCAGCAGCTTGAGAAGGAGTTTGGGGTTCACATTATTTCGAAAAACGGGCGGAGCATAGAGTTTACCCCGGAGGGCAGGTATCTCGTTCAGTTTGCCAAAAAAACGTTGGCGGAGCTGAGAAAAGCGAGGGACTATGTGCTGAACATGGGCAGCGAGCCGCAGGGGACGTTGCGGTTGGGCGTTTCGCGCGTCATTGCTCATTACAAGCTTCCGCCGATCTTGAAAGAGTTCCTCAAGCTGTATCCCAAGGTCGAGATCAACGTCAACACGGGGATCAGCGACGAGATTTACGATTTGCTGCGAAATGAGGACATTCATGTCGGCATCGTGAGAGGGAACTATACTTGGTCGGAAAAGAAGTACCTGGTAAAAGAAGAGAACGTCTATTTGATCTCCAAAGAGAACATTCAGCTTGCGGATTTGCCGAAAATTCCGCGGATCAACTATAAAAACAACATCGACTTTAACGACGATATCAATAAATGGTGGTACGAACGATTCGCGGAACCGCCACTGATTTCGATGCAGGTCGATTCTTTTGAAATTTGCAGAGAGATGGTCAAAAACGAACTGGGCTATGCGATTATTCCAGACTGCTTTCTGCGCGCAGAAGACCAACTGCAAACGAAAGAACTGGTTTACAAAAGCGGGGAGGCGATTACGCTCAAAACGTGGATCATGTATCGGGAATCGGCGACCCAACTGGCAGTCGTCGATAAGTTTATCGAATACATCACTTCGTTTAACATGATGGATTATTCCTAGCGTTTCTTTTGTCAGCAGTGCACTGGGCACTGTTTTTTTATTTGCGATACTTAAAAATTTTTTTCAATTAACAACAAAAATATAAAATTTACTTTAATAATCTGCCGTGCTATTTTGATGGTACAGAATTTTATAAAAATTTGACAAGGAGTTGACCTGGCTTACCGACCCACCCACGTACAAAAAAGAGACTCAGCCGAAACAATGTGTAAGGAGAGAACCAGATGTCAGAGCAGGCGAAGAATACGTACAAGTGTCAATCATCCGCATCATTTCCGTTTTTCCGTTTTCGCGGGACGCATCGGCAGATCGGGCAACAGTTTGGGGAAGCCTGTGCGCGCTTGATCGAAAAGCATCTCGGCTACGCCAGGGAGCGTCTGGATCGCAGGTTTCAGATTTCTGCCCGCCAGCTTGAAGAGGCGGTGCTGCAATATCGGCCGTATGTGCAAAAATACGCTCCCTTCTTCGATGAAGAGGTAATGGGGATTGCCGAAGGGGCGGGTATCGCCGTCGAAGAGGCTTACTTGCTGCAATTGCGGGCGGAGATCAACAGCTATTTCAAAGCGCAAAATGAATGCACGACCTTTGCGGTTTTGGCGGAAGCGACTTCCAACGGCGTACCGTTGATCGGGCAAAACTGCGATCTTCCTGCTTTTTATTCCGAATTGGGGGTGGTCGTCGAAATCGTTCCGGACAAGGGACCAGCCACTCTCATGCTGACCACCGCCGGCCAGGTTTCGTATGTCGGCATTAACAATCGGGGCATGGGCGTTTTTGCAAACTTTTTGACCTGTGATGGATGGCGCGCAGGCTTTCCGCGCTACATGTATTCCCGGCTTGCCCTGACTGCGGCCGCGCTGGTAGAAGCGATTCAACTCGTTCGCCGCATTCATCGGGCGTCCTCGCGAAACCTGATTATGATGGACAAGCACGGCGCTGTTGACTTGGAAAACACGCCGACGCGCGAGGTCATCATTCGCCCGGAAAACGGCTTGCTCGCCCATTCCAACCACTATACGGCAGCAGAGTTAGTGGAAGAGGAACGTTTGCACGGGGTAGAGCTGGTAAATTCACGGATTCGGCTTGAGCGCATGCAGCGTTTGTTGCAGGAGAATCACGGCAAGCTGAATGTCGCGGTCATGCAGGACATTTTACGCGATCGCCATACGTATCCGCATTGTCTGTGCCAGGTTCCAGGCGACGAGGCAGTCCAATCTCCCGGAGACAACGGGGCAGACATCATCACGTTTGCTTCGGTCATTGCGGAACCGACAGAAGGGAACTTGTGGGTCGCCATCGGGCCGCCCAATCAGTACGAATACAAGCGTTACTCGTTTTCTGAATAGGGAATGAAGTTGGCGCTATCAAAAGGGGGATCATTGAAGATGAAAAGTCCGAGTCTGGCAAAAAAGCTCTGCCTGCTTTTGCTCGCTTTTTCCTTGGCGGGCTGTGGAGCGCAAACGGCGCAAAACGAAGGAGCGAAGACCGAAACAAAGACAGAAGCAAAGCCTGCGGCAGATGCCAAGGCGGGGGGCGAGTTGAAGGTGGCTTACCAGGCACAGCCCCAGACGCTTGACCCGCATGTGACGACATCCCAGGCGTCGGCAACCATTGGCAGAAATGTCTTTGAAACATTGGTCACGGTAGATTCGCGCTATCAGATCAAGCCGATGCTCGCTGATTCCTGGGAGCAGAGCGAGGATGGGAAGACGATTACGTTTCGGCTGCGAAAAGGGGTTCGTTTTCACAATGGAAAAGAGCTGACGGCAGACGATGTCGTCGCTTCGATGAACCGCTGGATCACGACGGCCAGTGCGGGTAAGGATCATTTCAAAGACGCCCGGTTTGAAGCAAAGGACGCCCATACTGCTGTGCTGCATTTGCAGCAGCCGACTGCGACTGCCATGCCTGTGCTTGCTTATTTGGGCGGGAACTACCCGGCCATTATGCCGAAGGAGATCATTGAGACAGCCGATCCGAAGGGCGTAAAAGATTACGTAGGAACAGGGCCATTCCAGTTCAAGGAGTGGAAGCAGGATCAGTATATTCATCTGGCCAAGTACCCGGATTATGCGCCGCGGGAGGAAGCGGCTGACGGTCTGGCAGGAAAACGGGAAGCTTTGGTGGACGATTTGTACTTCCAGTTTACCCCGGACGCCTCTACACAGGTGGCGGGCTTACTGTCGGGGGAATACGACGTGGCGGCTGACGTCTCCTATGATAATGTCGAGCGGCTGGAGACGGATTCCAACATCAAGATCGAGGTTGCCCCAACGGGAATGCTGACGCTTTACTTCAACAAAAAGAAAGGCTTGTTTACAAATGCAAAGGCGCGGCAAGCGATCGGTGCGGGGATAGATGCGGAGTCGATCCTGATCGGTGCCTATACGAATGAAAAGTACTACAAACTGAACCATAGCATGATGATGTACTATCAGTTGGGACAATGGTCGAGCGATGCCGGAAAAGAGCTTTACAACCAGAACAATCCAGAGAAGGCCAAGCAAATGCTGGCCGAAGCGGGGTATAAAGGGGACGAAATCAAAATCGTCACCAGCCGCGATTACGAAGATATGTACAACGGAGCGGTCGCCTTCCAGCAGCAGCTAGAAAAAATGGGCGTGAAAACGAAGCTAGAAGTGTACGATTGGCCGACCTTCACCGAGCTGCGAAACGATGAAAACAAATTCGACATCTTGGTCATTACCAATACGCCGAAGCCGGAGCCAAGCTCACTCGCCTTTATGCGCAAAGATTTTCCGGGCTGGACGGACAGCCCTGAGCTTGACAAGCTGCTGGCAAGTTTTCGGGGAGCAGCAAATCTGGAACAAGCAAAAGCCGTCTACGATGAACTGCAAAAATGGTTCTACGAATATGTGCCGGTCGTGAAAATAGGGGATGGCAACAGCGTTTCCGCAACCCAGATTTCTGTGAAAAACATGACATGGCTGGACGGACTGATCTTTTGGAACGTATCCAACCAGAAATAAAGCGGCTTCCACCCATTTGCTGTTGAAATGGGTGGATCGTTTTTGGAAGGTTCTGATAAAAGGAGGGTGAACGTTGAACATTTATTTGGCAAAAAGGCTATTCGCCCTTATTCCTGTGCTTTTTGTCGTCTCGCTCGTCATTTTTCTGATAATCCACATCACGCCTGGCGATCCGGCTACGGTCATGCTCGGAGAATCGGCCACCGCCCAAGACATTGAGGCATTGCGCGAGCAGCTTGGCCTGAACTTGCCGTTGTACCAGCAATACACGGAGTGGCTGATGAAAGTGTTCCGCGGCGATTTGGGAGAGTCGTATTTTATGAAGGAAACCGTCTTGCAGTCGATTTTGAGCCATTTGTCGCCGACGATTTCCTTGGCGATTCTCGCCCAGATTGTGGCGCTCGCCATTGCGATTCCGATCGGGATCAAGGCGGCGATTCGGCGCGGGACGGCGACTGACCAGACGATCATGGGCTTTTCGCTGTTGGGTATGGCTGTACCGAGTTTTTTGTTGGCTCTCTTTCTGATTTTGCTCGTCGGCGTGAAGCTGCAATGGTTGCCTGTGGCTGGCTACAAGCCGCTTGAGATGGGCTTGTGGACACATCTGAAATATTTGATTCTCCCTTCCCTATCGCTAGGAGCGATACAGGCTGCTTTAATCACCAGGATGACGCGTTCTTCCATGCTCGAAGTGTTAAACACGAATTATATCAAAACAGCGCGGGCGAAAGGGGTAAAAGAGCGGGGCGTTATTTACAAGCATGCTTTGCGCATCGCTTTTCTGCCGATTTTGACGGTCATTGGACAAACATTCGGGGGATTGATTACGGGAGCGGTCGTGACTGAATCCATTTTCAATATTCCCGGCATCGGGCAACTGATTATTAACTCTGTGGAACGGCGGGATTACGCGGTCATTCAGGGCGTGGTGCTGTTTGTGACGACGGCTTATGTCGTTATCAACCTGATCGTGGACGTGCTGTACGGAATGATTGATCCAAGGGTGAGACTTGAGAGGAAGTAGAAAGGAGATAGCGGATGGGTGCGCTTGAAATCAACGCTGACAAGGTCGAACTTTCCCAGATTAAACAAACGCTGAAAAAGGAGCAGCGGCGACTGTTTTACCGACGTTTCCTCGCAAACAAAATGATGCTGACCGGAAGCCTCATCGTCATCCTGATGTCGGCCCTTGCGATTTTCGGGCCTTATTTGGTGTCGCATGACCCGTATGAAATGGAGCCGGCCAATCGGTTGCAGCCGCCAGGACCCGAGCATGTATTGGGGACGGATAACTTTGGGCGCGATCTGTTGACCCGGCTGATTTACGGGGCGCAAGTTTCCATCGGGGTTGGATTTTCAGTGACCATCGTATCTTCCGTCATTGGAATGGTGATCGGATTGTATGCCAGCTATTATCGCGTGCTCGATCAAATTTTGATGCGGATTTGCGACGGGTTAATGGCGATTCCGGGGATATTGCTTGCAATCGCGCTCGTCGCTGCGTTGGGTCCGCGGAAGGAAAACGTGATTATCGCGCTCGGGATCGTCTTTATCCCGTATGTCGCGAGAATTGTTCGTTCGGCAGCACTCGTTGTTCGCGAAGAAACCTATATTGAAGCGATGAAGGCACAAGGAGCGAGCGCGACACGCATAATTTGGCTGCACATCGCCCCGAATACGCTGTCGCCGCTTGTGGTTCAGGCAACCTTTGTGTTTGCGGACGCGATTATTACGGAAGCGGCGTTAAGCTTCTTGGGCGCGGGTGTCCCTACGCCAGATCCTAGCTGGGGAAACATTTTGTACGACGGAAAAATGGTCATTTTCAAAGCGTGGTGGATGACGGTGTTTCCGGGGATTCTCATTATTTTAACGGTGATGGGACTGAATTTTTGGGGAGACGGCGTTCGGGATTGGGTAGACCCGCATTCCAATCATCCATTCAAGAGAAGGAAAAAGTGAAAAGGAAAGGGGGATTTCCCGTGCAGCATCAGCCTCTTTTGGAAGTAAAAGATTTGAAGGTGCACTTTTTTACCGAGCGCGGCCGGATTACAGCGGTGGATGGCATTTCCTTTCACGTGGAAAAAGGAGAGATTGTGGGAGTTGTCGGCGAGTCAGGGTGTGGCAAAAGCGTCACGTCGCAGGCGATTCTCCGGCTGTTTGACGAACAGCATACGGCTCAGTACGAGGGGGAAATCCGCTTTAAAGGAAAGGACATGCTTGCGCTTCCGACGTCTGCCATGGAGCATATTCGCGGCAATGAAATTTCGATGATTTTTCAGGACCCGCTCAGCTCGTTGAATCCGGTATATACAATCGGCTATCAGATCGCAGAGGCCATTTTGCTGCATCAGCATGTTTCCAAAAAGGAGGCGTATGCAAAGGCTGTCGATCTGCTGCGGATGACGGGAATCCCGGCTCCGGAAAAAAGGGTGAACGAATACCCGCATCAATTGTCGGGCGGCATGCGGCAAAGGGCGATGATCGCGATGACCTTGGCCTGTCAGCCGAGCCTGCTGATTGCCGATGAACCGACAACCGCTTTGGACGTGACGATTCAAGCCCAAATTCTCGACTTGATTCTCGATTTGAACGCAACGCAGGAGATGGGAGTTATTTTTATTACGCATGACCTGGGGGTAGTCGCTGAATTTTGCGACCGTGTCGTTGTGATGTACCTGGGGCAAATCGTGGAGGAAGCCGACACGGAAACGCTGTTTGCGAACCCGTGCCACCCGTACACAAAAGGACTGATGAAGTCGATTCCGCAACTGGATGGCGATCGTTCGCAAAAGCTGCACGTCATTGAAGGGACGGTGCCTACGTTGCACAACATTCCTGTCGGCTGTCGCTTTGCCCCGCGCTGCCCGTACGCAGATGATGTCTGTCGTGAGCACGCGCCAGAGGTGAAGGCGCATGACGCACGACACAAGGTAAGATGCTGGCACTTTGAGAAAATCGCCATGGAAGAGGAGGACCGTTATGTCTCATACGGGCAGTGAAGCAAAACAACCACTCCTCGATGTACAAGGCTTGCGCAAATATTTTCCGGTCAAAGGGCCGCTTGGGGTCTTGGGCGGGGTGAAAGGGTACGTCAAAGCGGTGAACGACGTCTCTTTCCAGCTTTACGAGGGCGAGACGCTGGGCATTGTCGGGGAATCGGGCTGCGGGAAAAGCACGATGGGCCGAACGATTTTGCGCCTGACCGAGCCGACGGAAGGAAAAGCGCTTTATGACGGCGGAGACATTTTTCAACTTTCGGGAAAAGGGCTTCGGGCGATGCGAAAAGACATGCAGATGGTGTTTCAGGACCCGTTTTCCTCGTTAAATCCGCGCAAGCGCATCGGGCAAACATTGGAGGAGCCGTTGGCGATTCACGCAATCGGTTCCAGGCATGAGCGCACGGAGCGGGTCATGGAGATCATGCATAAAGTTGGCCTGCAACTGGACCACTTTTATCGCTACCCGCATGAATTTTCCGGGGGCCAGCGGCAGCGGATCGGGTTGGCGAGGGCATTGGTGGTGAATCCGAAGATTGTAATCTGCGACGAGCCTGTTTCTGCGCTGGACGTTTCGATCCAGTCGCAAATCATTAATTTGCTGCAGCAGCTTCAGGACGAGTTTCAACTGACCTATCTGTTCATTGCGCACGATATCAGCGTGGTTCGCCATATTTCTGACCGTATCGGCGTGATGTATTTGGGGCATATGGTGGAGCAGGCGCCTACGGAGAGTTTGTTCGCACAACCGTTGCACCCTTATACGCAAGCCTTGTTATCCGCCGTGCCAATCCCTAACCCGCAAAAGCGGAGAGAGCGGGTCATCCTCCGCGGAGAAATCCCCTCTCCGCTCGACCTGCCAGCCGGCTGCGTTTTTCATACCAGGTGTCCATTTGTGCAGGACGTTTGCAAGAGCATGGCTCCAGTCAAGCAAGAAGTGGCTCCCAACCATTTTGTCTCCTGCCATTTATACGGGACAGAGAGGGAATAGCACTGGCACATAACTTGTTGAAAAGGGCGAGCGTCAAAAGAAAAAAGAAGCTGGGAAAACCGCTACAGGTTTCCCAGCTTCTTTGCTTTATCAGAGGCTTTTTAATGATTTTTAACGACTTCCTGCCCCCGCACATTCCACGTCAGCGCAAAAACAAGCGCAGCCACTACGCACGAAGCGGTCAGCAGCATGAATCCTGCATCCCAGCCGGAGGCGTCAACGATAACCCCCATCAAGGCGTTCGCTGTGACTGTACCGCCCAGGTAACCAAACAGACCTGTCAGGCCTGCAGCGGTTCCGGCAGCCTTTTTCGGAACAAAATCAAGGGCTTGCAAACCGATCAGCATGACTGGGCCGTAAATCAGGAAACCGATTGCGATCAGGCAAATCATATCGACCACGGAATTGCCCGCCGGATTGAACCAGTAGACCAGAACCGCGATCAATACACCGAGCATAAAGACAAACCCTGCGGGTCCACGGCGGCCCTTGAACAATTTGTCGGACAGCCAGCCGCACAGGAGCGTTCCCGGGATACCTGCCCATTCGTACAGGAAGTAGGCGACGCTCGACTTGTTCATGTCAAAGCCTTTTTCCTCGCTCAAATAGGTCGGCGCCCAGTCCAGAACGCCGTAACGGACGAAGTAGACGAAGATGTTGGCAATCGCGATGGCCCAGACCCATTTGTTGTTCAGCACGTATTTGAAAAGAATTTCTTTTGTGGACAATTCCGTTTCAAATGTTTTCTTCGTCTTGGTTGGGTAGTCATTGCGATATTCTTCAATCGGCGGCAGGCCGACTGACTGCGGAGTATCGCGAATCAGGAAATACGTAAGGAATGCCAGGACAATCGCAACGAGAGCAGGCAGGATAAAGACGCCTTCATACCCGGCAGCGGAATTACCGGAAAGTCCGGCAAATATCGCTGCACCTGCAACAGCGAGGGGGGCCATCAAGCCTCCGCCAACGTTATGGGCTACATTCCAAATCGCTGTTTTGCTTCCTCTTTCACTTACGCTAAACCAGTGGACGAGGACGCGCCCGGATGGCGGCCAGCCCATTCCCTGGAACCAACCGTTCAAAAACAGCATCACAAACATGATCGTGACGGACGAGGTGAAGAAAGGAACAACGCCCATCAGCAAACTGATAAGTGCAGAAAGAATCAAACCGGCAGGCAAGAACATTCGCGGGTTGCTTCGGTCTGAAAAAATGGCCATGACAAACTTGCTGATCCCGTAGGAAATCGAAATGGCGGATAACGCAAAACCAAGCTCTGTTTTTGTAAATCCTTCTTCGATCAAATAAGGCATGGCGAGCGAGAAGTTTTTGCGGATGAGATAGTACGCCGCATAACCAATGAAGATGCCGAGAAACACCTGAAGCCTGAGCTTTTTATACTCCGAATCAATTTGTTCAGCAGGCAATCTGTCAATAGGCGGTGCAGGCCTGAACAGTTTGAGCATCGTATTCCTCCCCCAAAGTAATGTCTGACAAAGATGGCGACACACGTAAAAAAACCCATACTTCGATGGCGCTTTCAAGAATGAAAGTGCCACAAAGTATGAGTCTCCGAGTCTCCATCATCGTTAACTTGTCGATAAGTGTATTCTATTACTCGGTGAAAACGTTGTCAACAAGGTTATTCTCAAGTGTTTTGAAAGAAACTTAACAGGAACAGCGCAGAAGTGAACAGATCACGCTCTTCGCTGCATGGAAACCGTTGATGCAGAAGGAAATCCGCTGCGAATGGTAACGAATCGCTTCGCTGTCATCCTCCCTTGGAAAGACCGCGCGAGGTTTATGCAACGCTAGTGATATGCCGTAAATTGATATATCATAGTTTAAGGAGAAAAAGGGAGATTGACCAATTTATGAGATTTCAAGTCAAGATGCTGTTCCTGTTCTCTTCTGTCATGCTTTTGTCCAACTCTCTTTTGTTCTGTTTCCTCTACACCTCTTCGTGCAAGCTGGTGCAGGATTCCTTCGGGATGCAAGCGAGACATATGGCTTTGTCCATCGTACATAATCTTGATGCGGAAAAATTCAAGAAAGTTGCGGAAAAGACGATGGAGGCAAAGGCCAAGCAGTTGGACAAGTCCACGATTTTAAAAATGCCCGAATATAAAGAGTTGCGGCATTAGCTCTGGCAACTGAAAAATCAACACGGGATCAAATACTTGTTTACGATGGTGGAATATCGGCCCGGGCAGTATATGTATGTAGTCGACGGATTTCCATTGGATTATCGGGGCAGGGAAGTGTCCTTGCCGACGGAGATTGAGAATAATCACTATCAGGACCTGGTGGAAGCTTTTGCGGAAAAAACGGTCAAGGTGAGTGACTTAACCTACAGCGACAAGTGGGGGGCGGCTGTTTCTACCTTTGTCCCCTTGTTTGATTCGGAGCAGAATTTTATCGGGGTCCTGGGAGTCGATGTCGACGGCACCGAGATTCATCAGCTTATGACGGAACACAGACGGCAAATCATCATCATCACGATCATTTCCACCATAGCCGGGTTGCTGTTGGTATATCTCATGACCAGGTATTTGCTTACTCCTTTGCAACTGCTCATTCACAAGATCCATCGAGTGAAAGAGGGCGATTTGCGTACAAGGCTGGACTGCGAGCGCAACGATGAAATCGGCCAGCTAGCCTCTGCCTTTAATGAAATGGTATCTGTCTTTTATTTCAATCAATTGAAAAAGAAGTCGGATGAATTGCAATAGAGAAATGAGGCATTGCTGTATATCAATCAACTGAAAGATGAATTTTTGGCGCGGACGTCCCATGAGCTGCGCACTCCGCTGAACGGAATTATCGGGCTCAGTGAATCCATTTTGGACGGGATCGGGAATCCGGTGTCGGGCACGACGAGAAAGAATCTGCTGATGATCTTGGCTGTGGCCAAGCGTTTAAGCAACCGGATCAACGATTTGCTGGATTACTCCAAAGTAAAAAACCGGAAAATCGAGCTGCATGCAAAGGCGGTGGACGTTTCCCGTTTGGTGGAGGAAGTAGTCGCTGTATGCCAGTCTCTCGCGGACAAAAAAGTGGAGATCAGAAACCGGATTCAAGAGCCGTTGTGGGTCACAGGGGATGAGGCAAGGATCGAGCAAATTTTGTACAACCTCGTGGGCAATGCGAGCAAGTTTACGTCAAGGGGATATGTAGAGATTGCCGCGAGACGAGCGGGGCAAGCGGTCAAAATTTCCGTAAAAGATACGGGCAAAGGAGTGCCTCCGGATCGGATCGATGCGATTTTTCAACCGTATGAGCAGGCCGCTTCACCGGAGCAGGAGGGCATCGCAGGAACCGGCCTTGGTTTGCATATCACCAAATATTTGGTTGAATTGCATGGCGGTACGATAGAGGCAGAGTCGCAGCTAGAAACAGGCTCCATTTTTTCCTTTACGCTCCCCAGCGCTGCCACAGAAGCGGATGTCTCCAACGGATTCGAATGACTGGCGGAGGTTGTGGAAGAAAGCGGCCTCGAGCATCAGGAGGACCGGATGAGCGAGAACATTTACGAAAAAAGCGTCCACATTTTGCTGGTTGAGGATGATCCCGTCAACGTTCAGGTGATTTGCAACCATTTTTCGTTGAAAGGATGGAAGGTGACGGTTGTCCAAAACGGAAAAGACGCGCTGGAAAAAATCGCAAGCCTCCCGTTTCAGGTTGTCTTGCTGACGGCCAAAAGCGGCACGAATGATGTGATCGAAGGATTTCGCTCGGGAGCAAATGATTATCTCACCAAGCCGGTTACCCGAGAGGAATTGTTCGTCCGGATCGAGGCACAGCTTACGATTGTGAAAGCGTCTGGGGAATTGACGCTTTTGAAGGAAGCGGTCCAGGCAGGCACTTCCTCTTTGCATGGTGGCGGCCGTCGATTATACCAACAAAAACGGATGGGATTACCAGGCGGTCTTTCAAACCTTGAACCAGCGTCCCGACATCAGTCCCGTCGATTTGGCAGAGGTGATTGCCGTGAGCTACCGCAACCATTCGCTGCAAAATCAGGAGGACGAGGATTTGCAGCAATCCGTAATCCGCCTCTCCAAAGTGGAGGAAGTGGTAAAAGAGGTAGACCTGTTCAGCAAAAAGCTGGTGGATCTCCTGCCGCAGCCGCAGACGTTCTCCCAGCTCGCGGATGCGAGGAACCGGGCCGAAAACTATGCGGACGAGGCAGACATGGTCGATCTTGCCGATTTCAGTGCGTATATTGGACAAACCATCCGCAACGATGAAGGCGCCGAGAAAATTGCCCGCGCCGTCGAGCAGGCAGTGGTGAGCAACATGAAATCGCCCGAGCATCCAAAAGGAAAGGGGATTTCCATTTACTTTCCCGCCGAGGACAAAGCTCGGTTTCAGGAGAAAGCGGACATCTATCAACAAATTGACTTTTCTCCCTATATACAAACAGCTCATCTCCCTGTATTCCCGGGAATTGATAAAACATGCAGCCACGGGCGGCAACGTCAAAACAAACGAATGACAAGGAGGATTTTGATGAAGATGATGGATCGGATGGAACGATTGCAGGAGGAGCACCTTGCCATCTTGCGGACGTGGTTTCAGGATGCGGAAGTTCAGAAGAGGATGGAAGGGATGGAGCCGCTTGAGGAGTGGTACGGGTATGTGAAGGAGAACGACTCGTATTTCGTCTGGATTGCCTTTTTGGGGGAACAGCCTGTCGGAGTAGCCATGGTGGAGATCGAGGAGGAGCATGCGGGAAGCATCGGCTTGATTGTCAACCCTTCCCTGCGCCATCGCGGGTACGGAAAGGCATTGCTGCGGGAAGCGATGCAGCGCCAGGAGCTGTCTGGTGTCCAAAAGTGGATCGCAGGAATTGAAGCGGATAACGTTGCATGCCTGCGGTGCTTCGAGGCGGCCGGGTTTGCAAAGGAAGAGCCAGTGCCGGATGAAGATGGCTTTTTCCTGCTGGTTCGCCAATGAATCAGCCGCTGCGATGAAAGCGTGGTTCAAACAAAATAGGAGCCCCTGCAAGTAGACAGGAACAAGACAATGACTGTTTAGTTGCAGGGGATATTTTTTATGAAAATGTCATGGCTCGCTGGGGGGATGACTTCTATGGAAGTGCGCGAACGGTGAATACGCATGTTTTTTTGAACTTGCGGACAAAGCTGGGGTTGGCGGGCTACATTTTCCCTACCGCTTGGCGAGCACAGGTAGTTGGCACAACCGCTGGCAGAAGCGGGGAGCGAGCCTTCGTTCCGCCATGCTTCAGCGGGCGAACGGGGGAGTTGACTCCTGTATGGAATGATAGTAGTATTTAAAAATACTATCCAAACTCGCGTGAGCAGGAAAGGAGGTACAACTTTGATAGACGAGCTTCGAAAAATCGGCTTGTCCGACCTGGAAGCGAGATGCTACCTGGTGCTTCACGAGGACCCGAAAATATCCGGTTATGAGGTCGCCAAAAAAGTGTCCGTATCCCGCACGAATGTGTATGCGGCCCTGCGTTCTTTGACGGAAAAGGGCATATGCCGGGTCATCGAAAGCGAGCCCGTCCTTTATGACGCGGTCCCGATTGAACAGCTTGTGCGTTTGCTGAAATCCGAGTTTGAACAGACAACGCGGGTGCTGCAGGAGCAATTAAGCGCGGTGCCGAAGACGGCCCCCTCCTTTTACAACTGGCAAGGCGACAAAGCGATTGAAACGGTCATCCGGCGCCTGGTCGCGAATGCGGACAAGAGCATCGTGGTAGATATTTGGTCGGAAGACGTGCACTGGGTGGAAGAGCCTCTCTTGGAAGCGGAGAAGCGCGGTGTCGCGGTGACGCTGATTTCGATCGGAGAATGCGCGACGAGCTTGAAAAATGTGCTGATCCACAAACGAAGCGAAGAGTGGAGCGCGGTGCGCGCGCGCAAGTTTTCCCTTTTGTGCGACGCCCATTCCGCGTTGCTCGGCAGCTTTGGCAAAGGGCTCAAACCTACCGTGCTGGAAACAGATCATCCCTCACTTATCGAGCTGTTGCAAAATACGTTCTACCACGATCTCATCATGGAGCAAATTGAGCGGGATTTCGGCAAGGAGCTGAGCGAAAAGTACGGGAAAGATTATGAAGCCATTATTCATCCGTATAAGGAATACTTGTGACCAGTATTCCTTTATTTTTGATCGTAATATAGTGGTATTTAAAAATACAACTAAAATCATTAGGAAAAAGGAAGTGCAGCTCTGTATGAATACGACCAATCCAGAGACCGCAAAGACGTTCGATCCGAAGCGATGGTGGGCACTGGCTGTTTTGCTCATATATCCGCTGGTTGTCGGGAGAGAAGCGGGCTGGCCGCTATCGGTTTACCAATCCGATCCTCCGCTGGCGTCAATCAGTTGTCCGGTGATCCAGCGGCTGTCCGGAGAGGCGAGGAAGGCAGTGATATCCGCCACGTCTTCCGGCTCGCCCCACCTGTTGAAAATCGACAGACCAGCGGCGTACTTTTGTCCGGCGGGATTGTTTTGCAGAGTGCCAGCATTCATCTCTGTGTTAATGATGCCGGGCAGGATGGCGTTCACCGTGATTTGTCGGCTGCCAAGCTGCTTGGCCAAGGCGAGCGTCAAAGTGTTCATGGCCCCTTTGGAGATGCTGGAGGTGAAGACGGACGGCGAGGCTGCGCGTGTGACAAACGATGACAGATTGATGATGCGCCCTTTTGCGTTCAGCCGGGGCAAAGCTTGCTGGATGAGAAAAAACGGCGCTTTGACATTGATGCTCATCACCTCGTCAAACGTTTCCTCCGTCGCTTCTTCCAGACTCAAAATTTGCCCGATGCCAGCGTTGTTGACCAAAATATCGAAGCGGTTGTCTCCTGTCCGGGTTTGCAGCGCTTCATCCAAAGCCGCGAACAAAGAAATATTGCTCTCTCATTCGCGGGGGACGGAAGGAGTGCAAACGGAGGGAAACAGCAGGAAGAAAATTTGTTTTTGGTACATTGACAATTCCCAGAAATATGAATATGATTATCCCTAATAAAGCGTAATGATTACGTTTTTCAATTAAAAAACAGGAAATGCTCCCGTAAATCATATGTTCAAAGGGTGGGGGACATGAGGAGAGAAGTCGATTTTATCAAATTCAATCCCACGCAAAACATGACGATTCTGGTGAAGACAAAGCATCCGGCGGAGGAGTACCAGCGCATTGCTTCCAGGATGATGTCCTACGACAGCGTGCACGCGGAGCAGGTAGGGTTTATCGAACAACCGGACCAGCGCGGAGCCAGTGCCCATTTGCAAATGGCGGGAGGTGAGTTTTGCGGCAACGCGTGCATGGCGCTCGCCTCCTGGATCGCCCGGGAAAACGGGCTTGGGCAGGATGAGTGGACGGAGATTTCGCTCGGGGCCTCGGGAGCGGAGCAGCTTGTGCATTGCCGGGTCAACCGGATCGCGGACGAATATTATTGTCAGGTAGCCATGCCTGTGCCGCATAAGCTGGAGCAGCGGGCGATTGCGCATGAAGGCCGCGAGTGGAGTCTGGGGCTTGTCCAATATCGGGACTTCCTGCATGTCGTGATCGAAGTGGAGCGTGCGCACGAGGAATTGCGCAGGAGTGCGGCTTCGCTGGCAAAGCGGCTCGGAGCAGAGTCAGCGTCCAGCATGATCGGCATTTTGCTGTACAAACCGGAAACGCACGAGCTGGCACCGCTCATTTACGTTCCACAGTTGGACAGCATGATTTGGGAGCGGGGCTGCGGCTCGGGGACGGCTTCCGTGGGCGCCTATTTGGCCTGGAAGCAGCAAAAGGATGCGGCGGCGGAGATCAGACAGCCAGGGGGAAGCATTCACGTGGCTGCTTCCTGGCAGGGAGAAGAAATCAAAAGCCTGCAAATCGGCGGGTCTGTCGGCATCGTTGCGCAGGGCAAAGCTTATCTGGAGATATGAGAAAACCAAACGGATTGGCTGGGAGTGTGGCGAGAATGAAAAAACCAGAACAGTTTCAGGAGTGTATCCACGATTTTCTGGGCAAATTTTCCGGATTGGCGAAGTGCTACGACGGTACGACTCAGCACAGCTACGAGCTTGCCGCCGTCATTGATGAATATTCGGCTTTTGTGACAGCAGAAGGCAACAAGGAAGCGTGGGCGTGGATGGCGCAGCATCCAACCGCTGAATTTCAGGAGCTGGTGGAGAATGTTCGGCAGGCAGCCTCTCGCTGCGTGGCGATCATGGAAAAGTACCGGGCGCTGAAGCTGTTGAGCGGGCAAGAGGAAGGAGCCGATTACTTCAAAAATATCGAGTCGTGCATCGAGCAGGAATTTGGGAGCTTTCAGGTGAGTGCAGACTCCAAAGTGCTTTTGGTCGGCTCCGGCTCGTATCCAATGACGCCGCTATTGATTGCCAAGCGGACAGGGGCGATGGTGGTGGGCATCGACATCGACGGAGAAGCGATCGAGCTGGGGCAAAAGGTGGTGGAAGCGCTGGGCAGCGGGCTGCCGATTCAGCTTGAGCAGAAGTTCGTCGAGCATCTCCCCGTCACGCGGGAGGCGACGCACATTATTTTCAGCTCGACGGTTTCCAACAAATACGAGCTGCTGGATCAGCTCTACTCGCTGACGAACGACCAGGTGGTGGTAGTCATGCGCTATGGCGATCACTTGAAGTCGCTGTTCAACTACCCGATGCAGGAGGTCGACGGCCGCAAGTGGAGGCTGGTGGAAACCGTCTTGCGTCCCGAGCATGTTTTTGACATCGCCTTGTACAAAAAAGCGGAAGTAGCAAGCTAGGAGGCTGAATGATGAGCGTTTTTCAAAAGGTGTTGCTGCTGGGAACGGGGCCGGCTGCCGTTCAACTGGCGGTTTTGCTGAAAAAGCAAGGGGACAGTCAGGTAGGCATTGTCGGGCGGGAATCCGTTCGCTCCGCGCCTTTCTTTTCGGCAGTCAAGCAAAGCAACCAGCGCCTGTCTGTACATATCCAGAATGAAAAGCATCACAGGTTGGCAGGCGAATGCGTTCTCGACCACGTTTTTTACGGATATGAAACGGTGGCGGGCGAGTGGGATACGCTGATTTTGGCGGTCACGGCAGACGCGTACATAGAAGTGCTGAAGCAACTGGGGCCACAAATCGTGCGGAAGGCCAGCCGCGTCGTACTCGTTTCCCCGACGTTTGGCTCCGCCAGCTTGATCCGTCAATTTTTGACCGAGCTGCAAGCCGAGGCGGAAGTCATCAGTTTTTCGACGTATTTGGGAGACACGCGCTGGCTGGAGGGCAGCCCGTCTCATCAGGTCATCACGACAGGCGTGAAGAAAAAAGTATTCATCGGCTCCACGCATACGCCGTCTGCCGCTGTCCAAGCGATCGGCGAGCTATACGAGCAAGTAGGCATCGAGCTTGTAGCCATGGATACGCCCATCGAGGCCGAGACACGAAACATATCGTTGTACGTGCACCCGCCGTTGTTTATGAACGAGTTTTCGCTGCGCGTCGTTTTTGGCGAGGAAAAGGTCAAAAAATACGTGTACAAAATGTTCCCGGAAGGCCCGATCACGCAAGAAGTCATCTCCGACATGCTCGGGCAGTGGAAGGAGATCACGGGCGTGGTGGAAAAGCTGGGGCTGAAAGCAGTCAACCTGCTGCAGTTCATGACAGACGACAACTATCCGGTGCGTCCGGAAAGCCTGTCGCGGCACGAGATTGAGCACTTCCCGTATTTCGAGCCGATCCGTCAGTCGTACCTGCTTTACATCCGCTACACTTCCTTGCTGGTCGATCCTTTTTCCGAGCCGGACGAGGACGGCAAATACTTCGACTTTTCCGCGGTCCCGATTCGCACCATGTTCGTCAACAAGGCAGGCGAGTGGGATATTCCGCGCATGCCCAACGAGGATTACTACAGAATCAAAATCATCCGCGGAATTGCGGCGCATCTCGGTGCGGATTGTCCGAAAATGGACAAGTTCATCGCCACGTATGAGCGCAAGCTGGAGGAAGCGGCTTCGCGGCTGGCCGGGGCAGCGCTATCGGACGCGTTTCGCGTGCAAAGCTTTGAAAGCGACGTGCAGATGATTTGCCGCGAGCTGGGCAAAGCACGCGACTATGCGGTAAATCGACACAATCAGTAGGAAATACAGGGGGACAGAAACATGAATCGAGCAAAAGCTTCCTGGCTGTGGGGCGCAGTTCTCTCGCTTGTTTTGTTGGCTGGATGCGGCAGCGAGAACGCGGCGCAGACCACTGAGCCGGATCAAAATCAAAAGCCGGCAGAGCTGGTAATGGCTACTTCCAAAGATATTAAAGACATGAACCCGCATTTGTACACAGGGGCGATGTATGCGCAAGGCATGGTCTATGAATCGCTGGTGGAAAATACCGAAGAGGGCATCAAGCCGCTTTTGGCGGAATCATGGGAGATTTCCAAAGACGGCAAGGTCTACACGTTCCATCTCCGAAAAAATGTGAAGTTCCATGACGGGGAGCCATTCAATGCAGAGGCCGTGAAGAAAAACATCGAAGCGGTGCAAAGCAATGCGAGCAAGCATTCCTGGATCAAGCTCTCGACGAAGATCAAGAGCTGCAACGTGCTGGACGAGCATACGGTGGAGCTGGTGTTGTCCGAGCCGTACTACCCGACTCTGGTGGAGCTGTCGATGACAAGGCCGTACGTGTTCGTCTCGCCCAAAAGCTTCATTGACGGCGAAACGAAAAATGGCATCAACGGCTACAACGGCACAGGGCCGTACAAGCTGACAGAGCATAAAGAGGAGCAGTTTGCCGTCTTTGAAGCGAATGAACAATACTGGGGCGGGGCACCGAAGATCAAGAAAATCACCGCGAAAGTACTGCCTGCGGGAGAGACGACCTATTTGGCGCTGCAAAAAGGCGAGGTCAATTTCGTGTTTACCGATGACCGGGGGGCCAACAGTCTGGATGTAGAAGCGATGAACCAGCTTGAACAATCCGGCAAGTACCAGATTGTTCGCAGTCAGCCGATGAATACGAGCTTTTTGGCCGTCAACAGCAGCAAGGCAGGAAGTCCTGTGCAAGACCGGGCCGTCCGTGAAGCAATTTGGCACGCGGTCGACCGGGAGACGATCAGCAAGCAAATTTTGGGCGGCACAGAGCCTCCTGCCCACACCTTGTTCTCTTCCAACGTCAACTACGCGAATGTCGAACTGACAAAGCGCGAGTACGATCCGGAAAAAGCGAAGCAGCTTCTGGAACAGGCCGGCTGGGTACAGGAGCAGGAGAACGCCGTCCGGAAGAAAAACGGCGCGCCGCTTTCCATGAAGCTCTATTACGACGTCAATTCCTCCGCCCAAAAAACGCAGGCGGAATGGATGCAGGATCAACTCGCCAAGATCGGGCTTCAGCTTGAGTTGGTCGGCGAGGAGTCCTCCTCGATTGCCAACAGAAGGGCGAGTGGAGACTACGACTTGCTGTTCAACCAGACGTGGGGACTTGCCTACGATCCGCAGAGCACGATTGCGGCCTTCACCTCCAAGTCGTCCTATTACCATACGACCAGCGGAATTGCGCGGGCCGATGAGCTGTACAAAAAAATCGAAGACGTGATGGTATCGACAGACGAGCAGGCGCGCAAGTCGCTGTACGCGGACATTTTGACGATTGTTCACGAGGAAGCAGTCTTTGTACCGCTGACCAATGGCAGCGTGACGATTGTGGCTCCCAAAGACCTGCAAGGCATTTCCTTCAAGCAGACGCAGTACGAGCTGCCGTTTGAACGCATGAATTTTGCAGGGAAGTGAGGATGGCGATGGGCAGCTATGTGTTGAAAAGGTTGCTGATCTCGATTCCTTTGCTGCTGATGGTTTCGTTTTGCACCTTTAGCCTGATCCAGTTCTCTCCGCTCGACCCTGCGGAGGTGGTCCTGCAAGCGCAGGGCGTGCCGACGATCACCGAGGAGCTGATCGCGCAGACGAGGGCGGAGCTTGGGATGGATCAACCGTTTGTCGTCCGCTACCTCGACTGGCTCGCCGACTGCCTGCAGCTTGACTTCGGCAATTCGTTTGTCACCGGAAAATCGGTATGGTCGTTGCTTGGCCCGGCTTTTGTCAACACGGTCAAGCTAACATTGGTTTCGGTCGTCGCGATTCTCGTGCTGTCTGTCGCGTTGGGCGTGCTGTGCGCCCTGCAGGCAGGCAAGCTGATCGATCAATCCGTCAGGGGCGTTTCGTTCTTTTTGGCCGCAATGCCATCCTACTGGCTGGCGGCTCTGTTGGTCTGGTATTTTGCCGTCAAGCTCGATTTGCTGCCGACGAGCGGCATGGATTCGTACAAAAGCTACATTTTGCCTGTTGCAGTCATCACGATTGGCTATGCGGGCATTTATTTCCGCATGGTCAGAAGCGCAGTGCTCGGCAACATGAACGAAGACTACGTCCGCTACAGCCGGGCCTGCGGTTTGCCGGAAAAAACGATCATGCTACACGTTGTCCGCAATTCGCTGCAGGTGACGACCTCTGTGTTTTGCATGGCGATTCCGATTATTTTGGGGGGGACCGTCGTGGTGGAAAACATCTTTGCCTGGCCAGGGCTGGGAACGCTGAGCGTGAAGGCGATCGTCAGCCGGGATTTTCCGGTCATTCAGGCGTATGTGCTCGTTTTGGCTGTCGCTTTTATTTTGTTCAATGCCGTTTCTGACGTGATTCAGGCGGTACTGAACCCGAAGCTGAGGGAAGATGGATAAGATGAGACTGCTGAAAAATGTGCTTCATGACAAAGTCGCTGTAGTTTCGCTCGCTGTGCTTGCGCTGATCGCTTTGGCTGGCATTTTTGCTCCCGTCCTCGCCCCCCATGATCCAAAGGCTGTGCATATGGAGCTGCGCTTTGCTTCGGCATCGTGGCAATATCCGCTGGGCAACGATCAGCTCGGGCGCTGCGTGTTGTCCAGACTTCTGTACGGCATTCGCCCCAGCGTGCTGTGGGTGTTCGCGGCGCTCGCCCTGTCGGCAGGAATCGGGGGTGTCGTCGGGTTTGTAGCCGGCTACTTCCGCGGGCGAGTTGATGCGATTTTGATGCGGTTGTGTGATGTCATGCTGTCTTTTCCGGGGTACGTAATGACATTGGCGATCATCGGGATCATGGGGGTAGGGCTGGAAAATATTTTGCTCGCGTTCGTGCTGTCCAAATGGCCCTGGTTTGCCCGCGTGATCCGCTCATCGGTCAGACAGTATGCCGAAGCGGAGTACGTCAAGTTTTCCAAAGCGATCAGGATGAGCCACGTCTCGATTATGGCCAGGCACATCGTCCCGGTGGCGACGCCTGAGATGGCCGTGATTGCCAGCAGCTCGTTCGGCTCGATGATTTTGCAAATCTCAGGCTTTTCCTTTCTCGGCTTAGGGATTCAGGCTCCGCATGCGGAGTGGGGCATGATGCTGAACGAAGCGCGGGAAGTCATGTTTTCCCACCCGGAATTAATGCTCGCGCCGGGGCTTGCCATCGTCATCACGGTGTCGGCCGTCAACTTTT
This sequence comes from Brevibacillus sp. YAE8, assembly GCF_057543335.1. Lineage (NCBI taxonomy): Bacteria > Bacillati > Bacillota > Bacilli > Caryophanales > Paenibacillaceae > Brevibacillus > Brevibacillus sp. YAE8. The sequence continues at coordinate 44,783 of NZ_BAAIYG010000030.1, forward strand.
TGTCGGACGCGCTCCAGGTCGCGCTCGACCCCAAGCTCGTTCGGACAAAAGAGCAGCCGCAAGCGAGTGTCTTTGCTTCGGCTGTCGGGCTGCAAGGAAAAGGAGGCGTGTGACCGGGCATGAACGTACTGGAAGTAGCGAATTTGCAAATTTGGGATAACCGCACCAATAAGCAATTGGTTGCGGGCAGCAGTTTTCAGCTCAAGGCCGGGAGCTGCCTGGCGATTGTCGGCGAGAGTGGCAGCGGGAAGTCGCTGACGTGCGGAGCGATCATGAGATTGAACGGCAGCGGGCTGCGCCAGTCGGGAGAGATACGGTTCCAGGGAGAGGATTTGCTTGCGCTCTCAGAAAAAGAGATGCGCCAAAAGCGCGGCAAACAGATTTGCCTGATCGTGCAAAATGGCATGCGTGCCTTTGACCCTTCTTGCGTGGTCGGGGTCCATCTGCGGGAGACGCTCGCCGCGCATTATGGCTGGAGCCGGGATGAGATCACGGCGCGGATGAAAACGGCGATGGAAAGCGTCATGCTGAAACATCCGCTTGAGATCATGAACAAGTACCCGCATCAACTGTCTGGCGGCATGCTGCAGCGGATTATGATTGCGCTGGCGATCGTCCTCGCACCGGATCTGATTATTGCAGATGAGCCGACGACTGCCTTGGACGCCGTCTCTGCGTATGAGGTCGTCGAGCAGTTTATCGCATTGCGGCAAACAATGGGCTGCTCGCTGCTGTTTGTCTCCCACGATCTGGGCGCGGTCAAAAAGATCGCGGATGAAGTGCTGGTCATGAAGGCGGGAGAAGTGGTCGAGAGCGGGACGACCCAGCAAATTTTTGCCAAAGCCCAGCATGAGTACACACGCTATCTGGTGTCCAACAAGCTTGCGCTTAGCCAGCATTTCAGTAGGGTGATGGGAGGCGTCGCGGTTGCTGAAGGTTGACGGTGTAGAAAAAGCGTATAGAAAAGGCGGCTTTTTTTCCAAGGAGAAAGAGCAGGTGCTGGCTGGCATCAGCTTCGAATGCGGGCACGGGGAATGCCTAGGAATCATCGGCGAGAGCGGCAGCGGCAAATCTACCTTGGGGCGGCTGCTGCTCGGAATCGAGCAGCCGGACCGGGGCAGCGTGTTGTTCGAGGGAGAAAGCGTGACCAAGCGCAGAGGGAGAAACGGCAGGATCAGCGCCGTTTTTCAAGACTACACGTCCTCGATCAACCCGTTTTACACGGTCGAGGCGGCATTGATGGAGCCGCTTAGGATGATGGGGATGGGGAAAAAGGAAGCCGACAGCAAGCTCGACTTTTTGCTCGCGCAAGTCGGGCTTGATTCCACTTATCGCAGCAAGCATCCGCACGAGCTGTCGGGCGGGCAGGCCCAGCGGGTGTGCATCGCCAGAGCGATCGCGACGGAGCCGAAGTGCATCGTGCTGGACGAAGCGATCAGCTCGCTGGACGGATCGGTTCAGATGCAGGTGCTGGAACTGCTGAAAGACTTGCGCAACACTTACCGCATGGGCTACATCTTCATCACGCACGATTTGCAGGCGGCCGCCTATTTGTGCGACAGAGTGATGATCGTCCGCAGCGGGCGGGTGGAGGAAACCGTTTCGGTCGAGCAACTGGGCAACGTGCAGTCCGCCTATGCCAAAAAGCTGCTGCAAACAGTCATGCTCTAATGGAAGCAAAACCGACATACATGTACGGGTAAAAGGGAGGGAACAAAGTTGTGAGAGGAGCGTTGGCCTGGCCATTTTTGCGGTTGTACCTTTTGACTCTTTTCTATTTTAGCGCCAACTCGATCCTGAACGTCATCATTCCGTTGCAAGGCTCTTCGCTGGGAGCTTCCAATACAACCATCGGGATTATTATGGGGGCGTATTTGTTTACGACGATGCTGCTGCGCCCGTGGGCGGGCCACATCATTCAAAAACGCGGGCCGATCAAGGTGTTGCGCACGATTCTCGTCCTCAACGGGGTAGCCTTGATCTTGTACACGTTTACCGGACTGGAAGGGTATTTTGTCGCCCGCATGCTGCAAGGGGTGTGCACCGCCTTTTTCTCCATGGCTTTGCAGCTCGGGATTATTGATGCCCTGCCGGAAAAGGAGCGGTCCCAAGGGATCTCTATGTACTCGCTGTGCGCGTACTTGCCGGGGATTGTCGGGCCGCTGCTCGCTCTCGGCATCTGGCAGCCAGGTGAGATGAACAGCTTCACTTTTGCGATGGTGGCGATCGCCGTTTTGACAGGCGTAGTCGGGTTTACCGCCAAAATCGACAAAGAGGATGCGCAGGCCAAGGCTGAAGCGAAAGTCGAGCAGAAGGCGGTCGGCTTTTCGTCCTTCAGCCAGTTTGTGAAAAACCCGCACCTGTTTACATGCAGCGTGCTGATGCTGACCGCTTCTCTTGTGTTCGGAGCGGTTACTGCTTTTATCCCGTTGTACGCCCTGCAAATTACAGGCGGTCATGCGGGCATTTTCCTCATGCTGCAGGCGGGGACGGTTGTCCTGGCGCGGTTTGTCTTGCGGAAAAAAATTCCTTCCGACGGGAAGTGGCGCGCATCTTTTGTCATGGGCGTCATGTTGATACTGGCCGTGGCGGCGCAAAGTGTCAGCCTTTCGACCTTTTCGGCCGCCGGAGGCTTTCTGTTTTTTTATGTCGGGGCTGTGCTGATGGGGATTGCGCAGGCGCTGCTCTATCCGACGCTGACGACGTATTTGACCTTTGTGCTGCCCCAGGCGAGCCGCAATGTTTTGATCGGCTTGTTTATTGCGACGGCTGATTTGGGCGTTTCGCTCGGGGGGATCGTCATGGGGCCGGTGGCGGATTTGTCTTCTTATTCGTTCATGTACATGCTGTGCGCAGTGTTAGGCGTGGCGATGATTTTGTTTGCCTACGAGCGGCGCAAGGCATTGGCCGAGGCAACAGCGAGCGCAAAGCCAGCTTCCTAGAGAGCAACCAGGAATAAAATGGAAAAAGAGCGGAAGGCAAGGGGGTGACCTGCCTTTTCCGCTCTGTTTTTCGCCTGGAAGCAAAAATGATAGTGGAATCGTTTTCGATTAGGCTTTCGGACTTACGAGGATTTTCACCTGGTTTTTCTCTTTCAGCAGCGCTTCGAATCCGTGGTCGACGATCTCGTCGAGCTTGATGCGCTGGGTGACGAGCTTGTCCGCAGGGAAGAAGCCTTTTTCCATCAGGCTGATGACGGCCGGGAACACGTCGCGGTAGCCGATGATGCCTGTCATCGAGCGTTCTTTCATGACGATGTTGTTCGGCTTGATTGGCGCTTCGCGTTCGAAGATGCTGACGATCATGATTTGTCCGGCGATTTTGGTCGATTCGATCGCTTGCGTGAGAACCGGAGGCACGCCTGTTACTTCAAATGCGATATCCGCGCCGCCGTTGGTGCGGTTGTGAATCTCCTGAACCACATCGCACTCTTTCGGATCGAGGACGATCGCGCCAAGCTCAGCCGCTTTGTTTTTGCGCTCAGGAGACAGCTCGACCGCGTAAATTTCCGCTGCGCCTGCTGCTTTCAGCGCTTCGATGACGAGCAGGCCGATGGGGCCGGCACCGAATACGACTGCTTTGTCGCCGGCTTTCAGTTGGCTGGAGCGCACCGCGTAGAGTGCCACTGCAGATGGTTCGACCAGTGCGCCTTGCTCGTAGGAGAGGGTGTCCGGAATTTTGTGGACCATGTGTTCATCGCACGCCACGTATTCCGAGAAGCCGCCGCCACCGCCAGCAAGTCCGAGGAAGCCCATTTTGTTGCACAGGTTGTATTTGCCTTGCGCGCACGCAGCGCAAGTTCCGCACGCGAAGACCGGCTCGACGACCACGCGATCGCCTACTTTGATCTTCGTTACGCCTTCTCCGACCTCTACGACTTGTCCGGAAAATTCGTGACCCATGACGATAGGAGCTTTTTCGCCTGTAAGCGGATGCGGTGCTCCTTCCGGAATGAAGATCGGGCCTGCCACGTATTCATGCAGGTCGCTTCCGCAAATGCCGCACCATTCCACTCTGATTTTCACTTGTCCTTTGAGGGGTTGAGGCTCCGCGATTGTCTCCAGACGGAGGTCTTTCAAACCGTGCCAGCGTAACGCTTTCATCATTTGTCAGCTCCTTGCAGGGAATTGGGATTGTATATCTGCCGAAAACAGTAATTAAAATAGGAAACGTTTCCGAAAAATAATATGTCATAACTTTGACATATTGTCAAACTGTAATATCAAGTGAAAAAAGTGCGAAGTGTAACGAAAGTGTTATGACAGCGGCTCTCTCTTTTGCCCAGGGGAGACGACCTTTTGCCAACATGGCTGGGTTGTGCTGCGGTGGCACCTCGTTACCGCGCAGACCGTGTGTGCTATAATAACGATAGATAACGAGAACAGATTCGTAGAAAGCAGAAAACGATTCCGAGAAGGAAAGGAAAGCATCGCAGTGGATACCCATAACAAAGTGACGATAGAAGACGTGGCGAAAAAGGCAGGGGTGGGGATTGCGACCGTTTCGCGGGCGATTAACGACAGCGGCGGGATCAGTCCGAAGACGAAAGCGCTGGTGCTGCAAGTAATCGAGGAGCTGGGCTTCACTCCGAACACTTCCGCGCAGAGCCTGAAGGTGCGGCAGACATATCAGATTGCGCTGGCTGTTCCGGATATTCGCAACGCGATCATTCCCGATATCGCCTGGTCGGTGGAGCAAGCGGCGAAGCAGCATGGCTATCGCGTCGTGCAAATTAACACCTCCGGCAATGCCCGCACAGAGCTGGAAACTGTGCGCGAGGTGAAAAAGCTGCACGTAGACGGGCTGATTATCATGCCGCTCGCCTATCCGAAAACGTTGGTCCCGCTCATCAACAAAGCGAGCGTCCCGGTGTCGATCATCAACTACGGCAAAAAGCTCGACGACAATGTGAAGGCGGATGTGGTCAGCATGGCCCGTCAGGAAGGGCGGCTCGTCATGGAGCACCTGATAAAAATCGGCCGGACGCGCATCGCCTACGCAGGCGCGCCAAAGGACAAGATCGAGGAACGTTACATCGCTTACGAAAGCTCGCTGACACACGTCGATCCTTCGCTCGTCTACTTTGGCGAGGACTTCTCGTTTGAAACAGGGCGGCGGGCGGCTGACTATTTTTTCAGCCTGAAAAACATGCCGGACGCGATCTACGCGGTCAACGACATGGTGGCGATCGGGATTGTGAACCGGTTCAAGGAGCTGGGCGTTCGCGTGCCGGAGGATGTCGCGATCGTGGGGATCGACAACAACGTCTGGACGACGATCACGACTCCGCAGATCAGTTCGGTTTCGATCATGGGGGAGGAAGTGGCTCGGTTGGCTACGGAGCTGCTGCTGAAACGGATTCGTGAGAATGGGGCTGGCGCCTACGAGCGCGTGCAGTTCGAGCCGCGGTTGATTGTGCGGGAGTCAAGTGTGGCGGTTATTCGCCAGTCGCCTTTGGATATTTAGCATGTCGAAAAGCAGAAGCGGCCAATAGGGCCAAAACGGCAAGCCGAGTGACGCAAGGGCTGATGATTCCTTGCGCTTCCTCGGCTTTTTTCGTGCGTGAACCAGCTAGTTCAGCGGCTGCTTCGTCGCCAGCAGTCCGTTCAACAAAGCGGAGAGGCTGCGCAGCGATTTGGACAATTCCGCCTCGGGGTCAGCGGAGTTTGCCAGCCAAAACGCGGTATCCGCCAGCCCCCCGTTCAACAGCCGGGCCAATGCCTCGGGGTCGGTCTTCACAATGATCTGTTCCTGCATCAGCTTTTGCAGCGTGTCAGTCATCGTCGCCAGACATTGCGACTGGGACGATTGCCAGTAGGCGTTGCCCAGCACCGAAGGCGCATCCCGCAGCACGATCCGCTGGATTTCCGGTTCCAGCGCCATGGCGAGATAGGCGCGGCAGCGGCACACAAAGCCTTCCCACAAGCTTTCGGCGGCGTCGGAGATCGCGGCCAGCTTTTCGTCCATTTCCGCATCGAGCTGTTTGACGACGGCGGCAAGCAAGCCTTTTTTATCGCCAAAGTGATGGTAGAGCGCCCCTCGCGTCAGGCCGACAGAAGCGGTAAGCTCATCCATCGAAGTATCTGCATAGCCGATCGTGCCAAAAGCTTGTCTGGCGGCACTGACCAACTTGGCGCGCGTTTCCGCCAACATTTCTGCGCGTGTCTTGCGGGTCATGGGATTCCTCCTGTTACGATTCTCGGGGGGCTTTTTTGTGTTCTGTTCGTAGCGCATAAAAGGAAAAGCGGGGCAGATGAGAAAGCAGTACGCGCATTGACGTACGCTGCGTATGTTTTTATGGTATTGGCATACGAGATGTATGTCAATGTGTAGTGACCAACGTGACGGGAAAGACGACATTTGTTCGCAGGCGGAGGATGTTCAACCTTTACCTTGAAATATTTAAGGCTACTGACACGAAAGGTTTTTCGGCAGCAGGTCTGGCCGCCAGGATGTAGATTTCGATGTCGGGCATCGGGATTGTCACCATGCTGTCCCAACTGCGCGGCGAGTACCTGTGCTTAGAAAGGAGAGCGAAAATGAAAGCTTTATCCAAAGAAATGCTCGCACTGATCGCAGAGCTGTACCAAAAGCCCGCTGTCCACGCCAGCTTGCATGAAACGCAACAGCGGAGAACAGACATTTTGCACACGATAGCCGAGAGTGCCAGTTTGCTTGCGTTGCCGTTCCTGCTGCCGTTTGCCATGCGCGTGGACGACCCATTCGGCAAGCTCGCGCGCAGAGCGGTACAGCACAGCTTGCAGCGCCATGGCAAGCAGGGGCTGATTTCCCTCGATCAGTACATCCGCAGGCTGACAGCATACCAGCATGCAGACAAATTGGGAGCGTGGCACGAGCTGTCGCCTGCGTCAATCGAGGCTTTCCCGATACAGGATGAGGCAGATGCGAGCTTTGTGGGGCTGTGCAGCTTTCATCGAAACGGCTACGTGCGCGAGGCGGCGGTTGTACGGCTAGCCCGGGAAGCTTCGGGGGCAGAGCTGCCGTTTTTGCTGTTGCGGTTAAATGACTGGCAGCCGAAGATACGCTTTCTGGCCTACAAGGCATTAAAGCAAAGGCTCCGCTCTGCATACGCGCCTCATTTTCTCGAATCGGTCTGCTTGGTGGACCATCTTGTCCGCTATTACCATCGGGAAAAATTTACGGATCTCGTCGACGGCATTTTTGCCCTGCTGCAACATCCTGCCCAGCGTGCGGTGCTGACTGGCGGATTTCGCTCGAAGGACTTGCATGTACGGCGGTTCAGCTTCGAGCTGGCGCTGCAAGCGGAGGGGGGAGAGCAGGAAGCCGTTTGGCGGGCAGCGATGGCACAGTCGGATGCGTTCATCAGGCAGCGAATCAGCACTTTGCTGGTAAAAAATCACTTAAACGTTTGTTTAAGCGATGGGCTAAAACTCATGAGAAACGACGTATTTCCGCCGATCAGGCAGCTTGCCTTGCAAACTTATGTGGAGCGTTACCCGGAAAAAGCCGGGGAAGCGCTGACTGCGGCGCTGCTCGATCCGCATAAAAACATTCGGGAGTTGGCGAGATTTTATCTCAAGGACCAGGGGGTCGATTTTGCGGCCTGCTATCGGGAAAAGTGCGCGGGAACGGATGAGCGGCAGCTTTTGGCCGCGATTGCAGGCGTGGGCGAAACAGGCGACAAGGCAGACGCGAACAGGCTGCTGCCGTTTCTTGCTGACGAGCGCACGCGGGTTCGCCGGACGACTGTAAAGGCAATCGCGATGCTGGACCCGGAACCGTACATCGAGCTGTTTTTCCGCTCCTTGCAATCCGAAAAGCGCAGCGAGTCGCGGGAAGCCAGGCGAGTTTTGGGCGGCATGGTGGATTTGCGGCACAGCGATAAGCTGTGGGAGATTTTCACAGGAGAGGCAGACACGCATGTGAAAAAGAACATCCTGTACTTGTTCACGCAGTTTGGGAAGGGAGACGGCATCCTCCATGTCTTGCGGGCGTGCGCTACGGATGAAGCAGAAGTCCGCGCCGAAGCGATCCGCCACGTCCAGCTCTGGGTAGACGGTTGCAACAAACGGTTTTACGTGCCCTTTGGTGCGGAGCGGCGAGAGCAGATGGAAGCTGTGCTGGCGCAGGTGCAAGCTGTCTTGCCTGCCGCATTGGCCGAGGAGCTGCGGTTTCTCATCCGCAAGTAAAAACAGATAGGAAAGCTGGTCAGCCGAAGAAAACGGGATGGCCAGCTTTTTTGTTTTCTTTACGAATTGCCGAGAAGGATCATATACGGAACTTTCTCCCAAGTTAAACTTTGGGTTAGGCCTACCTTTGCGCGGAAAAGTCTGCGGCTTTCGCGATGGCAACAAAGACGACAGGCGCCTTAGGCACTTTTCGGTGCCTATGCTACTAAAAAGTACGTACTTCCTATGAGGATACGCATGACCGATAATAGCAATCAGCAACACCGCATTCGCCAATCATGATGCGTAAGGGCCCTACCGTATGGCTGGCAAGTAAAACTGAAGGAGGATATGTTTACGCATGAGTACAACTATAGATAGCGTGCAGCAGCAAGAAAAAGGTGCGAAAAACTCCACGCTCGCTTTGCTTGCGCTTGCAATCAGTGCATTTGGCATCGGTACGACGGAATTTGTCATTGTCGGTCTGTTATCTACTGTCGCGCAAGATTTGCATGTGACCATTACGCTGGCCGGGCTGTTGATTTCCGGCTATGCGCTGGGAGTGGCTGTGGGAGCGCCGATCATTACAGCACTGACGAGCAGAATCCCGCGCAAGACGTTGCTTCTTTTGCTGATGATCGTGTTCATCGTCGGAAACAGTGTGGCAGCAATGTCTGGCAGCTTTGCGCTGCTGCTGGTTGCCCGCTTTATTACCGCATTTTCGCACGGCGTCTTCTTTTCCATCGGCTCGACAATTGCGGCTGATCTGGTGCCGGAAAACAAGCGGGCGAGCGCGATTGCGACCATGTTTACCGGATTGACGGTCGCCACCGTGACCGGAGTGCCTTTGGGGACGTTTATCGGGCAAATGTTCGGGTGGAGAGCGACTTTTTGGGGCGTAGCCATCCTTGGCCTGATTGCTCTCGTGGCGACGGCTGTGCTCGTTCCGGGCACTTTGAAAAAGGGCAAACCTGCCTCGTTGAAGGACCAAGTGAAAATTATCACAAACGGCCGACTGCTGCTGGCCTTTGCCATTACAGCGCTTGGTTACGGCGGCACGTTTGTCGCCTTCACGTTTCTCGGCCCGATTCTGGAACAGATCACGGGCTATCCTGCAGGCATCGTCAGTCTGATCCTGCTCGTGTACGGCCTGGCAATCGCCATCGGGAACACGATCGGGGGGAGAGCTGCCGACAAAAATCCGCTCCGGGCGCTCTTTTGGATGTTTGTGATTCAGGCTGTTATTCTCGTCATTCTCACGTTTACGGCTCCATTCAAAGTCGCGGGCACGATAACGATCATTCTGATGGGGCTGCTGGCCTTCATGAACGTGCCGGGACTGCAAGTCTATGTCGTACAGCTTGCCGAAAAATACGTTCCGGGTGCCGTCGATGTAGCGTCTGCGATCAATATTGCCGCGTTTAATCTCGGCATTGCCATCGGTGCTTTCGTCGGCGGAATCGTCGTGGATACAATGGGCTTGATTCATACACCGTGGATCGGGGGAGTGATGGTGGTTGGCGCTGCGCTGCTCACCGCAGCGAGCGGGAAGCTGGAGCGAGCGCGCCGCTGAGCGATTCGCCGTCTGTGCGCGTAATCTGTGCAGCAAGTTTCAGCTCACGGAAAAGTGGCAGAAAGGCTTGGAAGCCCGTCACCCAATAGTAGATTCCATCAGAAAAAGGCTGTGATCCATTCCAAGGATGACAGCCTTTTTCTTGCTTGCTTCGGCCAACGGGTGTAATCAAACCGTCCTTTTCAGCGTTTCGATCAACGCTTTCAGGTGGGGTAGGCTCCGGTTTTTCATCTGGTAGGCCAAATACAAGTCGTTCGTAACGGTGCAGGACGGGTACAAGACTTTTACCTTTCCGCTCGACAAGTGGTGATTCAGCATGAACGTGGGCAACAGGCTGATGCCTGCGCCGTGCTCAATGGCGGCCAAAACGCTGTGCAGATCGGGGACGACATGCGTCGGCTGCGTCTGCGGACGTTTTTGAAAATGCTCCCGCCAAAAGCGGCGGATGATCGGCAAGTCGAGGTCGTAGCTGATCCACGGCTGGGAGCACAGCCACGCTTCAAAAGCGTCACGCTCCGCAAAGGCAGGCTCGCTGTAATCGGGTGACGCGACCAGTACAAATTCCTCCTGCATGTAGGGGATGTACTCCACGCCAGGCACAGAAAGCTTTTGCGGCATGACGATGATGTCTGCCTTTTCCTCCAGCAGCAAGTCGAGCAGTCTGGATGCGACTCCCAAATAGGCGACGACGCGAAGCTGGTAGCTGCCGATGTGCGGGGCCAGCTTTTCCCGAAAAAACTCGTGGTTCGCCCCGATCCGGATGATCGGCAGGGAGGAGGCGGTGCTCGTTTTTAACGTTTGCGTGGTTTCTTCCAGCGCTTCAATGAGCGGGACCACTTGGGTGTAGAGGGTTTTGCCCCGCTCTGTAGGAATCATTTTGCGCGGTGCCCGCGTGAACAAAGGCTCGCCCACCTCGGCCTCCAGCGACGCCAGATGTTGGCTCATGGCAGGCTGGGTCATCATCCGTGTCCGGGCAGCTTCGGACACGGAGCCGTGCTTGTAGATGCTGACAAAGCTGCGATACCATTCAAAATCTACCATGATGTTTGGTAGCCCTCCTTTCCTTTCGTGCGGCATGTTCGTGTTAAACGGCTGCGTCCGTTCGAGGCGTTTGTCCCGTCAGGAGCGCGCTGCCTGCTTTTGCTGTCTCGCTCCCCAGAGCGTAAACAAAATCCCGATCAAGGTCGTAAGCGAAGCGACCCAAGGAACGGCAGGAAGTCCGCCGGCAAATCCCAGCTCGATGACCACGCCGCCGATATACGCCCCCAGCGCATTGCCCAGGTTGAATGCGGCGATGTTCAGCGTGGAGGCCAGCGTAGGGGCTTCCTTAGCCGTGTTCAGCATGTGGAGCTGCAGGCCGGGGACGGTGCCGAATGCGGCAATCCCCAGGACGAATACCGTTACCAGCGTGAGCGGCTTGCTCAAAGCTGTCAGGCTGAACAGGGCGAGAACCACTGTCAGCAGAGCGAGGATGCCGAGCAAGGAAGGAAACAGCTTGCGGTCTGCCAGCTTTCCTCCGTAAATGTTTCCGATCGTGATACCTACACCAAACAAGACCAGAATATAAGAAACCGAGCCGGGAGAAAAGCCGGTGATGTCCACGAGAATCGGCGCAATGTACGTAAATGCGGTGAAGACGCCCCCGAAGCCGAATACAGTCATCAACAGCGCGACGTGCACCGCCGGACGTTTCAGCACGCCCAATTCCTGGCGCAGACTGGACGCGGCGCTTGCGACCTTGGGCACGAGCAGGACGATCCCGACGAACGCAATCGCGCCGATGACCGTGATCGCCCAAAAAGTCGAACGCCAGCCATAAGCTTGCCCCAAAAACGTTCCGATTGGGACGCCCAAAATGTTCGCCAAAGTTAACCCGGTAAACATGATGGCGATCGCACCTGCGCGCTTTTCTTTCGGAACCAGCTCGGCGGCGATGACAGAGCCGACGCCGAAGAACGAGCCGTGCGTGAGGGCGGCGAGAATGCGCGCCAGCATCAAAACGGTGTAGTTGGGGGCCAGTGCGGCCAGGGCGTTGCCGACGATAAACAAAATCATTAAAAACAGCAAGAGTGCTTTGCGCGGCATTTTGTGCGTCGCGATTGTGATGACGGGAGCGCCTGCGGCAACTCCCAGAGCATACCCTGTAATCAGCAACCCGGCAAGCGGAATCGAGACGTGCAGGTCGGCCGCCACTTCCGGGAGCAAGCCCATGATGATAAACTCCGTCATGCCGATGGCAAAAGCTCCGAGCGTCAGCGCGTACAAGGCGAGCGTCGAGCCTTTGCGTGAAGATGCCGACAGGTCGGAATGACGGGCAGCGTGGTCGAATTGCATGATGATGGTTCCTCCTTTTTGCCCATTCAAATGTAAAAAGATAAACGAGGGGAGGCTGATCTCGTTTGCCTACCAGCCTCCCGTTTATTATTCACCCAGTTTGTTCAAGACTGCTTCTGTGACTGCCAGTGTAGATTGCGGATTTTGTCCGGTAATCAGGTTGCCGTCCACCTCGACGTGTGCGCTCCAGTCTGGGGCGGCCACAAAAACGGCACCAAGCTCGCGAAGTTTGCTTTCCAACAGGAACGGCAGGTAGGCGCCCAGCCCTGTCGCCGCTTCCTCGCTGTCTGTAAAAGCATTGACGCGCTTGCCTGCGACGAGCGGCTGACCGTCCGACAATGTCGCGCCTACAAGCCCGGCCGGACCGTGGCAGACTGCCGCGACGATTTTGCCCGCTTCGTAAAAGTCGCGCAGCAACTGTTGGAGCCTGGTGTTTTCCGGCAGGTCGAACATCGTGCCGTGCCCGCCTGGCAAAAAGATCGCAGCGAAGCTGTCTGCCGTCACATCCTCCAGCTTTTTCGTGTTGGCGAGCAGCTTGGCGGCATCGAGAAATTCCTGCGGGGTGTTCTCGTCCACGCTGCCCGGGTCGATCGGGCCTGCTCCGCCCAGAGGGCTTGCTACTGTGACATCATAGCCGTGCCGCTCGAAGGCGAGGTAAGCTTCGGCAAATTCGGACAGCCAGATGCCTGTCTGTTTGCCCTCGTGCATGTCTGTGTGATTGGTGACGACCATCAAAATTTGTTTTGCCATCTATATTGCCTCCTGTGAATGTGGGATTGTGGTGACAGTCGTTATTCTACGTCCGTTTTTTCGATAAAACAAATTATGTTTTCGTGATGTATTCATAAATAAATTTATAGATAGAGAAAAAAGAAGCCACCCCTGCTGTTTGCAAAAGAGGTGGCGACGTCGTGTTATTGGTTGAGAATGCTGTCTTCCAGCACCGCATATTTGTCTCCGTACTCGCGGATAATATGCTGCTCGCCCCAGGCGCATAGCGCGTCCAGAATGCTTTTCAGGCTCCAGCCGTACTCGCTCAGCTCGTATTCGACCTTGGGCGGAACCTGGTTGTACGTGATCCGGTTGATAATGCCGTCGTCTTCCAGCTCGCGAAGCTGTTGCGTCAGCATTTTTTGCGTGATGCCCGGCATGAGGCGCTTCAATTCGCTGGTGCGCTTTTTTCCGTGCGTCAGATGGCACAAAATGACGCACTTCCATTTGCCGCCGATGACTTCGAGCGTGGCTTCGACTGAAATGTTGTACTTCTTTTTCAACGGTCGATTCCCTCCTGCTTGCATAGGAACTTTTTAGTGCCTATCGCACAAAAAAGTACGTACTTTTCCTTTTGGCTATTGTCTCTCATAATAGCACTTGTCAAACCGCTTGCCACTTAATTTGACTGCTGTCAGCTCTTTTCGCAAGGCATGGCGTCGCGCGCGTCTCTGGCAATGAATGTTTTCGTCAAAAAGAAACTGACTTCAATTTACATGGCTTTGGCCAAGATAACAAGAGCAAATCTGATTTGCGAAAAGAGCTATTTCATAAAACAAAAAGGATGGAAGAAACGAACAATGGCAAACCATTTGCAAGATACAACCACGCTGTACAACGGAGTGAAAATGCCTTGGCTGGGACTGGGCGTTTTTAAAGTAGAGGAAGGTCCGGAGTTGGAACATGCCGTGCAGTTCGCGATCAAGCACGGGTATCGCAGCATTGACACCGCAGCGATCTACGGAAACGAGGAAGGGGTCGGACGCGGGATTCGCGCCGGAGTGGAAGCGGCCGGAATTGCCAGAGAAGATGTGTTTGTAACCTCGAAAGTGTGGAATTCAGAGCTTGGCTACGAATCGACGCTGGCTGCTTTCGAGACGAGCCTGAACAAGCTGGGGCTGGACTACCTGGACCTGTACCTGATCCACTGGCCGGTGGAAGGGAAGTTCAAAGAGGCGTGGAGAGCGCTGGAGACATTGTACAAGGCCGGGCGGGTCAAAGCGATCGGGGTGAGCAACTTCCACATTCACCATTTGGAAGAGCTGCTCAAAGACGCGGAAATCAAGCCGATGGTCAACCAGGTGGAGTTCCACCCGCGCCTGTCCCAAACCGAGTTGCGCGCTTACTGCCAGGAACAGGGCATCCAGTTCGAAGCGTGGTCGCCGCTGATGCAGGGCCAGCTTCTGGACAATCCCGTTCTGAAAGGGATCGCCGAGAAGCACGGGAAATCAATTGCCCAAATCATTTTGCGCTGGGACCTGCAGCACGGCGTCGTGACTATTCCCAAGTCCACGAAGGAACATCGCATCGTGGAAAACGCTTCGCTGTTTGATTTTGAACTGACAAAAGAAGAGATGGAGCTGATCGACGGCTTGAATGAAAACCATCGCGTCGGCCCGGACCCGGACAACTTCGATTTTTAATGCCAGGTCTGAAAAAGGGAGATAGAAGCTGTGTCTATCTCTCTTTTCCTTTTGGCTGCAAAAACGGTGGCGTCTTCATCCTGACCCGGCGTACCGGGCGTCTTCAGCGGCGGAGAGCGGCAATACGTGGCAGGCGGCGACAACTGGTTCACCGTCAGCGAGCTGCTCAGACCGATCCAACGCACGTTGACGCGCTGCAACGGGATTTTTCTGCCGCCTTTCGTCACCTTCGATGCGCTGCGCGGGACGGATGAATACTTGGAGCAGGAAGCGAAAAGGTATGCGGCATACATTCATGCTCCGGCGCATGCGCTCACTTCCTGAATCGTTTGGAGAGGCTGCTGTATGAGCGCCCAGGCATGGTCGCCATAGCCAGACAGCCAATGGGTCAGCCATGGTGAGCTACAAAGTTGTCAATCTTCCGCCACATAATCGGGCTGCGTATAGCTAGATCGAGTCATGCGGCGCACCCGGCGGTTGTCCTATACTCGGCAGCGTGAACCAAAACCACGAGGAGGAATCGAGTATATGGCAATGGCGCAACCGCTCCGGCACGAGGCGGAGGAACCGCAAAAAGAAAGGCGACTGTACCTTGCCCTCTGGCGGTGGCACTTTTACGCTGGCATCATTTTTGCTCCTTTTCTGATTTTGCTCGCGATCACGGGCGGCATTTATTTGTTCAAGCCGCAGATCGAACCGTGGCTGTACAAAGACTACTACTACGTACCCGTCGGTCAAACGGTTGTCTCGCCCACGCAGCAGGTAGAGGCGGTGAAGCAAGCCTATCCAGCGGCAGCGATTACACGCTACCGTCCAGCCGATGAGCCGACGCGCACGGCTGAGGTCGGCATTGTCGACAACAACGTGAGCAAAACCGTGTTCGTCAATCCGTTTGACGGCAAGATCGTCGGCGAGCTTGCGGACAGCGACAGGCTGATGCAAGTCATGAAAAAGCTGCATGGCGAGCTGCTGGCAGGTACGGTCGGCGACCGGATTATCGAGCTGTCCGCATGCTGGGGCATGATTTTGCTCGTCACGGGTATCTACCTGTGGTGGCCGCGAAACACCCGCTCGGTGTACGGGACGTTGCTTCCCAGGCTGATGCAAGGGAAGCGGTTGTTTTGGCGAGATTTGCATGCCGTTCCCGCGTTCTGGCTATCGCTGTTCACAGCAGTGCTCATCATGACGGGCTTGCCCTGGTCCGGCGTCTGGGGCGAATACGTCAACAAAGCGGCCACCTCGGCTCAATCCGGCTATCCGGACCAGTTGTGGGGCAGCGTGCCGGAGTCGGTCATTCCGACCAAGGCAGTGGCAGAAGTGGCGTGGGCAGCCGAAAACATGCCAGTGCCAGAGTCGGAGCAAAAAGGCGGGGATAAACCGTTGCCGCTGGAGCGGGTAATCCAGATTGCCGCCGAGCGAAAAGTCCCCGCTGGCTATACGATCAATCTGCCTGAAGGGGAAAAGGGCGTCTATACGGTGTCGGTGTTCCCCAAGTCTCCTGTGGACAATGCGACACTGCACATCGACCAATACAGCGGCAACGTTCTCGCCGATCTGCGTTTTGCCGATTACGGGACGATGGCAAAAGCAATCGAAATCGGCATCGCCTTGCATGAAGGGCGATTTTTCGGGTGGCCGAATCAGTTGCTGGCGGCGTTGACTTGTCTCGGTCTGGCAGGCATTTCCGTCACAGGGCTAATCATGTGGTGGAAGCGGAAGCCGCCGGGAAAACTGGGAGCGCCTGCCCTGCCGAAAAACTTCAAGCTGATGAAAGGCGTCGCGCTGATCGTCGTCGCGTTCGGACTGTTCTTCCCGTTGGTAGGCATCTCGCTCCTTGTCGTTCTGCTTCTGGATTGGCTTGTCATCAGGCGCATACCTGCAGTCAAACGTTTTTTGAGCGCATAGGCCAGTCGGATAAACGACCGATTAAGCGAGGGAGGAGAAACCGCATGGGAGAGAGTCCGTCTACGATACTGATTGTCGATGATGAAGAGCGAATCCGGCGAATTTTGCGCATGTATCTGGAAAAGGCGGGATACGTCGCGGATGAGGCCGACGACGGGAGCGCAGCGCTGAGTCTGGTAGAGCAGATCGACTACGATCTCGTCATTCTCGACCTGATGCTGCCGGAGATGGATGGCATCGAGCTGTGCCGGAGGCTGCGGGAAAGGCAGCAGGTCCCTATCGTGATCGTATCAGCCAGAGGGGAACAGGCAGATCGTTTGAGAGGGTTCGAGGCGGGCGCGGATGATTACGTCGTGAAGCCGTTCAGTCCGCACGAGCTGATGTACCGGATCAGGGCGATCCTGCAGCGGGCGCGCAGTCAGCAGGAAAAGGCCGGGGAAAGCAGGGCAGCTCCCGCCGCGATTGCGTATTCCGACCTGTTGATTGAGCCGCTGGCGCATCGGGTGACGGTCGGCGGAAACGTGGTAGAGCTGGCGCGCAAAGAGTTCGATCTGCTGCACTTTCTCGCCCTGCATCCGAATGAAACGTTTTCGCGGGAGGACTTGCTGCGGCACGTATGGAACGACGCCAGCGTACAACGGGATGCCCGCACCGTCGACACGCACGTTCGGAAAATCAGAAAAAAGCTGTTCCAGCGCTCCCCGGCGGCCGCCGGGCTGATTGCCACCGTATGGGGCTGGGGCTATCAGCTCTGTGCGACAGACCAGAATGTCCAAAATGGATAAGCAGTTCGCGGGAAAATCTATGTAAAACAAGAGAAACCTCACAATGTGTGGGGTTTCTCGACAATCTGAAGAGCAGAGTGGATGATCCACTCTTTTTTTACCAGGTCCAAAACTCTGCACCTTGCGCGATGATTAATCTTTCGAGCCATGTTTCAAACGTCATATTTAAGTAATGACCTTCGGCAGTCGAAACATCATCATGGTTAAAACATACCAAATAATTGGTTTGCCCATTTTTAACTCGATCAGAGTCAATAAAGATGTAATCACCATTGTTGATTGAGATAGGATACCAATTTTTGGGCATATAATCGAGATGGTTGTCTTGAATTTCATCAAGACTAAGTAGGGCTTGCTGAACGAATGAGAAATATACAAGAAATCATGAATAATATGCAGATTTGGTTCCAAAACAGCAAAGTCAGAGTCGAAATGCATATCAGTAGTATAAAATACTGTTTTTCCGATCCATTTTGAACGTTTCGTGTGCCTCTTGATTGAACGAAATTCTTACTGGTGCAAGGTTTTTCAAAGAATTCCTGCAAAAACCTTGCACTTGGTCAAATTATAAATCCAGATTTTCCGCAGTTTTCTTTGATTATTTCACGATTCCTCGCGTTTATGCATTGTTCAGCAAGCCCTACATAAAACTTATTATCGAGACCCAAGAAGAAATGCTGAATTCCCTTCCATCTAAAGCAAGATTCATTATTGAGCAAGTAGTGATTAATGGAGTTCCAGAAGAAATAGTCGCACAGATGAGGAATCCGATCTTGTATCGGATTCTTCTTTTTTGTTGTTCTTTGATCCCTAAAAATTATAGATTTTTATCTGTTAAAAATTCGTTCGTTTGAGTGCAAAGGCTTTCGAGTGATTGAGGCTTTTTCCAAAAAGCAAAAAATTTCTAAGAGGCGGTTGTAGTTTACTTTGTTTTTTTACCTACAAGGGTGAAGGCGATGAGTTGAGCGCTCAAAATAGTCGCTACTAACAATACAAAGGAGTTTTATTATGTCAAATTTTTCTTTAGGCACAGATGGAGCAAACCTTATCAAAAAACATGAGGGATTTTCCTTGAAATTTTATGGAGATCCTTATGGGTATCCAACAGTTGGATGGGGACACTTGATAACAGACACGAAAGTATACAAAAAAAATACAACAGGGAATCCAAATGATTCTCTTCTGTCCCAAGCAGAAGCTGATGCTTTATCAAAGTCTTTAAATCTAGGTTATACTTCACCAATCTCTCAGTCTAAGGCGAATACTTTTTTTGCTGATGATACTGCAAAGGCTGTAAAGGCAGTTAATAAATTAGAACTTCCTACAGGTTGTCAATTTACACAGTCGCAGTTTGATGCACTTGTTTCGCTCACTTATAATGGAGGTCCTGGGGTGCTAACAACCGATGATGTACAAGCGATGCTTGCCCATGTGTTTATATATCCTTTTATTGGCCCACTTGGGACTGTAAAATATTTTGTGTAAACTCTCATTCCACATTCCATTACAATGAAACAAAGTGAGGTTGAGAGAACACATGGGACTCATTCCAAAAGACCAGCTGCGCCAACTTATCAAAGAACACAAC
>NZ_BAAIYG010000031.1:0-57264 GCF_057543335.1 Brevibacillus sp. YAE8
CAGGTTGCCTACGTGTTACTCACCCGTCCGCCGCTAGCCCCCGAAGGGACTCGCTCGACTTGCATGTATTAGGCACGCCGCCAGCGTTCGTCCTGAGCCAGGATCAAACTCTCCAATAAAGTTTGTTTCTGGTTCAAAGCTGGCAAATCATTAATGATAGACTCATCAACGCTTTCGCTGTTCAGTTTTCAAAGAGCATTTTCGATTGCGTCCACTCAGCGGAGCGGAGCTTCATCTTATCATGTCCACCTATCAAAGTCAAGAGCTTTTTTAGGTGACATTTACTTTTGTTCACTCGCCTTAAATCTAGCAATCGCGAGCGGACTTTTAATATATCATGTTCACTTCGTAATTTCAAGAGCTTTTTTGAAAACTCATTGAAATTATTTAGTGGTGCGGTCGGCGAGACTCGAACTCGCACGGGTCGCCCCGCCACCCCCTCAAGATGGTGTGTCTGCCAATTCCACCACGACCGCATGTAAAAACGTCTCAGGAGAGGTTCGAACTCCCGACCGTCCGCTTAGAAGGCGGATGCTCTATCCAGCTGAGCTACTGAGACATATATCGTTAGTTAAAATAAAAATGGGGCGATCGATGGGACTTGAACCCACGAGTGCCGGAGCCACAATCCGGTGCGTTAACCCCTTCGCCACGACCGCCATGAATAGTAACTATACACTTTTGGCAGGGGCAGTAGGAATCGAACCCACACCAAAGGTTTTGGAGACCTTCGTTCTACCGTTAAACTATGCCCCTATGGTAGCGGTGGAGGGGATCGAACCCCCGACCTTTCGGGTATGAACCGAACGCTCTAGCCATCTGAGCTACGCCGCCACGAACATCAGGTAGGAATGAGAATGGCGGAGGGAGAGGGATTCGAACCCCCGTGGGCTTGCACCCTAACGGTTTTCAAGACCGCCCCGTTATGACCACTTCGGTATCCCTCCGCAAAAAATGGAGCGGGTGATGGGAATCGAACCCACGCGACCAGCTTGGAAGGCTGGAGTTCTACCATTGAACTACACCCGCAAAATATGGTGCCGGTGAAGGGACTTGAACCCCCACGGTTTCCCTCACGATTTTGAGTCGCGCGCGTCTGCCATTCCGCCACACCGGCATATCAAATTGGAAAAACTGGTCGGGAAGACAGGATTCGAACCTGCGACCCCTTGGTCCCAAGCCAAGTACTCTACCAAGCTGAGCTACTTCCCGACTATATAAAGAAAAGCGTGCCCTGAGAGATTCGAACTCCCGACCTTTTGATTCGTAGTCAAACGCTCTATCCGGCTGAGCTAAGGGCACATGATAATGGAGCGGACGACGGGTCTCGCTTCTTTCTGGCGCTGCTGCGTCAAAACGCTGCCTGCAAAGCCAGATCGGAAGTGCCCGTGACACTCTTCCTTGATGTTCTTCCAGGGTAAACCCGGAACGGGTGAGAGACCCGAGAACATTGATGGAGCGGACGACGGGTCTCGAACCCGCGACCTTCGCCTTGGCAAGGCGACGCTCTACCAATTGAGCTACGTCCGCATTTTCATCCATCATAGGATGGGTTGGTGCGGTCGAGAGGACTTGAACCTCCACGGTGTTGCCACCACTAGAACCTGAATCTAGCGCGTCTGCCAATTCCGCCACGACCGCATATCTACTTGTCAAAAATACTGGTGAGCCATGAAGGACTCGAACCTTCGACCCTCTGATTAAAAGTCAGATGCTCTACCAACTGAGCTAATGGCTCTCATTATGGCTGGGGTACTAGGATTTGAACCTAGGAATGACGGAGTCAAAGTCCGTTGCCTTACCGCTTGGCTATACCCCAATAGCCATGAAGTAAAGATGGTGGGGAGAGACGGATTCGAACCGCCGAACCCGGAGGGAGCAGATTTACAGTCTGCCGTGTTTAGCCACTTCACTATCTCCCCAGCTTGTCCTTCGTAAGCACGGATTGCTCTTTGCTCGAAAGGATGAAAATGGTGCCGGCAATAGGACTTGAACCCACAACCCCCTGATTACAAGTCAGGTGCTCTACCAATTGAGCTATACCGGCATGTTCAGTTTATTTCATGGTGGCTCGGGACGGAATCGAACCGCCGACACGAGGATTTTCAGTCCTCTGCTCTACCGACTGAGCTACCGAGCCTCGTGTATGTGAGTCCACCATTACTTTTTGAATAATGGCGGAGCTGACGGGACTCGAACCCGCGACCTCCGGTGTGACAGACCGGCGTGAACTCCAACTTCACCACAGCTCCATGTTTTTGTCATTCGTGAAAATGGTGGAGGCTGACGGGATCGAACCGCCGACCCTCTGCTTGTAAGGCAGATGCTCTCCCAGCTGAGCTAAGCCTCCAAAGTACCCCACAAAGTGAAGAGATTGCGTTGTAGCAACACCGAGTACTTTGCGGGGACCCCAACAACTAGTTGGGTGTATAAGTGACCCGTAGGGGATTCGAACCCCTGTATGACAGCGTGAAAGGCTGCTGTGTTAAACCGCTTCACCAACGGGCCATGTTCGTAATCATTTCTGGTGCTCCCGACAGGAATCGAACCTGCGACCTCTTCCTTACCATGGAAACGCTCTACCGACTGAGCTACAGGAGCGTGATATGGCTCCTCGGGACGGACTCGAACCGCCGACCGATCGGTTAACAGCCGATTGCTCTACCAACTGAGCTACCGAGGAACATTAGGACATCCAGGCCAATTGCCTATAGGAGTATATTGGTGGAGCTGAACGGGATCGAACCGATGACCTCCTGCTTGCAAGGCAGGCGCTCTCCCAACTGAGCTACAGCCCCATTTTCCAAAAATGGAGAAGCGATGTCGCATCCGGCGCTATCGCCTTGTATAAGTGGTGGGCCTAGGCTGACTCGAACAGCCGACCTCACGCTTATCAGGCGTGCGCTCTAACCAACTGAGCTATAGGCCCGTATCACTTCCTGGATCTTTAATCTAGCATACATTTTAATTCATTGCAATAGAATTTTTGATTTTTTTATCGTGCGACAGTGAATTTTTTTGCAAGAAGGCAGACTCAGCTATCCAAAGCTCAGCAAAATAATAGCTTCGTTCAGCGCAAACCGCCTGTTGAAGCCATTTTCATACCGCCTGGATCGCTGAGCCTTCTTGCCATATACCGAATCTATTTCAAAGCTTAAATGTCCAAATCCCTTACAGATGCCGCGTGTTGCTCGATAAACTCCCTGCGCGGCTCTACTTCGTCGCCCATGAGCGTCTCAAACACCATGTCTGCTTCCATGGCGTCTTCCAGGTTCACTTGCAGGAGCGTGCGCATGGCAGGGTCCATTGTCGTCTCCCACAATTGGTCAGCATTCATCTCGCCCAACCCTTTGTAGCGCTGGACGCTTGGCTTCGGTGTAGCCTTGAGGGTCGCGAGTATTTCATCGCGCTGCTTGTCGTTATACGCGTAATGCAGCGTCTTGCCTTGCTTGATGCTGTAGAGCGGCGGCTGCGCGATATAAATGTACCCCGCTTCGATGAGCTGACGCATGTAACGGTAGAAGAACGTCAGCAGCAGCGTGCGAATATGCGAGCCGTCCACGTCCGCGTCCGTCATAATCACAACTTTGTGGTAGCGCGCTTTTGTAATGTCAAAATCTTCGCCTACCCCGGTGCCGAGCGCAGTAATAATCATGCGAATCTCGTTGTTGCCGAGAATTTTGTCCAAGCGCGCTTTCTCTACGTTCAGCACTTTTCCACGCAAAGGAAGAATGGCCTGGAAATGGCGATCGCGGCCGGACTTCGCAGAACCGCCCGCGGAGTCCCCCTCAACGATGAACAGTTCGGATTCCGAAGCGTCCTTCGAAGAGCAGTCCGCCAATTTACCCGGCAAAGCGCTGACTTCGAGCGCACTTTTACGGCGAGTCATTTCACGGGCTTTCCGCGCTGCTTCACGAGCACGGGAAGCCATCAGGGCTTTCTCCACCACTTTTTTCGCTACGCCCGGATTTTCCTCCATAAAGGTGCTGAAGCGATCGCCAAAGACAGATTCGGTAATGCTGCGCGCTTCCGAATTGCCGAGCTTGGTTTTCGTCTGCCCTTCAAACTGCGGCTCCTGAATCTTCACGGAAATGATCGCCGTAATCCCTTCGCGCACGTCATCGCCGGAGAGGTTCGGATCTTTTTCCTTCAGGAGATTGAATTTGCGGCTGTAGTCGTTAATGACACGGGTAAGAGCTGTCTTGAAGCCTGTTTCGTGCGTTCCGCCCTCATGCGTGTTGATGTTGTTGGCGAACGAGTAGATGTTGCTCACATAGCTGTCGTTGTACTGCAGAGCAACCTCAACGAAAAGGCCGTCTTTTTCGCCCTCGCAGTAAATGACCTCTTCGTGCAACGGTTCCCGGTTTTTATTCAAGTATTCCACGAACTGTACGATACCGCCCTCATAGTGGAACGATTCTTCCCGCTCCTGGTCCGGGCGCGTATCCTTCAGCGTAATGCGCAGCCCTTTGTTCAGGAAGGCGAGCTCGCGAATACGTTTTTGCAAAACGTCGTATTCAAAAACAGTCGTTTCCGTAAAAATCGTCGGATCTGGCTTGAAGGTGACTTTTGTTCCCGTCTCCTCTGTCTCGCCAATGACGGCAAGATCAGCATCAGGCGTTCCGACTGTAAAGCGCATATAGTGAATTTTGTTGTTTTGCTTTACTTCTACTTCCATCCATTCAGATAGCGCGTTCACTACCGAGCTACCTACCCCGTGCAGACCGCCGGAGACTTTGTATCCGCCACCGCCGAATTTTCCGCCGGCGTGCAGGACAGTCAAAACCGTCTCAACGGTTGATTTCCCGGTTTTTTCATGGATGCCGGTCGGGATTCCCCGGCCGTTATCAGTTACAGATACGGAGTTGTCCGGATGAATGACCACCAAGATGTTGTCGCAATAACCGGCAAGCGCCTCGTCGATAGCATTGTCGACAATCTCCCATACCAGGTGATGCAAACCGCGGCTGCTGGTCGAGCCGATATACATGCCGGGACGTTTCCGAACAGCTTCCAGACCTTCCAGAACCTGAATCTGACTCGCATCATAGTTTGTATCGTTCGTCGTCACTTGATCCACTACTCTGTCAACTCCTCCACTTCAGCTTGTACAAAGGGAAACTGATCCAAGCTGTCCACGAACTGAGCGCGTCGCTTTAGCGTCAGAGAAGAAATAGGTGAACAGTAAATGGCGTCCTGGGTGATTACATAAGATTTTGTTTCTTCCACGCTGTGATCGACAATCGTTTTCCGCTTTTCCTCCAGGAAAGCCTTGTTGACCTTCGAGGATTTCACGGTTTGATGGTCGAGGATGGAAATAACTTCCTTAGTGCTCACCACAGTATCTCCACCAATGTGAATAAACATCCCTGACCCCTACCTTTCTCCCGAGATTGTCCCTTCCTTCACGTAAAACCGAGAGGCTTGCTGGAGAACCTGATGCTTTAAGCCTTCCACACCTGTCGTGCTTACAAACGTCTGAACCCGATCCTGAATGGTTTCGAGCAGCAGGGTTTGCCGATGTTCATCCAACTCTGACAAGACATCATCCAACAAAAGAACGGGGTATTCCCCGACTTCTTCTTTAATCAGCTCAATTTCGGCCAATTTGATGGACAGGGCGCTCGTGCGCTGCTGCCCTTGCGAACCGTACGTCTGGACATCCATGTTGTTCACTTTGAGTGAAAAATCATCGCGGTGCGGTCCGATCAGCGTGCTTCCGCGCATAATTTCCCGGTCGCGAACCTCTTCATAGGCAGCCAGCATTTTTTCAACCGCTTGCTCTGCCGACATTTCATCCGTAACGGGCGATGAGTTCACGTAATGCAAAGAAAGCATTTCCCTGCCGCTGGTAATGCCGGTGTGGATCTCCTGCGCCCACACCTCCAGCTTGCGCAGAAACTCAAATCGCTTCCTCAACAATTTTACCGCTAAATCGGCCAGTTGGGTATTCCAAATTGCCAGCATTTCCAGCGAATGGCTTTTTTTCATCGCCAAGTCCTTCAGCAGTTGGTTCCGCTGAGCCAGCACCTTGTTGTAGTTGCTCAAATAATACAGATAGGTGGGCGAAACTTGGCCAATTTCCATGTCAATGAAACGCCTACGCTGGGCAGGCGCTCCTTTTACAATGGACAGGTCCTCCGGCGCAAACATGACTACGTTCAAAGCTCCCACGTAGGCGCTCAGCTTTTGCTGCTCCATTCCGTTGATTTTGGCCCGCTTTCCCTTGGTTGTCAACTGCAGCTCCAAACGAACAGAACCGTAGCGACGAAGAACATCGCTACGGATCGTGGCGTAATCGGCATCCCACGCAATCAGCTCCTTGTCTCGGGGCGTGCGGTGGGATTTGGCCAGAGCCAGAACGTATATCGACTCGAGTGCATTAGTTTTCCCTTGGGCGTTGTTCCCGATGAACAACTGGATCGGTCCGTCAAAATCCAAGGACAAGGATTGGTAGTTGCGATAGTTGGTTAGCGACAGGTTCTTGAGAAACAAGAATCACGCTCTCCTCTCAGCGGCGTACCACTTGAAAGCGGCCATGGCCTTCAATCGCCACTTCATCGCCAGGATATAGCTTGCGGCCGCGCCGGTTGTCCAACTCGCCATTGATCTTGATCGGCACTTCTGCCAAAAACGCTTTAGCCATGCCGCCTGTGTCAATGACGTCAGCCAGCTTCAAAAATTGGCCGAGCGCAATGTATTCGGTGTTGATGGAAACCTCACGCATGGTTTGGCTCCTTTCTTTTACGAAAAAGAACTTTTTTACGAAAAAGACCTAGTAAGTACGGACTGGCAGGATCAAATGCAGCATCCAGTCGTGGTCTGTCGGACGAATCACGAACGGACTCATCGGGCCGGTAAAGCTGGCTTTGATCTCGGCGCTGTCGATCGCACGCAAGGCGTCAATCATGTACTTCGCGTTGAAGGAAATCTTCAGCTCTTCACCGTTCGTGGCTTTTGGCGTCAAAATGTCCGTAACTTTACCGATTTCCGGTGCGTTGGAAGTGATCTCCACGCTGCCGTCCGGCAATGTAACCAGCTTGACCACGTTCGATTTGCCTTCGCGGCTGAGCAAGGAAGCGCGCTCAATTGATTGCAAAAATTCCTTGGTGCTGACGGTAATCTCGGTTTTGCTGCCTTGCGGGATGATTCTGGTCGTGTCCGGGTAAGTTCCTTCCAGCAGAC
Organism: Brevibacillus sp. YAE8; assembly: GCF_057543335.1. Classification (NCBI taxonomy): domain Bacteria; kingdom Bacillati; phylum Bacillota; class Bacilli; order Caryophanales; family Paenibacillaceae; genus Brevibacillus; species Brevibacillus sp. YAE8. The sequence continues at coordinate 7,186 of NZ_BAAIYG010000031.1, forward strand.
GGGAATAGAACAAAATGTGCTTGGACTTCACCAAAATCTGATTGTCGGCTACGACGATGTCAGCCGGGTTTTGGTCGTCATCGAGAATTTTCACCAGTTCGTTGCAGCTTTTTCCTGGCACGACTACGTTGTGGAAGGACAAGTCTTCCGGGCATTCTACCATCGCAGTACGGCTGGCCAGACGGTGACTGTCAGTAGCGACAAAGCGCAGCTTGCCTTGTTCCAGGGACCACATGAGTCCAGTCAAGATCGGACGCATTTCGGAAGTAGAGACGCCAAAAACGGTTTGCCGGATCATGGCTTTCAGCAAGTCACAGGGAACGCTGAAAACTTTGTCTTCTTCCAGATGCGGCAGTTGAGGATACTCGCTGGCATCCATTCCGTTAATGGTGAATTCGGCTTGTCCCGAACGGATTTGCGTAACGAGACGGTCGTCTACCTGAATGTGAATCTCGTTGCTTGGCAGCTTGCGCACGATTTCGCTGAAAATGCGCGCTGTCAAAACAATGCTCCCATGCTGATGGATCGTTACTCCCCATTCTCCCGCTTCTTCCAAAGGAATCTGCACCTCGATGGATACATCCGAATCGCTTGCAGTCAGAGTAAGTCCCTCATCATCCGTCTTTATCTTAATCCCAGTCAAAATCGGAATGGTGGTTCTGCTGGAAACCGCTTTGCTGACATGTGACACGGCGTTAGACAGCTTGTCTCGCTGAACGGTAATATGCATCAACGTGATCCTCCCTCTATCTGCGCCATTTTTTAAGTGGCTATGCATAATGGCTGCGTCTTTATCATATCTTATTAGGATAAATCTTTTTAAACAGAAGTAGTAATAGGGCCTGTGGATTTGTGGATATGTGGATTGATAACGTAAAAGATAGCCTATACACATGTGGGTAAGTTGTGTATAGGCTTTTTGCGTTATGCACAGGTTTAATGGTTTGCTTTTAACTTTTCAATGAGCGACTGAATCGTAGTCTGCATCTGCGGGTCGCTTGCCAGCGCCCGAGAGATTTTTTCGTGTGCGTGAATGACGGTCGTATGGTCGCGTCCGCCAAATTCGTCCCCGATTTTCGGCAAAGAGGCATCTGTCAGCTCGCGAGACAAATACATGGCAATTTGCCGCGGAAAAGCGACGGTTTTGGTTCGCTTTTTCGCCTTGAAGTCTTCCAGCTTGAGGCTAAAGGCTTCTCCGACTGCGCGCTGGATGTCCATGATCGTAATGACGCGAGGGCGAGAAGACGGAATGATGTCTTTCAGCGCTTCAGCGGCCAACTGCGTATCAATGTCGCGATTAATCAGCGAAGAGTAAGCCACGACGCGGATCAGGGCGCCTTCCAGCTCGCGGATGTTGCTGTCGATCTGGTTCGCGATGTACGCCATTACCTCATTCGGGATGTCGAGATTCTCAGCTTTTGCCTTTTTGCGCAAAATGGCAATCCGCGTTTCCAAATCTGGCGGCTGAATGTCGGTAATGAGTCCCCATTCAAAGCGGGAGCGCAGACGATCCTCCAGAGTCGGAATCTCCTTGGGAGGCCGGTCAGAGGAGATAATGATCTGCTTGCTTTCTTCGTGCAGGGCATTAAACGTATGGAAAAACTCTTCCTGCGTCGATTCCTTGCCTGCCAAAAACTGAATATCATCAATTAAAAGAACGTCTACACTCCGGTACTTATTGCGGAATTCAACGGCCTTGTTGTCGCGAATAGAGTTGATGAATTCATTGGTGAACTTCTCTGACGACAAATAGACCACTTTCGCCGATGGATTGTGTTGAATGACATAATGGCCAATTGCGTGCATCAAGTGGGTTTTGCCAAGTCCGACTCCTCCGTAAATGAAGAGAGGATTGTAAGCTTTAGCAGGAGCTTCAGCGACCGCAAGCGAAGCGGCGTGAGCGAATCGGTTCCCGGCACCGATGACGAAGGTGTCAAAGGTGTACTTGGGATTTAAAATGCTGGGTGGCTGGTCATCCGCTGCTGAGGGCGGAGCGCTCATTTTCACCCGCGGGGCTGGTTGTTCTTCGGCAAATGCGGCGTCCTGATTTTGCAGGGCGACGAATTTTACCTTCATATTGATACCTGTCACTTCATATAGTGTATCGGTAATCAGTTGAGCGTACCTGGTTTCAAGCCAATCCCTCGCAAAGTCGTTGGGCGCGACGACGATCAGTGCATCCTCTTCCAAGGTTGTTGCTCTCGTCGCTTTGAGCCAGGTATCAAAACTTGGTTTGCTTAGCGATTTTTCTATCTTGGCGAGAACTTTGCGCCATAGTTCGCTAATCGCTGCATCCAACCAGAATCCCTCCTTTTGGGCCGTCCGAAAAATAAAATCACCGATAAGAAACAAACGATAGCAATTGCAAAAAACCTCATATGTGTGACCCAATTGTCAACACGGTCGTTTACAGCGACTGTGGATAAAAAAAGTCGAAAAATAGGGATTCCGCTCGTAGAAGAGAAAAAAAGCAGACGGTTATCCGCATCCCTGTGAGTAACGACATACACATAGGAAGGAATCTGTCCACAAACTTATCCACACCCTGTGGAAAAACCGATTAGCCTATCGGAGTTATTCACGCTTCAAAACAAAAACATAATAACAGATATAAGGCATGGCATCAATGGTTTTTTCATACTTATCCACAAACACAACCACTGGTACCAGGCACATATTCACATATCTATATTTTGTGTACAAGCTGTAGATAAACTTGTCGAAATCTGCTTTTGTGGATAAGATGATATCCACAGATCCGGGAAATAGTTTTATGGGGATATTTGCCTTGGTAACGAAATTCCACTGTCGCTTGACTTTTTTACTATATGTCCTTATAATGCAAAAGAATGTCTGTGCGAGACGGAGGTGTAATACGAAATGAAACCATCTTTTAATCCTAACAATCGCAAGCGCAAAAAGGATCATGGATTCCGTAAGCGCATGAGCACAAAAAACGGCCGTAAAATTTTGGCTGCTCGTCGTCAAAAAGGTAGAAAAGTTCTTTCCGCGTAAGGCCACATTTCCAGTGGCCTTTTTGTTTGCGCAATGATGTCGGAAAATTCTTTTTAAGGTGTGAAGAGGAAGTCTAACCGCGATGTGGAACCTTTCTTGGGGGAGAATCATTACCTAGCTATGGAAAGGCTCTTGCAGCATAGCAAAGAGCGGGAGGAACCGATGAAGCCTTATAAGGATGAAACCGACTTTTTTATTGAGTTGGGCCGTGACTTTGTCGAGCAGCTATCGCTTTCGGGGATGGTATGCGCCTATGCGGGCGGTTCGGTCGGGAGGGGGGAAGCAGACGCCTTCAGCGATCTCGACCTGAATGTGTTCATGGAGGGAGCCTCTGAACATCGAAGTGAAAACCGCCAGTTTCGCGGGCAACTGATTCAGCTTCACGTGCATTCAGTGCCGACGATAGAGGACGTGCGTGCCAACCCGTGGGCGTGGCGGTATTTGCAGGAGGCCCGGCTGATTGCCGATCCCACGGCTCGTTTTACGGGCTGGTTTGTGCAGATGCAAGATTACCTCGAATCGGAAGAGGCTCGGCAAAAGATGATTGGCCAGGTGAAGGCGGCGATTGCGGCGTATGAGCGGAGCGGAGATGAGGCGCTTGCAGAAGGACGCTTTTATTCAGTTGCCCTGCTTGAGTGGGCCGGCTGGTTGGAAGCTTTGCAACTGATCGCTTGCGTTTCGCATGGAAAGCTCAGCGATCGTGCGCTGTATCAGTTGCTGCGGGAGCTGGGCGAATGGACAGCGCTTGAGCAGTGTTTTGCGGAGACGTATCAGACAAAAGAGGCGCTCATGGATGGGCTGGCGGTGCTTGCGGCCTATCGTGCCCATTTGAAAACGCGCCGCGGTCAGGAGACGTTTTCGCTGGGAGCAGAGAATGACGTTCTATTGAAGCGAAAGATCGACAGGCTGCTGCGACAAGGCCAGTACGTAGAGGCGGGCTTTCTGCTGTTTTCCGAGGCCGTGTGGCTGTATTCCAGCACGGACGAGGGCAACTGGTGGGAGGAGCATTGGGGAGAGCTGCCGCCCGAGTTGGGCGAGGCGCTTTTGGAACTTGGTTTTTTCCAGATGGATGAGCTGGGAGTCTCTGAGCTGCGCAGGGCAAAGGCCGAGCTGATCGCAAAAATAGACTAATTTTCCCTGATTTTCCCTGGTGTTTTTTGATTTTCGCACAAAGTGCGCAGACTTTGGGGAAAAAAGTGGACGAAACAAGGATATACTGGTAGATGCTGTTTACGTTTTCTACTATAATTGTGATGTTAGGGGTTGTTTACCTTGCATCGTTCACACCGGCTCAAAAAAAATGAGCACTTTCAAGCAGTGTTTCAACGAGGAACTTCGGCTGCCAACAAGCAATTTGTCCTGTATTCAGCCAAACAAGAGGGACAGGCTGCTTTTCGCGCCGGAATTTCTGTCAGCAAAAAAATTGGTAACGCTGTTATCCGCAACAGAGTCAAACGGCTGATTCGCGAAGCGGTAGCGCGGCTGGAGTCAGACATTCCACTCGGCCTCGATCTTGTCATCATCGCCCGTCCGGGAGTGGAAGCCATGTCGCTTGAAGCCATTGAGCAATCTCTGTTGCACGTGATGAAGCGCGCCAAAGTAATCAAACGGGCACCCGTACATAATGGAAAAAGAGGGTGAAACGATGATTGCGAAAGTCATGGTTTGGTTGATCCGCGGATACCAGTTGTTTATTTCTCCGCTGAAACCTCCTACATGCAGATTCGCGCCCACCTGCTCGCACTACGCTATCGAATCGGTTCGCCGGTTTGGGGCGTGGCGTGGAGGCTGGCTGGCTCTTCGTCGCATCCTGAAATGTCATCCGTTCCACCCGGGCGGGTTTGATCCAGTTCCGGATCAACGCAAATAAGCATACCTCATTGAAGCGGGGAAAAGGAGGATCACCCTTGAGTAGACGTACCCTCAGCATGCTAATGCTGACTATGCTGGTTCTTGTGCTGTCAGGCTGTAACCCGGCGACTGCTGAGCCTATCGGCCCTGACGCAACCGGCTTCTGGGACAAGTATCTCGTATATCCCTTGTCCTGGTTGATTAAAGAAAGCGCTTTGGTGCTTGGAGACAACTACGGTTTCGGTATCCTGGTAGCGACAGTCATCATCCGTTTGATTGTGCTGCCATTGATGGTCAAGCAAATCAAGAGCTCCAAGAAAATGCAAGAGCTTCAACCGGAGATGCAAAAAATTCGTGAGAAGTATAAAAACGATCCGCAAAAAGCGCAACAGGAAACAATGGCTGTCTTCCAGAAAAACGGCGTCAATCCACTCGCTGGTTGCTTGCCGATGCTGGTGCAAATGCCTATCCTGATCGCCTTTTACCATGCCATCATCCGGACGGAGGAAATCAAGACGCAAACGTTCCTCTGGCTGACTTTGGGTGAAAAAGACCCGTACTACATCTTGCCGATCATCGCTGCGATTACGACGTACCTGCAGTCGAAAATGATGGGACAAGCGACACAGGGCAACCCGCAAATGCAAATGATGCTGGTCATGATGCCGCTGATGATTTTGGCCATCGCCGTCACATTGCCATCTGCGCTGTCTCTGTACTGGGTTTACGGCAACCTGTTTACCATCGTACAAACGTACTTCCTGTATCGTGATAAAGGCAATAAGCTTACTCCCAAGGAGGGAACCTCCAAGTGAAAAAGGTGGTAGCTACGGCAAAAACGATAGACGATGCTGTGCAAAAAGCTTTGCTGGAATTGGGTGTACCGCGTGAAAAGGCGAGTATCCGCGTTCTGGAGGAGCCGAGCAGGGGCCTTTTTGGACTGATTGGGGCCAAGGACGCCAAAGTGGAAGTGGAATTTCATTTTGACCCGATTGCACAGGGACGTGACTTTCTTCAAGATGTTTTGTCTAACATGAAGGTGAACGCCAAAGTGGAGACTCGTACTAATGAAGAGGGCATCCTGTTTGATATCCAGGGCAGCAACCTGGGAATTATCATTGGCCGCAGAGGGCAAACTCTGGATTCCTTACAGTATCTCGTAAACGTCGTAGCGAACCGTCATGCGGACAAACATGTACGCATCACCTTGGATGCGGAAAATTACAGGATGCGCCGCAAGGAAACATTGGAGCAGCTCGCTGACCGTGTCGCGAAAAAGGCTCTGTCGACCAGGCGGGACGTGCGGCTGGAGCCGATGTCAGCCGCGGAGCGCAAAGTAATTCACGCCTTCCTGCAAAAAAGAGCGGATGTCGTCACCTTCAGCGAAGGAGACGAGCCAAACCGATATATCGTCATTGCACCGAAAGAAGCCTCTCGTTAGGCTTCTTTTTTTGGCTTCGCTCGAAATAGACGGAGAACGGTTCGCCAGTTGGAGCGGGCGCGAGAGCGAGGAAAATCGACAAATTGCGACGTGCGCGCTTGCAGCGTGGCCGCCAAAAACAGTTGTCCACTGTGGATAAGCGCGGGAAGGGTTGAGCTTTTCGCAAAAAGATCATACTGTGGATAACGAGAACGGACAGCAACCTTGGACGGCGGGGTTGCTTTTTCTGGTTGGGGAAGGAGAGCGTGCAAAATTTGCACTTTCATTTGGAATTTTTCAGGGCGATCTGTTAAGCTAGTAAGTTAGTGGCTGACTTGTCTGATTGGAAAGCTTGAGGTGAAGGTCATGAAATTCGATACAATAGCAGCGGTTGCGACACCGATGGGCGAAGGCGGCATCGCCGTCATTCGGGTAAGCGGTGCGGAAGCGATCGACGTTGTGGATAAGATATATAAAGGAAAACAGCGGTTGTCCACAGTGGATAGCCATACGATCCACTACGGTCACCTGTACGATCCAGAAACGGGTGAACGGGTGGAAGAGGTGCTTGTGTCTGTGATGAAGGCTCCGCGTACGTTCACGCGAGAGGATGTAGTGGAGGTAAACTGCCACGGAGGAATCGTGTCCGTTGAAAAGGTGTTGGAGCTGATTCTGGATAACGGCGCCAGACTGGCGGAGCCGGGCGAATTTACGAAGCGTGCGTTTTTAAACGGACGCGTCGATTTGTCTCAGGCTGAGGCCGTGATTGATTTGATCCGGGCGAAAACAGACAGAGCGATGAAGGTGGCTTTGAACCAGGTAGAGGGCAAGCTGTCGCGGCTCATTCGACAGTTGCGCCAAAATTTGATTGAAGCCATGGCGCATATAGAAGTAACGCTGGACTATCCCGAGCATGACGTCGAGGAGTTTACGCAAAACTTCCTGCGCGGAAAATGCCAGGAGGTAAAAGGCGAGATTCAGCGGCTTTTGCAGACAGCCAAGCAAGGGAAAATATTGCGCGAAGGCTTGTCTACGGCGATTATCGGGCGGCCGAATGTAGGAAAGTCCTCTCTTCTGAACAGTCTCGTTCAGGAGGAAAAAGCAATCGTCACCGATGTGGCCGGAACGACTCGTGACGTGATTGAAGAGTACGTCAACGTGCGCGGGGTTCCTCTGCGTCTCATTGATACGGCAGGGATTCGCGATACGGAAGATATCGTGGAGAAAATCGGGGTGGAAAAATCGCGTCAGCTTTTGCAAAAGGCTGATCTTGTTCTGCTCGTCGTCAATTACAATGAGCCGCTCACGGCTGACGACTATGCGATTTTTGAAGCGGCAAAAGGCTTTCAGGTCATCGTGATCGTAAACAAGTTCGACTTGCCGCAAAAAGTGGACCTGGAAGAGATCAAGCGTCACTTCCCGCAGCAGCCGCTCATCATGACCTCCGCGCGTGAAGAGAAGGGCATCGACTTGCTGGAGCAGGCGATCGGGGACATTTTCTTCAGTGGACGCGTGCAGCAGGATGATTTGACCTATGTGAGCAATGCCCGTCATATTCAACTGCTTCGCCAGGCTGAAAAAGCGATTGACGAGGCGCTGGCCGGAATTGATGATTTGATGCCTGTCGACATGATCCAGATCGACATCAAAAAGTCGTGGGAGCTGCTCGGCGAAGTGATTGGGGAGAGTGTCGGCGAAGATTTGATCGACCAGATTTTCTCTCAGTTTTGTCTGGGCAAGTAATCGAAGCGAAATGGACGCAGCATAGAAGTATTTGCAGGACACATCGTCCTGTTTAAAAGGAAGTCGTGTGCGAGAGAGTCACTCACGAGTAAGGGGGAAAACAAAAATGAACGTTGTACCTGCGTATGAAGCGGGCTCGTTTGACGTCATCGTAATCGGGGCAGGTCATGCCGGCTGTGAAGCGGCTTTGGCGGCGGCGCGCATGGGCTGCAGCACGTTGCTTTTGACGATCAACCTGGACGCTGTTGCGTACATGCCGTGCAACCCGTCGGTAGGTGGACCGGCAAAAGGCCACGTCGTGCGGGAGCTGGATGCCCTCGGCGGCGAAATGGGACGCAATACCGATAAAACGCACATTCAAATGCGCATGCTCAATACGGGAAAAGGTCCTGCTGTACATGCTTTGCGCGCGCAGGCGGACAAATTCGCCTATCAGCATGAAATGAAAAAAACGATTGAGAATACGCCAAATTTGATCCTCCGTCAAGCGATGGTAGAGGAGCTGCTCGTCGAGGACGGTGTCTGTGTAGGGGTTATCACCCAGACAGGGGCGCGGTACAAGGCAAAATCGGTTGTTTTGACGACCGGAACGTATTTGCGCGGAAAAATCATTCTCGGCGATTTGCAGTACGAGAGCGGCCCGAACAACATGCGTCCGTCGATTCGCCTGGCCCATCATCTGAAAGAACTCGGCTTTGAAATGACGCGCTTCAAGACAGGTACGCCTCCGCGCGTGCACAAAAACAGCGTCGATTTTTCCAAAATGGAGATTCAGCCTGGAGACTCGGTGCCACGCGCCTTTTCGTATGAAACAACGGAGTTTATCATGGACCAGTTGCCTTGCTGGCTGACATATACCAATGAGGAGACGCACGGGCTCATCAATTCGAACCTGCACCGCGCTCCGATGTACTCGGGCATGATCGAAGGGACCGGACCGCGTTACTGCCCGTCTATTGAGGACAAAGTCGTGCGCTTTAACGACAAGCCGCGCCATCAAATCTTCCTGGAGCCGGAAGGGCGGAATACGGAAGAAATGTACGTGCAGGGCTTGTCCACAAGCTTGCCGGAAGACGTGCAGTTGTCGATGCTGCGTTCGATGGCGGGGATGGAAGAAGTCAAAATGATGCGCCCAGGCTATGCGATCGAGTACGATTCGATTGTGCCGACGCAACTGTGGCCGTCTTTGGAAACAAAAAAATTGCCTGGCCTGTTTACGGCCGGTCAAATCAACGGAACTTCGGGGTATGAAGAGGCAGCGGGTCAAGGGCTGATGGCGGGCATCAACGCAGCGCGCCGGGTTCAGGGCAAACCGCCAGTCATTTTGGGCCGGGAAGAGGCGTACATTGGCGTTTTGATCGACGACCTGGTGACAAAAGGGACACATGAGCCTTATCGTCTGCTTACTTCCCGCGCCGAGTATCGTCTGCTTTTGCGTCATGACAATGCCGACCTGCGTCTGACCGACATCGGCTACGAAATCGGCTTGATTAGCGAAGAACGCTACAAGCGTTTTACCGAAAAACGCCGCTTGATCGAGCAGGAAAAGGAGCGCGTGGAAAATACGCGCGTGCGTCCCGACATGGAGCATGTACAGGAAGTGTTGCGTGCAGCGGGATCGCCAGAACTGACAGAAGTGATTGAGCTGGCGCAATTGCTGCGCCGCCCGGAGCTGACTTATAGCCATATCGAAGCGATGGTTCCCGCGCCGCAAGCGTTGCCGGAGGAAGTGAAAGAGCAGGTAGAAATCCAGATTAAATACGACGGCTACATTAAAAAGTCTTTGCAGCAGGTCGAACGGATGAAAAAGATGGAGGAACGCCGCATTCCGGCAGACATCGACTACCATCAGATTTCCGGCTTGTCCAAAGAGTCCCGGGAAAACATGTCCAAAATCCGCCCTTTGAACATCGGGCAAGCGGCGCGCATCGCAGGGGTAACTCCTGCAGACATTTCCGTTTTGATGGTGTATCTGGAGTATAAACGCGCAGGTGCAGCGGAGTAAGGAGATCAGCCAAATGACCAAAGAACAGTTTGCCGAGGCTCTCGCAGCGCAAGGCATTTCGTTAACGGATCGTCAGAAGGAGCAGTTTGACCAATTTTTCCGTCTGCTTGTGGAATGGAACGAGAAAATGAATCTGACGGGCATTACCGAAGAGGGGCAAGTGTACATCAAGCACTTTTACGATTCGATCACGCCTGCCTTTTACTTCCCTTTTGACCAGGTAAAGTCGGTCGTAGATATTGGCGGCGGTGCCGGCTTCCCGAGCATCCCGCTGAAAATTTGCTTTCCGCATCTGAAAATGACGATTATTGATTCGCTGAACAAGCGCATGAGCTTTTTGCAGCATGTGGCGAGCGAATTGGGGCTGGCAGACGTTCATCCCGTCCATGGACGGGCAGAGGATCGCGGACAAGAGGCCGGCTATCGCGAGCAGTTCGATCTCGTAGTTGCCCGCGCTGTGGCACGGCTGAACTTGCTGGCTGAATTTTGTCTGCCATTTGCCCAGCCGAAGGGCCATTTTATCGCTCTCAAAGGGGCAGATATTACGACTGAGCTGAACGAAGCGAAAAAGGCGATCAAAACGTTGGGCGGCAAAACGCGAAAGGTGGAGACGTTCCAACTGCTGGAGGGCGCAGGGGAGCGCAACATCGTCATCATTGAAAAAATAGAGGCGACGCCGAAAAACTATCCGCGCAAGGCGGGGGTTCCGGCTAAGAAGCCGTTGGTATAGTAAGAGGATTGGAGAAGATCGCAGAGCGGGGCTGCGGTCTTTTTTTGTTTTGGGAAGTGGAGAGAGAGTTAGGGGAAGATGAGCGGGGATAAGGTGGTTTTTATTGTTTTAGGGGGCTAAGGGAGTTAAAGGGTTTTTGGTAGAGTTTTTTTGCTATCGGTCGTTATTGGTGGGATTGGAACGGAGGGGGTGGGCATGTGTTGTAAGTGGGGAGGTGTTTTTGGGCGAGGCGGGCGTGGTCTTGGGGAGTTAGAGTGGCTAGCGGCCTGGGGAACAGGCTGAAAAGCGGTCTGAAAAGCAGCCTGAAAACTTTTGGGGCTTTTTTGCTTAGGTCAAAGTTCTTTTTCTTATATGGCCATGGTGCGCGAGGAACGATTAGCGCGAGGTTAAAGGGGATATGTGTGTGTGTAGAGAGGAAAATTGGAGTGTAGGTGGTTGTGGGGTGGGCGAGCAGGCAGACAGGCAGACAGACAGGCAGACAGGCAGACAGGCAGACGCAGACAGACAGGCAGACAGGCAGGCAGGCAGGTGGACAGCCAGCCAGACACCAGCCAGACATTCGGACCCATAAGCTGTTTTGGCTTGGTTGGCGAAGTTTTCTTTTCTCACGGCAGAACGTTTGGAACGAAGCGACTTACTCTCGTGAGCAGAGGCGAGTTCGGGTGGAGGTAGTCGTGGCCTGCGCGAGCGGACAGTCGACCTCCAAAGCTTCTTCGGTCCTTTATGAGAAGTCCTTTTACCCGCGACCAACCAACATTCGAGTCCTTACACGCCAAAATGAATCTACCGCTTAGGCGCATGCAGCTCTCTCAGGGCGCATATACATACGAGTAACAGTGACGATAACGATTACCGTTCTGAGAGGATGATAGATATGGAAGAAGCGTGGACTTCCCTTTTTCCACCGGAGCTTCCGACTATTTTGTTGCGGCTGTTCTTTGCCTTTTTGGCGGGAGCCATCATGGGGTGGGAGCGGGAGCGTTTTATTAAAGACGTGAGCAGGCAACGAGGAGCTGGCTTTCGGACTTACAGCCTCGTTTGTTTCGGATCTTGTCTGTTTGGACTGGCCTCCATTTACGGCTTTCAATCCAGCGGGGTGAACAACGATCCCGGCAGGGTAGCTGCACAGGTGGTTACGGGCATGGGTTTTTTGGGGGCGGGGGCGATCATCAAATTCAACGGCTCAGTGAAAGGCTTGACGACTGCGGCCGGGATGTGGGTGGCGTCGGCGATCGGACTGATGTTTAGTGCGGGCATGTACATAACGGCGATTGTAGCTGCATTTTTTGCCTACCTGACTCTGGACTTCCATCGGTTGTTTCCCAAGCTCTTTTCTGTCACCAAGATTTCACATCCTACCGATGAGAGCATAGGTGGGGAAGAGCGGGGAAAACACAGTGGCAAAGCCAATTTCTATGACCACGATCACGATTGATGTTTCACGTGAAACGTTTTTCCCAAGCAGGAATTGGGCGAAGCTTGCAGAATTACTAATATAAAAGAAAACTAAGTCATTTACAGAGAAAATGGCAATAGGTCAAAGGGGATTTTTCAAAACGATCGGATAGGCAATACGAGTCTGGCAGGAAGTGCATCGTGTAGTGCTTGGGAACCTTGTTCGCGGGTGTTGACCGCAATTCTCCAATGAAAATGGGGGAATGCAAGGAAGGGGGCATTTCTGCGTTAAGTGGCTAACGATCTGAAAGGCGAGGGGGACGGAAACTAGCTCTGAAGAACTAGCCTCGTTTCACAGTGGACACCGGACAGCAGCATCCACTTAACGGTATAGGGAGACTCTATCAGTCCCATGCAACTCTGAGCGGCTGCTGGCAGCATAGCGGAGGGTTTTTAGCGAAAAAATGCCTGAAGCGGGCGCTGATGCACTTCGTCATGCCTGACAAAATGGCAAGGCGCGCGGACTAGCGAATGTGTATATGTTTTAACAGTCAATTCCAGCCGATATTTACACCAGAAAGACAAATAGCTTTTTGCCGAGATTCTGCCATGTGAATGGACAGGACCTTTTTTTCACGTGGAGGGATGTTTTTCGTTTTCACCACGCAAAAATTTGTACAGGATTGCCTGTTTAAGCAAAACGGTTGATTACAGACAGCTTTTGGCGTCGCAGGATTACTTTTTGCAGGTGATGATGCAAAGGCAGCGCAGCTAGTCGCGTCGACATGGCGGCGAGGCTTGGAATGACTGATGAAGAAGCCCGTGCCGGTTGGCATTCAGTTCTTCGGCAGATGCTTAGAGAGCTGGAGTCTCGAAAGCTTTACGCACAGAGCAGCAGTGGTTTTACATTAGCGCGATGGAACGGGTAGAAGTGGGGGATTTTTCTATGGCAGTGAAGGATTCATTTTCTCGGATTTTTGGATTGACAGACAAGACAGATAATGAAGAAATCAGGCAGCTTCCAGTCGAAGAGATTGTGCCAAATCCATATCAGCCTCGAACGGTTTTTGATGACGAGAAAATCGACGAGCTGTGTCAAACGATTCGCACTCATGGGCTGATTCAACCGATCGTTGTCCGGGTGAGAGACGGCCGCTACGAGTTGATTGCCGGAGAACGGCGTTTGCGCGCAACAAAAAAGTTAGGCATGGAGAAAATTCCTGCGATCATCAAAGATTTCAACGATGCACAAACAGCTTCGATTGCCTTGATTGAAAATCTTCAGCGCGAAGGACTGACGGCGATTGAAGAGGCTGTTGCCTATCAGAAGCTGATCGATTTGCACGATTTGACGCAGGAGAGTCTGGCGCAGCGTCTGGGAAAAGGGCAGTCGACCATCGCCAACAAGCTGCGACTTTTGCATTTGCCGCAGGAGGTGCAAGATGCGCTGTTGACTCGCCAGGTGACAGAGCGCCATGCGCGAGCATTGATTCCACTCAAGGACGCGGAACTGCAAGTAAAAGTGCTGGCAGAAATCCTGGAGCGAGAGTGGAATGTCAAGCAGACAGAGGTGCGCGTCAAGCAGCTTCTGGAAGCGGCGGAAAATCCAAAGGCGGAAAAAGAGTCAAAACCGCGCTGGAAAGCATTCTCCAGAGATGCCCGCATCGCGATCAATACAGTGCGCCAGTCGATTGACATGGTCATGCAGACGGGCTTGCCAGTAGAGACGAACGAGGAAGACCATGATGAATTTTATCAATTCACCATTCGAATTCCGAAAAATAACAAGTAGGAAGCAAGTGTACATGAAGTATGGTAGGCGAAGGGCTTAGCTGCCTTCTCTTCTATGAGAAGGGCTGTTTTTGCAAGAAGGGCGTAGTCGATTTCGGGTAGTGGCTTTTGGGCGAGATGGGCTTCGTCATGAGTTGTGGGCATGGTGAATCGTGTCCTAGCGAAAGCCTACGAGTTGAACACGTATTGAGAATCGCGGCCTTGCAAAAAGTCTGCGATTTGAAGGCGGTTTTGATCGTTGCCTTGCGCAAAGCTTGTGAGTTGAAGTTGCGTTGTGAATGGTGGACTTGGGAAACAGCTTGCGAGTTGAATAGCGTCAAAAATCGTAGACTTGGGAAAAGCTCGCCAGTTGAAGTGATATTCCGAATCGTGCCCTTGCGCTAAGCCTGCGATTTAAGGGCGAAGCGTTGCAAAAGTTGTCGAGTTAAAAGGGCGGCGAGAATGAAGGCTGTGAGAAAAGATTGTGGGTTGAAGTGCCGTCGTGAATGGTGATCTTACGAATAGATTTCGAATAGAAGCGGCGCTGTGAACCGTGGCTTGCCAAATGGTTACGAGCTGAAATGGCGTGTGAATCATAGCATTGCCAAAAGCTGACGAGCTAAAATGGCGTGCGAATCATGGCATTGCCAAAAGCTTGCGAGAAATGGCGTTGTGAATCGTGTCCTCGCGAAAGCCTACGAGTTGAAATGCCGTTGTAAATCTGGCATTGCCAAAAGCCTACGAGCGATAGTACCGTTGAAAACGATGTCCTTACAAAAACCTAACGAGTTGAAGTGACGCTGCGGATCATGCTTTTGCAAAAGCTTACGAACTAAAGTGCCGTCGTGCCCGCCCGCGTGACCTCGCGAAATCCATGCGAGTTGAAATCAAATCGTGTCCCGTACCCTTTAGAAAGCCAACAGTCCGAAAAAACGCCAAGAATCGCAACATAAGAGCATGAACGGCAACACCTGCCCCACTATACCTCTGTCTCTATAATAATAGATAATAGAGAACAGAAAGCCACTCCCATAAAAAAAGAACATATCAAAACATAAAACGAAAAAACGGCAAGGGCGTGGCGACAGGGTCGCCTTTCTTTTTGGGCAAATCCGAATGAGAAAAGTAATAGATCGGAGCAGCGAGCACTTACGACTGTGCCCGACTACCTGCACGACCGATTCTTTTTGGGAGTTTGCATGCGCGGCCTTGACCGTTTTTTCCAAGCTTTGCTTGCGCAAGAAGCATCTTTTTCTGGCAAAAAGGGGACAATCGGAACTGTTCGGACAAAATTAAGGACAAATTGTCTCAATATCAAAAAAACAGCGTACGGGCAAGCAATAAATCTGGTAACATGGGTAGTACCAAGCTTTTTTTACGTTTTGGGGTAGTCGTTGTTTCGCGATGAGGTTTCGTTTTGTGTATAACAGGCAAGCTAGCGCAGCTTTTTGCTTCAGAAGGGGAAGTTTGGAACGGATGGAAGCCTGAAAAAGCTGTCCGAAAGCTTCTTCCTGGTTGGAAACAACAACCGCCATCCCGCAAAAAGCTTTTCCATAACGCTACCTGATACACACATTTCAGAGGCAACGTCACAGGCCCCACATTGAAAAGTTCTTAGATAGTTAAAGAATCTGCCCGGGTCCAGCCGGATCAGGCAGAGCATAGGCAGTTGAAGATAACCGATCACGAGTCTTTTGGCACAAACCAGATATTCTTGAAGGCGTTCCGGAAAGCTGGCGATTGTATCTTGCTAGGCAAAATCACAAGCTTTCCTACACGAGAAAAATGAGGTGGAGAAGTTGGGTAAAATCATTGCGGTTGCGAACCAGAAAGGCGGCGTCGGGAAAACGACTACGTCCGTCAATCTAAGTGCTTGTCTGGCCGCATTGGGGAAAAAGGTGCTGCTGGTGGATATTGATCCACAAGGGAACGCAACCAGTGGTATCGGAGTAAACAAAGCCGATGTCCGCTATTGTATTTATGATGTTCTCATTAACGACATCAGCCCCGTAGATGCGACTCTGCCTACCGAGATTGAAGGATTGATGATTATTCCGGCGACGATTCAATTGGCGGGAGCAGAAATTGAATTGGTTCCAACGATATCCCGGGAGGTTCGTCTGAAAAAAGCCTTGGAGGTTGTGAAGGACAAATACGACTTTGTCATTATCGATTGCCCGCCTTCCTTGGGAATTTTGACAGTCAACTCCCTGACTGCTGCTGACTCGGTCTTGATCCCGATTCAATGTGAATACTACGCATTGGAAGGATTGAGCCAACTGTTGAACACAATTCGCCTGGTACAAAAGCATCTCAATTCGCAATTGGCGATTGAAGGCGTCGTGCTGACCATGCTGGATGCACGCACGAATTTGGGGCTGCAAGTAATTGAGGAAGTGAAAAAGTACTTCCAGGAGAAAGTGTACAAAACGATTATTCCGCGAAATGTTCGTTTGAGCGAAGCGCCATCACATGGACAAGCCATTATAACGTACGATCCACGCTCGCGTGGTGCAGAAGTTTATTCTGACTTGGCGAAGGAAGTGGTAGGGGTATGAGTAGAGGTTTGGGAAAAGGGCTGAATGCACTTATTACGTCCAATCTCATTGAAGAAGGGGAGCAAGTAAAAGAGGTTTCCGTCAGTGAGATTCGTCCCAACCCGTATCAGCCCCGTAAAGAATTCGAACAATCGGCTATTGATGAATTGGCAAACTCGATACAGGAACATGGCATTATCCAGCCGCTGATTGTCCGGAAAAGCATCAAGGGTTACGAGCTGGTAGCGGGAGAAAGACGCTTGCGTGCAGCGAAGCTCGCGGGCTTGAAGCAGGTTCCGGTAGTCGTCAAAGCCTACACCGATCAGCAGTTGATGGAAATTGCGCTGATTGAAAATCTGCAGCGGGAAAACCTCAATCCGTTGGAAGAAGCGGAAGCATATGAAAAGCTGATCGCGCACCACGATTATACCCAAGAGCAGCTTGCTCAGCGAATCGGAAAAAGCAGACCGCATGTAGCGAACATGCTGCGGCTGTTGCAACTTCCGGAAAGCATTCGGAAAATGGTTTCAGCGGCAGAGTTGTCCATGGGCCACGCTCGGGCGCTTTTGGGTGTCTCAGATGAGAAAGTGCAAAAGCAGCTTGCGAAGGATGTAGTGGAAAAAGGGCTGAACGTGCGACAACTGGAAGAGTTGGTCAAACAGTTGAGTGTTTCACGTGAAACAAAGAAGAAAAAGCCGGCAAAAAGCGAGCCGATTTTGGTTGAGCTGGAAGAACGGCTGCGCAGTCGCTTTGGAACCGCCGTGAAAATTAAAAAAGGCGCGAAACGCGGCAAGATCGAAATTGACTTTTATTCGCAGGAAGATTTGCAGCGGATCATTGAGATACTGAATGATGAGAAGTAAGTCCAGGAGGTAGTCATGGCGATCATCTATTTGGATAACGCAGCTTCAACTTGGCCGAAGCCACCCGGCGTGAAAGAGCGGATGGCTGAAGTCATCGAAGATTTTGCCGCCAACCCTGGCCGGGGTGGACATACCTTGGCGATGAAAGCGAGCAAGACCGTGTTTCGGACACGAGTGCAGTTATCGCGGTTGTTTGGGATTCAAAACCCGAATAACCTCTTTTTTTATCTAAATGCGACACAAGCACTCAACCAGGCGATCAAAGGGTTTCTAAAGCCGGGCGATCATGTGATTTCTTCGTCAGTGGAGCATAATTCAGTGAGACGTCCTATTGAATATATGCGCCGCGTCCATCAGGTAGAAGCTACTTTTGTCGAGCCTAGAGGCGATCATCTTTTTCATGTTGACGATTTTGCCAAGGCGATCCAGCCAAACACGCGTCTGCTGGTCGTAAGCCACGCTTCCAACCTGACAGGTGTTATTTTGCCGATTGCAGAGTTGGGCAAACTGGCCAAAGAGAAGGGTATCACGTTTCTGGTAGACGCCTCGCAGTCGGCGGGAGTGCTGCCTATTCACGTCGAAGAAATGAATATTGGCATGCTGGCGTTTCCCGGGCACAAAGGGCTGTATGGTCCACAAGGGACAGGCGGATTGTATGTGCACAGCGACATTGATCTGGAGCCGTTGCTGCATGGGGGAACTGGCAGTCAATCAGAAGCGATTGAGCAACCGACTACACGGCCGGACCGCTACGAGAGCGGGACGTTGAATACAGTCGGTTTGGCAGGATTACTGGCCGGGGTCGAATTTGTCCTGGAAAAAGGCGTGGAAAACATTCGCCAGCATGAATGGGAGCTTGCCAAGCAAACGATCACAGGTCTGCAGCAAATTCCTGGAGTAGAGGTGTACGGTCCGGGAATTGAAACAGAGCGGGTCGCAGTAATCGCGTTCAACATCGGGCAGGTGGATGCATCGGAGGTATCCTTTATTCTCGATCAACAATACGGAATCGCAACGAGATCGGGCTATCATTGCACGCCGCTGGGGCACCATACGGCAGGGACCGAGCAGCGGGGAGCGGTGCGGGCCAGTTTTGGGATGTTCAATACAGAGAAAGACGTAGAAGCTCTTATGAACGCTGTTAGAGAGATAGCATCGGCGTTTTCGTAAGGTAGCGGTAGGAGGACACACACGTGATCTTGTTAGGAACCCTGGTAAACGCTGGCGCCATCATAGTAGGAGCTTTGTTGGGGAGGCTCTTGACGAGGATTCCCGATTCGATCCGACATACAGTCATGCAAGGAATCGGGCTGGCTGTGATGATTTTGGGCGTCAAGATGAGCCTTGGATCGGGCAACTTCTTATTGGTGATCGTCAGCATTGTTTTGGGGGCAATTATCGGGGAATTGATGGGGATTGAAAAAGGCTTGAATCGTCTGGGGCACTGGCTGGAGCGGAAGGTTGGCGGCGGAAAAGGCAGTATTGCCACCGGGTTTGTAACAGCTACTCTGGTCTATTGTATCGGCGCAATGGCTGTTTTGGGAGCGATGGACAGCGGGTTGCGAAACAACCACGACATTTTGTTCACCAAAGCGCTTCTGGACGGCTTTTCCGCGATTATTTTCACTTCGACGCTAGGGATTGGCGTCATATTTTCAGCAGTACCTGTGTTTTTGTACCAAAGTGTGCTGACGTTGCTGGCTACCCAAATTTACAGTGTGGTGAGCCAAACGATGCTCGATGCGATGCTGGCAGAAGTAACGGCAGTGGGTGGCTTGATGATTATCGCGATTGGGATCAACATTTTGGAGATCAAAAATATCAATGTAGCGAACATGCTGCCCGCACTGGTGATTGCAGCATTGGGAGTTCCGATTAGCCAGTGGTTGTCCAGTTTTTTATAAGATGGCAAGATAGCGGGAAAAGACTTTTTCTGTGCGCGGGTAGCGTGCAGGAGGGGTCTTTTTTTCATGCAGGGCGATGGGGCGCGTAGAACTCAGGGCGGACATTTTAAAGATGGGAGCAGGCAAAGGCAAAGCTGTAGGGGGAGTCGGGGGTTCGGAGTAAAAGCTAGGGAGCAAGTAGGAAGAGTGGGGAAAGAGAAATGAAGCAGGACAAAGGGAAAAGGCAGAAAGAAGAAACCAGAAACCAGAGAGCATGACAGGTAGCCGTGCGCTGTGCCGTTTGAAATGACCTACTGCAAAAGGCACACACATAGCCATTTGATTTCAAGGGACTGTCCACAACAACTCGCAATAATAGTGTGAGACCAAGTAAACAGTAAACGGAGCTGCTGAGACTTACTTTTTTTGACGCGACGAACTCATTAACAAAAGACAGCAATCCAGCGGGCCATGCCACTGTAAACCATACAGCGAGGAACAACGGAGCGAAAGGAATGCGACATGTAAGTTTGGCATAAAAAAAACCGCTATCATCAAAAGAAAATGTCGTGCGATAATGACCATTAGAACGGAAAGCGTCTTGTGGGGAGAGAAAGTCAATGGTGGGTTTTATCGTCAATCCCGTGGCGGGAAATGGCAAAGGGAAGAGAGTATGGGAGAGGATAGAGCCTGCTGTAAATGGCTTAGGAGCGGTTTTTTCCGTGAGGGAGACATCGGGAGAGGGAGACGCGGAAAAGCTGGCAAAAGAGTTGATTCAAAAAGAGGGAGTAAATAAAATCATTGCAATAGGGGGAGACGGAACCGTTCATGGCGTGTTGAACGGGATCTATCAGTCCGGACAAGCATGCAAGTTTGGCTTGGTGCCGGCTGGATCAGGGAACGACTTTGCCCGGGCGCACGGCATTGTCAACGATCCGATCGAGGCAGTGGAGCGAATTTTGTCAGAAAAAGCAGAAAGACGGATTGATCTGATGCTGATGAACGGGCGAATTGCTGCAAATTCGATTGGAGCAGGCTTTGATGCGCAAGTAGCGAAAGCGACCGATGCAGCGCAATATAAAGCGTGGCTGAACCGATACGGACTGGGTGGACTGGCTTATGTCATTTCCGTTTTACGGGAGCTGCGCAACTTCAAGCCGGGCCATCTGAGCTTGCAGGTCGACGGGCAAACGATCGACAAGTCGGGAGTTTGGCTTGTGACAGCAGCCAATATTCCGAATTACGGCGGGGGAATGAAAATTTGCCCTATGGCGGTCGCCGACGATGGCCTGACGGATATTTGCGTCGTCAGCAATGTAAGCCGGGGCGAGCTGCTGCGCGCCTTTTTGAAAATATACACAGGCACCCATGTCACGCATCCGAAAGTTTCCTTTTTCCGCGGGAGCCAGGTCACGATTGAAACGGCTGTGCCGCTCATGGTTCATGCCGATGGCGAATTGATGGGGGAAACCCCCGTTCAGGTGAAAATGCTTCCCGGTCAACAGGTGATTTTCGTCTAAAAAAAGAGACTTGCCATCCGCAGAGGGACCGGGCAAGTCAAAGAAAATGGCTATTGATTTGAAAAGGTCGAGGGAAGATGGTCAGTCGTGCAAAACACTATCCAAACGGTTCGGCGCAGCAGCGAGTGTCGCGGCTTTGGCCAAACCAGAGGCAATAATCTCGGCCATGTTCATGACGACGGCAAGTCGCGTGTTTTGGAGTACGAAATACTCCATGAAGCCGCCGACATTGACGATTCCAGTAATGTGAAACGTACCGACAGGCGGCAACTCCTTTTTGACCCCGGCACCTGGCTTTAGCGGACCGCTGATGACATTGATGTTGCCGACGTGGCTGAATTGGCCCAGACAGGCGTCTACGGCAATCAGTGTAGCGCTGGGGTGGTTCGTTTGGATGGAATCGAGTTTTTCCTTGAGATTCATCGCATGCACCGGATCGTCCAGCGTTCCGTACACTTGCAAATGACTGGGCGCGGCAGTTTGCAGCTTGGTTCCGACGAGCGGCCCAAGCGCGTCGCCTGTCGAACGGTCTGTGCCGA
The DNA here is from genome assembly GCF_057543335.1 of Brevibacillus sp. YAE8. Taxonomy (NCBI): domain Bacteria; kingdom Bacillati; phylum Bacillota; class Bacilli; order Caryophanales; family Paenibacillaceae; genus Brevibacillus; species Brevibacillus sp. YAE8. The sequence continues at coordinate 28,457 of NZ_BAAIYG010000031.1, forward strand.
TACATACAATTACAATGTCTTCATCATACGGTTTTAAGCGAAAGCGCTGCGCAAGGTGTCTAGCCAGATGATCGTCTGCGTTTTCACTGCGGTATTCCACTTTAAAAGGTGGCAAAGAACAGTTTTTGAGATTTTCAAATGTACTCATGGCTACCCCCACTCTTGCGGACTTGGCCTAAACGTTATAGAAGAGTATTCACAGTATAGTACCGGGAAGTCATTTTTATACCTGCTAATGGGAAGGTTGTGGAGGTTTTGAAAAATCAGCGAAGCTGGCAAGCCGGAAATTGAACGGGTAAAATAAGAGAAGCACGTCAGCAAAGCCTTGTGAAAAAGAAAACAAGGACACGAAGGAGGGAGAGGGATGGAAGGAGAGACTGTACTGATTGCATTTGATTCCACACAGCAAGCTTTGCGTGCAGAAATGCTGCTGGAGTACGAAGATATTGATATCGACACAAGACCGACGCCAAAAGAGATAACGGCTGGCTGTGCCCTTTCCATTGAGTTTCCTTTGCCTGACTATTCTCGCGCGAAAACGATCATGGAAGAGCAGCAAGTAGTCATTCGAGGATATTTTCGTCAGTTTGCTGGCCGATACCAGGAGGTTGACGAATACGGCAGACAGAAGGAGAGGACAGAATGAATACTACAAATGCAGAAGGCTTTTTTCAAAAGCTGTACAACCAAATTTACGACTATCTCACAGATGCCGACATGTGGGTAACTGTAGGGATGGTGCTGGCGAAAATTTTGGCGATCATCGTTGCCTCGCGTATCGTTGTTTCGTTGTTGCACGCGACAGTCAACCGCATTTTTCATCATCGCCACGGAGGCGGCAAGCTCCAACTGGATCAACGCCGTGTCGATACGATGCGCGTGCTTGTTAACAATATCATTCAGTACACGATTTATTTCCTGGCGATTTTGATGATCTTGCAACTGATCGGGATCGACTTGCGGCCTGTGTTGGTGAGCGCAGGGGTGCTCGGGCTGGCTGTCGGCTTTGGGGCGCAAAGTCTCGTGCGCGATATTATCACTGGTTTCTTTATCATTTTTGAAGACCAGTTTGCTGTAGGGGATGTCGTGACGATCAATAACATGACCGGGACCGTACAGGAGATTGGCCTGCGGATCACACGCGTGCGCAGTTGGACGGGAGAAGTATTTATTTTCCCGAACGGAACCATTACGCAAGTGACCAATTTTTCGCTGCAAAATACGTTGGCTGTTGTGGATGTCTCGGTAGCGTACGAGGAAAATCTGGGTCAGGTTGAAGAAGTGCTGAAAGAAGTGCTGGCAAAAGCGCAAGCCGAGCTGACAGATATCGTGGCGGAGCCACAAATTTTGGGCGTACAAGCATTGGGGCCGTCTGAGGTCGTCATGCGGGTGACTGCCGAGTGCAAGCCGAACACCCACCACGGCGTCAATCGCAACCTGCGGGCGATGATTCGCACCGAGTTTACCAAACGGGGCATTCAGATTCCGTATCCGAAAATCGTCGCGATGTCGGGCAAGGCACAAGGCCAAGCATAGAGTAGAGGGGGAGAAGAGAGATGGAAAGGAAGCAATTTGGGCTGGGGGACATCGTACAAATGAAAAAGCCGCATCCATGCGGAACAAATGCGTGGAAAGTCATTCGCATGGGCATGGACGTGCGAATCAAATGTACGGGCTGCGACCACAGTGTCATGATCGGTCGTCTTGAATTTGAACGCAAACTGAAAAAAATATTGGTGCGCGCAGAGGAAGAGCCGAAAGAGTAAAGCAAAAAACTTTTGAAGGAACCGTCTGTCTTTTTCTACACTGTCCGTAAACAGTGGTGGAGCTGACCAAAAGCTTTCGCCACGCAGACGAAAGGGATGGTTAAGATGAGTGCCAGACGGTTGTGGATGCAATGGATCGCTGTGCTGGGGATGCTGCTTGCGTTTTCACAGGCGGCATGGGCGAAGGACGCAAGCAACTGGAAGATAAGCGTCTCGCCGACGGACAAAGCGACAGAGGTAGCAGCAGACGCTGTCATTACGCTGACGTTTTCCGGGACGGTCCGTTTGGCAAATTCGCGTGACATCACGGACAAGTCGTTGCTGTCCATCGTGCAGCTTGTGGACGAAAAGAAAAAGAAAGTCCCGTTCACAGCCAAGTGGAACAAGACAGCGAAAAGCATCGTGATCGACCCTGTGGGTAACCTGGAGGCGGGAAAAGCGTATCGCGTCACACTGCCCGCCAAAAAGCTGAAGGATGCGCGAGGGGAGCTGAACCCGGAGCTGTCCGCTGCGTTCACGACAAAAAAGCCCGTGGATAACATTGCTCCGCAGGCGATTATTTTGCCTGGTCATGGCGCCAAGCAGGTGAAGCTGGAGGAGAAAGTGACGCTGCAGTTTGCGGAGGAAGTGACTCTGGCAAGCGGAGGAGCACTCTCCAGCAAAACGGCGGCAGGACTTGTGCGCTTGACAGATGAAAAAGGCCAGGCTGTCCCGCATACCGTCACCTGGAACAAGAGCAAGCGAATGCTGTCAATCAAGCCAAAAGGAAAATGGCAGCCGCATACGAGCTATCAGGTCAGTCTCGCTGGCGGCCTGCTGCAAGATCAGGCGGGCAATGTGAATAAGTCACAATGGTCGAGTTTCACGAGTGGCGCGAAGTAATGGAAGTTTGGTTGTGGATAAAAAAAGGATGCAACCCGTAGCAAGCGGCGCATCCTTTTTTCCTTTTTGTACGATCAGATGTATCTCCCGGTGATTGTACTTTAAGGTTATGACCGATCATTTTCCGTCGGCTGCGTAGCCAGTCAATGATCTATGTGGAATGGGGAAGGTAAGATGCATGGTCGTGCAAGCTTACCTTCAGATAGGCCGGATGGCAGCGGGAAGCTTAGTCGCAGTCACAACCTACGATTACGAGAAGGATGAAAAGAACCAGGATCAGCGCGAAATCGTCGAAGCCGTTAAAGAGACCCACTTGCTAACACCTCCTACCCTAGTTTCAATACTCATGCTATGTAGGAACATGAAAATGGGTATGGGCGAATGCCCTGGTTCCGACGAAAATAAGTTATTCACACTCTATCCACAGAAAATGTGGACAACTTTTTGTCGAAAAATGCAAAACGGAAAAGGGGGTTGGGAATAAACAAGCTGTGGATAGACAGTTATCCACAAAATTATCCACAAATCTGAATTTTCTCTGGATAAATTGACTGTTGTTAGTAAATATTTAAAATATTTTTATTAATAAGAAGGAATTTGGACGTGCAACAACGTAATTACACTAACTAGAAATTGGAAAAGATAAAGAGTAAGGAAAAGGGGCGATTGAGATTTGAAAAAGCAAGTGTTTGCATCAGTTACAGCTTTGGCTATTGCGTTTTCGGCCGTATCGGTACCATTTATTCCGTACAGCACGCCGGCAGTCGCTTTTGCTGCGGAAAAGCCAAATTATCAGACCCGCGCTGAAATTCCAGACCAATATAAGTGGAAACTGAATCATATTTACCCGACTGTTCAGGATTGGGAAAAAGACGTAGTCAAGGTGGAGGCTTTGGCGAATGCTTTTACCAAGCACCAGGGCAAGCTGGGGACTTCTGCTGCGGCGATGCTCGCTGCTTTCGATGATTACGAGGACATGATGCGGCTCAACGACAAGGCGTATGTGTACGCCAACATGTCGCTGGACGTAAACTCGGCCAACTCTGAGCTGCAGAAGCTGGCAGACCGCGCCGAGAAAATGTACACGCTTGTTTCGGAAAAAACGGCATGGCTCCAGCCAGAAATCGTTGCCATTCCGGATGAGAAAATGAAGAGCTTGCTCGCTGACAAGTCTTTGGCGCCGTACAAGCTTTTCATTGAGGACATGCTGAGAACCAAGCCGCATTCGCTCTCCACAGAGATGGAGGAGCTGCTGGCAAAATCCTCTCCGCTGGGCAATGCGCCAACCAACATTTACAGCATGCTGTCCAAAGATGTGAAGTTCCCGAAAATCAAGGATGAGCAAGGCAAGGAAGTCCAACTGACGCGTGCCAACTTCATTTCGTATATGGAAAGCAAGGACCAGCGTGTGAGAAGGGATGCTTTCAAGGCATACTACAGCGCCTTGATTGACTTCCAGGATTCGTTCGCACAGACACTGGCAGCAAAAGTGAAGGCAGACAATTTCTACGCGCAGGCACGCAACTACAACTCTGCGCTGGAAGCGAGCCTGACGCCGAACAACATCCCGACCAAGGTGTACGATGAGCTGATCGACACGGTCAACGACAACTTGCCGCTGCTGCACCGCTATATTGCCTTGAAGAAAAAAATGCTCGGAGTGAAGGAGCTGCACATGTACGACATCTATGTGCCGATCGTTCCATCCGACGACAAATACATTTCCTTCGAGGAAGGGAAAAAAATCGTCACCGAAGGTTTGAAAGCAATGGGCGACGATTACGTGAAGGTGCTGGCGGAAGGACTGGATGGCGGCTGGGTAGACGTCTATTCGACCGACGACAAACGCACCGGCGCTTACCAGTGGGGAGCCTACGACACGCATCCGTACGTGCTTTTGAACCATCAGGGCACACTCGATGACGTGTACACCATCGCCCACGAGATGGGGCATGCGATGCAGTCGTACTACACGAACAAAAACCAGCCGTACATTTCGTCGAACTATCCGACCTTTACGGCGGAAGTGGCTTCCACGATGAATGAGACGCTGCTGTTCAAGAGCATGTACGCGCAGGCGAAGACGAAGGAAGAGAAAATGTATCTCCTGAACCACTACCTGGAGAACTTCCGCTCGACCTTGTTCCGCCAAACGCAATTTGCCGAGTTTGAAAAAGCGATTCACGACAAGGAGCAGGCAGGAGAATCGCTCAACGCCGAGGCGATCAAAAAAATCTACCTCGACATCAACAAAAAGTACTACGGCAAAGACATGGTTTCCGACGAGGAAATCGCGATGGAATGGGCGCGCGTTTCCCATTTCTTCAACTATAAGTACTACGTGTACCAATACTCTACGAGCTTTGCGGCGTCCCAGGCGCTGGCGAAACAAATCCTGGATGAAGGACAGCCGGCAGTTGACCGTATCCGCAAAAACTTCCTTGAAGCGGGTAACTCTGCTCCGCCAATCGAGGTGCTGAAGGCAGCGGGCGTAGACATGTCTACATCCAAGCCGATCGAGCAGGCCATGGAGATTTTCGAAGAGACGTTGAATGAGCTGGAAAAACTGGTGAACGAAAAGTAAAGCGTTTAGCGCTGCATAAACAAAGCAAAGGCTCCCTGTCTTCAAGCGGCAGGGAGTCTTTTTTGCAAACAAACAAGAGCTTACATTAAAGTAGTTTAACTTAATTAGTAGTAAAATGAGATTGGTTAACAAGGAAAATGCGACCCGACACATAGGAATTACGTTAAGGTTCATCGAGAAAATCAGAATACTTTGAGTTCCGTGGTGACGGTCCCGTTTCCGGGATTGTAAACAAGCAAGAAGAACGTTCACTTCTATAGGGAAGTGAACGTTCTTCCTTGTTAGGACAGTATTTTAGGTGACATTGATGTACGTCTAGCATCAAAAAATAAAACAAAGAAAATTAATGCACTACAAATAAATCCGGTAATAGCAATTATCGTATCGGATTGGTGATAGTTGTAAATTAATGATTGAGTCATGGAAAAGCCCCAAAGAAGTGTAGGAAAGATAAGAAAGTAATATAACTTGTTGTCAGGAGTGAGTTTAACGTAAAAGATCGTAATGGCTGTAGAAACGAGAATTGTAAGAGTTGAACTTTTCATCTCATCATAACTGATGTTTATAGGAATATCACTGGAAAGCAGCATCATGTTGCACCAAAGTAAAAAGAACCATATTGCTATGATGCTGTTAGCACAAAATATCAAAAGTTTTTTCATCATTTTCCCTCCAGATAAAGTTACACCATAATTTTGAGAAACCACCTATTTGATATGAAGAAAAAAAAGGAAAAAGGTTTCTTGTGTAATTATTGTATTAACGAAGCTAGAGGGATATCCAAACTTCATGTTTTCCCCAAACAACAACTAATAAGCAATCCCCACCCGTACACGCAAATAATCAGAACTGCCGAGCTGCCTGTACGTAAACTCCGCCGTATCGGCAACGGAAATTTGCATGCCATCTGCAGGCAAGTAATCGGCCTCGACCCGGTAATTGCCTGTGTAGCTGCCGTCAGGCAAATAGGTCGGGCACACAATCGTCCAGTCCAGTCCGGATTGTTGCAGGAGCAAGTACGCCTTGTGGTGCTCCTCGGCGGCCCTGGTCAGCTTTTGCCGCGATTCGCTGGACTGGTAGCGGAGCAAATCGGGGGAGACTCTGCTTTGCAAAATTCCCGCTGTGCCTACTGTGACAATTCGGGAGACGCCTTCCTGCTTCATGGCATGCAGGATGAGCGGCATGCCCTCCGACAGTGTGGTCGTGCCATCTGTGCCAAGGGCGCTGATAACGGCATCGACGCCCTGCATCGCCAGTTTGACGTCCTGTTCATTCAAGACGTTTCCCGTAAGCACGCGCACGTTTTCGGGCAAAGGCTGGGGGAGCTTGTCCGCAGAGCGCACCAAAATCGTAGCTTCATGGCCATCTGCCAGCGCGTGCCGTAAAATATGGCTGCCGACGCGGCCGGTGGCGCCGAAAAGCAAAAGCTTCATTATGTATTCACCTCATGAACATGAATGAGTGATCGGGTCAACAGTTTTTTTGCTAGTGTAAGTCTAGCATTTCTTTTTTTGTCCCACCACCATCAGCTATCGTGGAAGTGGAAAGGGGGACATTCCGACAGCACGGTGAGCTTCCTGTCAGGGCCCAAAGTTGCCACAAGGAGACAATTGTATTCTTAAATCCAAATCTATATACTTAAAAGGATGTTAGGACGATGACAAGGGAGTGTATATAGATGGGTGCATCTTGCGGTATTGTTGGGCTTCCCAACGTGGGGAAATCAACACTGTTCAATGCCATTACACAAGCGGGTGCGGAGTCGGCGAACTACCCGTTCTGTACGATTGACCCGAACGTGGGGATCGTAGAAGTTCCGGATCCGCGTCTCACAAAGCTGACAGAGATCGTAGTGCCGAACAAAGTCGTTCCGACGGCATTTGAGTTCGTGGACATTGCCGGCCTGGTAAAAGGCGCGAGCAAAGGCGAGGGGCTTGGCAACCAGTTCCTCGGACATATCCGGGAAGTAGACGCGATCGCGCATGTCGTTCGCTGCTTCGAGGATGAAAACATCACGCACGTGGCAGGCCGTGTCGATCCACTGAGCGATATCGAAACGATCAATCTGGAGCTGATTTTTGCCGATCTGGATTCAGTCGAGCGCCGTATCGACCGTATCGCGCGCAAGGTGAAATCCGGCGACAAGGAGTCCAAGCAGGAGTTGGACGTGCTGGAAAAACTGAAGGCTGCATTCGAAGAAGGCCAGTCCGCGCGCAGCGTGGAGTTGGACGACGAAGAGCGCAAATGGATTCGCGACCTGCACCTTTTGACGATCAAGCCGATGCTGTACGTGTGCAACGTGGCAGAGGACGGAATCAATGACGCAGACAACAATCCTCACGTGCAGGCTGTTCGCGAGCATGCGGCGAAGGAAGGAGCAGAGGTCGTTGTCATCAGCGCCAAGGTCGAGGCAGAAATTGCTGAACTGGAAGGCGAAGACAAAGAAATGTTCCTGCAAGAGCTCGGTTTGGCCGAGTCCGGTCTGGACCGCCTGATTCGCGCTGCTTACAAGCTGCTCGGTCTGGTTACCTACTTTACGGCAGGGGTACAGGAAGTGCGCGCGTGGACCATTCGCAAGGGCACAAAGGCTCCAGGTGCGGCAGGCGTGATTCATACCGATTTCGAGCGCGGCTTTATTCGCGCAGAGGTTATTGCTTACGACGACCTGGTAGATGCTGGATCAGTTGCGGCAGCCAGAGAGCGCGGGAAGTACCGTCTTGAAGGGAAAGAGTACGTTGTGGCTGACGGAGATGTCATGCATTTTCGCTTCAATGTTTAGTACGAAATAGTTGCTTCACTATAGGCGTTTTGCTATAATACGATAATGCGAGTATTTATGGAGTGCATGTTTTGTGCGTTTCGTTTTAGCACTCGCTCCTTGCCCGTACAGGGCCGCAAAGTCCATAAGGAGGTGAAAAGGTATGCGTCAATACGAAGTTATGTATGTATTGCGTCCAGACCTTGAAGAAGAGAAAGTAAAATCCAATGTAGCTCGTTACAGTGAAATTGTGACCAACTACGGTGGCGAAATCTCTAAGCTTCAAGAAATGGGTAAACGTCGTCTTGCGTACGAGATCAATAAGTTCCGTGAAGGTTACTACGTTCTGATGAACTTCAAAGCGAACGCTGATGCTGTTGCGGAAGCTGAGCGTCTGATGAAAATCAACGACGACGTAATCCGCTTCATGTTCGTTCGTGATGAGAAGTAATTATTGTCGCGGTCAGAGGGGGAACCAAGATGAATAAAGTTATTCTCATCGGCAACCTGACGAAAGATCCTGAACTTCGCTACACGCCGAATGGCGTTGCCGTTGCTACTTTTACCGTGGCTGTCAATCGTCCTCGCACCAATCAGGCAGGCGAGAGAGAAGCCGATTTCATTAATATTGTCGCTTGGCAAAAACTTGCCGATCTTTGTGCAAGCTACTTGCGCAAAGGAAGACAAGCTGCCATCGAAGGACGCATTCAAACGCGCTCCTACGATAATAAAGAAGGAAAACGCGTATATGTAACAGAGGTCGTTGCGGAGAACGTTCAATTTTTGGGCGGTCGAGGCAATGAAGGCGGCGGAGACAACGCAGGATACGATCCAGGACCAGGATTTGGTGGCGGAAACAAGCCATCCGGTCAGAGAAACAATGACTTTGATCCGTTTGGTGATCCCTTCGCGAGTGCAGGCAAGCCGATCAACATTTCTGATGACGACTTGCCGTTCTAAGAATCGTAAAACTTTCACATTCCTAAGAAGGAGGGACTATCATGGCACGCAAAGGACGTCCTAATAAGCGTCGTAAAGTATGCTTCTTTAAAGTGAACAAAATCAAGCACATCGACTATAAAGATGTAGACTTGCTCAAAAAATTCATCAGCGAACGCGGCAAAATCTTGCCACGTCGTGTAACTGGTACTTCTGCGAAGTATCAACGTGCTTTGACAATTGCGATCAAACGCGCTCGTCAAGTAGCACTGCTGCCTTACACGGCTGAATAATTTACACAAGCGATAAAAAGGGGGACACAATTGCGTGGCCCTCTTTTTTCCATATTTTTCGCTACTCGCAAATGAGGTGCTGACATGCCTTCCAAAACGAAGCAATTGGCTGAAAATGCCCTGATGCTGGGTATTGCACTGGTACTGTTGTTCCTTAGTACATATACCGTACTGGGAGCACTGGTCAGTTTCCTTTTACCGCTGCCGTTTATTTTCCTGGCCGTAAGCCGCAACGTGTCGATTATGGTGTGGATCTCTGTCGTGTACACGTTCCTTGGCTGGATCATCGCAGGACCGATCGCTGCTGCGATCGCCTTGAGCGGAGCGGTTTGGGGCTCTGCCATGGGAATTGTTTATGCGAAAAGAGGGAAGGCACTTCCGGCGATTGTAGCCGGAGCTGGTGTTGTGTTTCTCAGCACCGTTTTCGGGCTTGCCTTCATGGCATTTGGAATGAACCTGAATTTCCAGACCATGCTGGAACAGACCGCTCAAATGCGCCCTTCCTTCGTGACAAAAGAGCAATTTGACCAGACGGTTGCTCTTATCAAAATGGTACTGCCTACGAGCATCGTGATGTTCAGCTTTATCTCCAGCGCGATCACACATGGATTGGCCAGCCTGATTGGAAAACGGATCAAAAAGCCGATTCCGGCGTTGAAGCCAATCCGGGAGTGGAGTTTCCCGCGATCTTTGCTGTACTATTATTTCCTCGCCATGATTAGCATTCTGGTGTTTGGCGGCAGCATGCAGGGAACGTTCTGGGAGACCGCCATCATGAACGTAAAAGTCATGCTGGACGGGATTTTTACACTCCAAGGTTTGAGCTTCTGCCTGTTTGCAGCGTACCTGTACGGGTGGAAGAGATTGACTCCAGTGCTTGTTGTCTGTCTATTTATTTTTCCGTTCTTAAGCACTATACTTAGTCTGGTAGGGATATTTGACTTAGGGCTTCGTTTGCGTGAAAAACTGGAAACAAGAGTGAAGAGGGGCTGAGGAGATGCCCAAATTCCTGTTAAAGCGTTGGTACGGGATGCACATGGTCCTGGCACTCAGCTTTAGCTTGCTGTTGTTGGGGATTTTGACCCTGCACCATTGGATGTACGGGGCGATCGGCATTGTTTGCTTGATTGGCCTGGTTCTATACGCCCTTCAAGCAGAAAAAGGATTTCAGCGGGACTTGCGCCTGTATTTGGCGACAGTCACTCACCGCGTGAAAAAAGCCGGAGAAGGCGTTATTCAGGAGCTGCCGATCGGAATTCTCTTATACAACGAGGAAAAGGCAATCGAGTGGGTCAACCCGTTCATGACACATATGTCCGGGGATGAGTCGATGATCGGGAAGAGCCTTCAAGAGGTATTCCCCCAACTCGTGTGGAAGCCGGAACAAAAACGGCTCGAATTTACTTACAATGAGCGGGTTTACGAAGTCATGGTTCGGTCCGATGAGCGTCTTTTGTATTTCAAGGACATTACGGACTTCAAAGAATTGACGACGCGTTACCATCGCGAAAAGGCTGCTCTCGCCATTATTCACCTCGACAACCTGGACGAGGTTGGACAAGTCATGGACGATCAGAGCCGTACGCTTTTGTCGACAAGCGTGGCTGGTGTGATTACAGAGTGGGCCAACAAACATGGCATATACCTTCGCCGAATCACGGCTGACAAATTTTTGGCGCTGATGGAACGGGAAGCCCTTGATAAATTGGAAGAAACGCGTTTTGACATTCTCGATGTGGTTCGGGAAATGACGGCTGACAACAAAATTCCGATTACGCTCAGTATCGGGGTTGGGGCAGCGGCGACGACGTACATCGAGCTGGGGCAAATGGCCCAATCGAGCTTGGACATTGCGCTGGGCCGCGGTGGCGACCAGTGCGCGATCAAGATCGGTAACAAGCTCACCTTCTACGGTGGCAAATCAAATGCGGTAGAAAAACGGACGCGCGTTCGGGCACGGGTGATCGCCCATGCGCTGCGTGATTTGATCCACGAGGCCGAGCATGTGATCGTAATGGGCCACAAACAGCCAGATATGGACTCCATCGGTGCTTCGCTTGGTGTATTGAAGGCCGTGCAGTTGCACAACAAGGCAGCCTATATCGTCATGGATGAAAGCAACAACTCTGTCGAACGCTTGATGCGGGAGATTTACGCCAATGAGGAATTGGCTGAAACATTTATTACGCCGGAGCAGGCGATCAGACTGGTGACGGGCCGCACGTTGCTCGTGGTTGTCGATACGCACCGTCCTTCGCTGGTCATTGAGCCGAAGTTGCTCGGTGAGACAAGCCGGATCGTCGTCATTGACCACCATCGACGCTCCGAAGAGTTTATCGAGCCGGTTCTGTTGTACCTCGAACCGTATGCGTCTTCGACATCTGAGCTGGTCACAGAGCTTTTGCAATATCAAAGCGAGCGCTTGAATATCGACAATCTGATTGCCACCGCACTGTTGGCAGGGATTGTGGTAGACACGAAAAGCTTTGCGTTCCGTACAGGCTCGCGCACGTTTGAAGCGGCGTCCTTCCTGCGGCGCAACGGGGCCGATACGGCTGCTGTTCAACGTTTGCTGAAGGAAGATTTGACGCAGTATGTGAAGCGGGCACGCATCATTATGAACACGGAAACGTACAGAGATAATATGGCGATTGCCATTGGGGATCCTACCGAGAACTACACGCAAGTCCAGGTGGCCCAGGCGGCCGAGCAGTTGCTTACGCTCTCGGGCATCCAGGCATCTTTTGTCATTGCCGAGCGGGGAGACGATACGATCCTGATTAGCGGACGCTCTTTGGGCGACATCAACGTGCAAGCGATCATGGAGCTCTTGGGCGGTGGCGGACACCTGACAGGAGCCGCCACGCAAATTCAGGGCATTTCCGTGAAGGAAGCGACTCGACGTTTGAAAGAAGCGATTGATTCGGTCGTGTAGGCCAATTTGAAAAGGGGGAAACGATGATGAAAGTCATTTTTCTTCAAGATGTAAAAGGCCAAGGCAAAAAAGGCGAAATCAAAGACCTGTCTGAAGGCTACGTACGCAACTTCCTGCTGCCGCGCAAGCTGGCGAAGGAAGCTACAGATAGCAACATAAAAACGCTGGATGCGCAAAAGCGCAGCGAAGAGAAGCGCAAGGAGCAGGAAAAGCTGGAAGCACAAGCGCTGGGCGCGAAGCTGAGCGAGCTGACAGTAAAAGTAACAGGAAAAGCCGGCGAGGGCGGACGACTGTTTGGCGCAATTTCGAGCAAACAAGTGGCACAAGCGCTGGAAGAGCAGTTCAAAATCAAGCTGGACAAACGCAAGCTGGAGATGGACGCCATCCGCGCGCTTGGCGTGACGCAAATCAAAGTCAAGCTGCACAACGAAGTAACTGCGACACTCAAAGTTCACGTGGTAGAAGAATAATGACGCAATCCTGGAGGGTGTGACGTGAGCGACCTGTTTTTGGATCGTGTGCCGCCGCAGAACAAGGAAGCGGAACAATCAGTGCTGGGTGCCGTGTTCTTGTCTAAGGAAGCTTTAATCACGGCCATTGAGATTCTCCGTCCGGAGGATTTTTACAAGACAGCGCATCAGCGCATCTTTCAAACCATGGTGGACCTGTACGAAAAGGGCGAGCCAGTCGATCTGGTTACCGTAACCGCTGAGCTGCAGGACCACAAGCTGTTAGATGAAGTCGGCGGCGTCACGTATTTAACCGAAATCGCCAGCTCGGTTCCGACCGCGGCGAATATCGAATACTACGCCAAAATTGTAGAAGAAAAAGCGCTGCTACGGCGCTTGATTCATACGGCAACAAAAATTGCGAACGACGGTTACTCCCGCGAGGACGACGTAACGGAGATCATTGCGGATGCCGAGAAGTACATCATGGAGATCGGGCAAAACCGCAACAGCGGCGGTTTTACGCCAATCCGTGACGCGCTTCTGGAAACGTATGAACGGATCGAGTTTTTGAGTCAACGGCGTGGAGACATTACCGGGATTCCTTCCGGATATACCGATTTGGATAAAATGACCGCCGGATTTCAGCGCAGTGACCTCATCATTCTGGCAGCCCGTCCCTCTGTCGGGAAGACGGCTTTTGCCTTGAATGTCGCGCAAAACGTCGCTGCACGAGCTGGAGAGACTGTCGCCATCTTCTCTCTGGAGATGGGCGCTTCCCAGTTGGTACAGCGTATGATCTGTGCCGAGGGCAATCTGGACGCCTCGCGGATGCGTTCCGGTACGCTGGAGGAAGACGACTGGCAGAAGCTGACGATGGCGATTGGTACGTTGGCGAAGGCACCGATTTTTATTGATGATACGCCAGGCGTAACCGTGCAGGACATTCGCGCAAAATGCCGCAGATTGCAGGCTGAACGCGGCCTGGGCATGATTCTCATCGACTACCTGCAATTGATTCACGGCCGCGGCAAGGGAGACAACCGCCAGCAAGAAGTATCGGAAATCTCCCGTACGCTCAAAGGAATCGCCCGTGAGCTGAATGTTCCCGTAATCGCTTTGTCCCAGTTGAGCCGTGGCGTAGAGCAGCGGCAGGACAAGCGCCCGATGATGTCCGACATCCGCGAGTCCGGTTCGATCGAGCAGGACGCCGATATCGTTGCGTTCCTGTACCGTGATGACTACTACGACAAGGAAACGGAAAACAAAAACGTCATCGAGGTCATCATCGCCAAACAGCGTAACGGCCCGACCGGGACGGTAGAGCTGGCATTCCTCAAAGAATTTAACAAATTCGTAAGCTTGGATCAGCGCTTTCGAAATCAGGCTGGATAATAGAGCAAATGGAGAAAAAGCCGGAGCAATTCCGGCTTTTTTTTCTTGCTTGAATTGCCGAACATATAATCTTTCCACTATTTAAATGTTCGTATTTTCCGTTGACATGCAAGAAATGGTTTAGTACACTTAGATTGTTTCAGGCCCAAAAGGACATGATGATATCAGGAGGTGTTTTTCGATGTCAACAGTCGTTGTCGTCGGAACCCAGTGGGGCGATGAAGGTAAAGGTAAAATTACAGACTATTTGGCTGAAAGCGCAGAGGTAGTGGCACGTTACCAAGGGGGTAACAACGCCGGCCATACCATTATTTTTGATGGTAACAAATATAAGCTGCACCTGATTCCATCCGGAATTTTCTATACTGACAAGACCTGCGTAATCGGAAACGGTATGGTAATCGATCCGAAGGCATTGGTAAAAGAGCTGGAGTACATTCACAGCTTCGGTTTTTCCACTAGCAATCTGAAAATCAGCGATCGCGCGCATGTCATCATGCCGTACCACATCAAGCTGGATGGCGTGGAAGAAGACAGCCGCGGTGCAAATAAAATCGGTACGACCCGCAAAGGGATCGGCCCGGCATACATGGACAAAGCAGCTCGCATCGGCATCCGCATTGCCGATCTATTGGATCGCGATGAGTTTGCCCGCAAGCTGGAACGCAACCTGGCAGAGAAAAACATGCTGCTGGAGAAAATGTACAATACGACTGGCTTTGACCTGCAAGAAGTGCTGGATGAGTACCTCGCTCTGGCAGAAATCATTCGTCCATACGTAACCGACACATCTGTTGTGCTCAACGATGCGATTGACAACGGAAACCGTGTTCTTTTTGAAGGGGCCCAAGGCGTACTGCTCGACATCGACCAAGGGACGTATCCTTATGTCACCTCCTCCAACCCGATTGCGGGTGGCGTGACTATCGGTTCCGGCGTGGGACCAACCAAAATCAATCAAGTAATCGGTGTAGCGAAGGCGTACACCACTCGCGTAGGTGACGGTCCGTTCCTGACTGAGCTGACTGACGCTACTGGCGATCACATCCGCGAGGTTGGCTTCGAGTACGGTACGACAACCGGCCGTGCCCGCCGCGTAGGCTGGTTTGACAGCGTAGTCGTTCGTCATGCCCGTCGCGTGAGCGGTATCACTGGTCTGGCTATCACCAAGCTGGATACGCTCTCTGGTGTTGAGACTCTACGCATTTGCACAGCGTATAAATACAATGGCGAAATCATTGAATCGTTCCCGGCAAACCTCAACCTGCTGGCAAAATGCGAGCCTGTTTACGAAGAACTGCCAGGCTGGACCGAGGACATCACCGGTGTTCGCAATCTGAACGACCTGCCAGAAAACGCTCGCCACTACATCGAGCGCATCACACAACTGACAGGTATCCCAATGTCGATCTTCTCCGTAGGGCCAGATCGCGAGCAAACCGTTGTTGTGCGCGGCATCTGGGGATAAGCCTAGTTCCAACGTCGTAGCAGAAAAGTCGGCCTGACCATTTTCATGGGCAAGCCGTATGAAAAAAGCTGTCGATAATTCGGCAGCTTTTCCTTTTTTTACGGACAGACAAGAAACGGCACCCTCTGGGCATAAGGTTAGACATAAGGAGAAATGGAGAGGTGATCGTGATGATGGGGTTTGACCAAAAAGCCAAGAAGCTGCTGGGGAAAAACGTACAGGTGAAAATGATTAACGGCGTCGTTATCAAGGGGACCATGACTCATTTCAACAACGGTTACCTTTGCTTCATCACCACTTACAAGCAGCAAAACGACGCAGAGAAAACGACGATTCGCAGACTCGCCCTGAAAGACGTGACATCAATGCAAGAGGTGTAAGCCTGGATGCCTGAGACGAAATAAGCCATCTTTCCTCCAAAAAGGGAAAGATGGCTGTTTATTGTGTTTCACATTTCAGATCAGGCCGCCATGAGAGCGGATGATGGCGATCGCTTCGTCCCCCCGTTCTTCCGCAACGACTGCAGTCAGCAGCACCGTACGGGTCAGATTATCGTCACCGCGATCGGACAGCCCGCTGGCATCCGGATTCGCCGCTGCCAGGATGCGTGCATCCGGTCCGCTTGGAAAATCGCCAGCCAGTGTCAGCACCCCTACCCCCGGAAAATCGCCGGAGAGCGGGGTGGTGATCTGTTCTAATCCGTCCCCTGGAAATTGGCCGATTTTGTCGATTTGAATGGTCGTAAAGCCGGCTTGTCGAAGCGCATTTTCTGCCTGTTTCGCCTCATCCTCGGTATGGAATCCAGCCAAAATGTTGCGTTCTTTCACGTAATCAGCCTCCCAGTAATGAAAAAAACCCCCAATTGTATGTCCATATGGTGACGCTTCGTCATATTTTTTATTCGACAGCAATTTACACTTGATGTTGTCGTGAAATTTATGGTAAAGTCGACATAGTTGGTTTCTTTAGGCATTTTGGCAGATAATTGGTAACTAAATATTGGGATATATGACCTAGTCGGTATATTTAAAATTTTCAGGAAATGGAACGAGATAGCTGTATCTGTTTTCAGGAGGGACAAGTTATGCAATGGTCTGAGTGGAAGGCCAAGCTGCAGGAACGGTCCGAACGCATCGTTCGGGATTGCAGCGATCTGGCGAAACGTGCAATGAAACGTACAAGCTCGTACATCCAGGGACATAAAAAGCAAACGGTTTCCATCGCAGCGGGATTGCTGGTGACGGTGGCCGCCGGAGCTTCGGCGCAATATTACTATACGAGCAATGTCACATCGGTCTATCACGTCATCGTAAACGGACAGGAAATCGGTGTGGTGAACGATCCTAAGGTCATTCAGGATTGGACGGCAGCAAAGCTGGCAGAAGAAAAAGCCAAAAAAGGGCTGAATCTGACGCTGGCGGATTACATCACCTTCAAGGAAGAGCGCCAGTTCAAGGCTCCTTTTGACAACGATGCCGCAGTCAAAGCGCTGGCTTCCGTGGCAGACATCAAGGTTCAGGCAGTGAAGCTGGTGATCGACGGCAAAGTGGTCGGCTACTTGCCCGATCAGCAATCGGCTGAAGAAGTGCTGGCCGAAGTGAAGCAAAAATATTCCGGCGTGCCTATTCTCACTGGCAAAAAAGCCGCAGTAGCGGCGGCGTCCATGGCGGAGATGAAGGCAACCCCGGTAAAAGAAGTGACTTTCAAAGAAAACGTAGAGTTGCAGACGGAAACAGTACCTGCAGCTCAAATTTTGCCTGCCGAAAAAGTCGAAGAGCTTTTGGTCAAGGGCACCTTCAAGGAACTGAAGCACACGGTAGTTGAGGGCGATTGCATCGGCTGTATTGCCAAAAAGTACGGAATTACCACAAAAGACATTTATGCCAATAACCCTGGCATTACGGAAAACACGCTTTTGCAGCTAGGACAGGAAATCAACGTCACAGCGATTCGCCCGTTGGTTACGGTACGGGTGAAGGAAGACGTTTCGCAGCAAGAAGTCATTGCATTCCCTACCCAGATCAACAACAATGACAAGCTTCCCAAAGGGGAAACAAAAGTTGTTCAAGAAGGCAAAAACGGTACGAAGCTCGTTCAGTATGAAGTCGTGAAAGAAAATGGACAAGTTGTCGAGCGCAAGGTTGTCAAACAAGAAGTCATTGCACAGCCAGTCGCAAAAATCATGGAGCGCGGAACAAAGGTTATTCCTTCGCGTGGGACAGGCCGTCTGAGCTGGCCTGCAAGCGGATATATCAGCAGCGGATTCGGCTCTCGCTGGGGCCGACTGCACAAAGGAATCGACATTGCCGGATCAGGGTCTGTCATGGCGGCAGACAACGGCCGCGTCAAATTCGCGGGCTGGGACGGCGATTACGGAAAAGCGATCATCATCGACCATGGAAACGGGATGGAAACGCTGTATGGCCACTTGAGCACGATCAGCGTGAAGGTCGGCGATGTAGTTGAACAAGGGAAGAAAATTGGCGTAAAAGGTTCGACCGGAGACTCTACCGGTGTCCATCTCCATTTTGAGGTTCATCAAAATGGACGAGTTCAGAACCCGATGCGTTTCTTAAAATAGACATGTAATTTTTGGATAGAAAAGGGCGACTCTTTGGAGGAGCCCTTTTTGCTATGTCGGCACTTTGACGATGCGAAAGGCAGGGAGTGGCTGGCAGGGGCTTCTATGCCGGGTGGACATGGTGTATTGTAGAGGAATAGCGATGTTCGAAGTGGAATCCTTATAGAGAAAAGGAGGGAGCGGGATGGCAAAACTCCTCGTGGTAGACGATGAAAAGCCGATTGCAGATATATTGAAGTTCACGTTTGAAAAAGAAGGGTATCAGGTCGTGTGCGCCTACGATGGCGACGAAGCGCTTGTTGTCGTTCAGGATGAGCGGCCGGATTTGATTTTGCTCGATGTCATGCTGCCGGGCAGGGACGGAATGGACGTCTGTCGGGCTGTCCGGCAAACGCACGACGTGCCGATCATCATGCTGACGGCAAAGGACTCGGAGCTGGATAAAGTGCTGGGGCTGGAGCTGGGAGCGGATGATTACGTGACCAAGCCTTTCAGTACCCGTGAGCTGGTGGCGCGGGTCAAAGCGCATTTGCGCCGCCACCGCCCAAGAGCCGAGGAAAAAGACAGCCAGCATCTGCTGCGTGTGCACGAGCTGGAAATTGATTTGAACTCGTACACGGTGGAGAAGGCGGGAGAACCGCTGGATCTGACGCACCGCGAGTTTGAGCTGCTGATGTACTTGGCCCGTCATCAGGGACAAGTTTTGACGCGGGAGCACCTGCTTCAGTCGGTGTGGGGCTTCGACTATTTTGGCGATGTACGGACGGTGGACGTCACGATCCGCCGCTTGCGCGAAAAGATCGAGGACGACCCGAGCCAGCCGAAGTACATTATTACGCGGCGCGGATTAGGCTACACCATGCGCAATCCCGGGGTGGGAGGCACGCCTGGATGATGAGGCGGCTGTTCAAAACGATCCAGTGGAAAATGGTCGTCATCTACATGCTGCTGATTCTGCTCGCCATGCAGTTCATCGGCGCTTATTTTGCCAGGGAAGTGGAGAGCTATTACATCAATAACTTTTCAGAGGCGCTCAATGCCCAGGCGAGCCTTTTGGCGAGTTTGCTGGAGAGCGATCTGCGGCCGCGCGACGGGAAGGAGCCGAGCGCGGAGCAAAACCGCCAGGACATCGACAACCTCATTAACAACCTGGTGAAAATAAACGGCGCCAATGTGCAGGTCATCGACCAGACCGGAACAGTGGTCAGCACGACAGAGGACAAGAGCACGATTGGTCAGCGCACCTCGCAGCCGGAGGTCACAGTAGCTTTGCTCGGAACGCGCAGTGAGTCGATGCGGATTGACCCGCGCACCGGAGCAAGGGTAAAGGTGCTGGTGCTGCCCGTAAAAGGCGACCAGATCGTCTATGGCGCAGTCTACATGATGGCTTCGATGGAAGGCACCTACACGACGATTCGTAAAATGAACGGGATTTTGGCGACGGGCACGATGTTTGCGCTCGTCATTACGGCGGGCCTGGGGGTCGTGCTCGCGCGAACGATTACCAAGCCGATCAAGGAAATGACCAAACAGGCAAGGCTCGTTGCCGACGGCGATTTCAACAGCAGCGTGCGGGTGTACAGCGACGACGAGATCGGCCAACTGGGAATGGCCTTTAACCACATGACGCTGCGGCTGCAGGAAGCGATTTTGCAGCAGGAGGAAGAACGGGAAAAGCTCGCGGGTATTTTGAGCAACATGACGGACGGCGTGATCGCGGCCAATCGCAACGGGCAGATTATTTTGTTCAACCGCGCAGCGGAAGAGATGCTGCAAGTGCGCATGGCAGATGTTTTGCGAAAAAAAAGGACGCTGGCCGATCTGCTCAGCCTGCCTCCCGAGGAAGAGATGTCTTTGTACGCGCAGGAGGAGCCGCTGTTTATTGAAATGCGCCTCCCGAATCAGGAAGAAGTCATTTTGCGCGTGACGTTTACGCCTTTGCAGCACGACAGCGGAAAAAAGGGCGGGATCATCGCGGTAGTCGCGGATGTAACCGAGCAGCAGCGACTGGAGCAGCAGCGCAGGGAATTTGTCGCCAATGTCTCGCATGAGCTGCGCACTCCGCTGACGACGATCAAAAGCTACGTGGAAGCCTTGCTGGACGGTGCAGTAGATGAGCCGGAGCTGTCCAATCGCTTTTTGAAGGTGACCATGTCCGAGACAGAGCGGATGATTCGCCTGGTCAATGACTTGCTGCAGCTTAGCCGCTTCGATTCGCAGGGCGTGCGTCTGCACTGCAAGGAGGCGGACATCAGCCGGCTTTTGCGCTATGCGGCCGATCGCTTTTCCATGTTCAGCGAGCAGCAGGAGGTACAGCTTACTGTTGATGTGCCAAACAAGTTGCCGCCTGTGTACATTGATTTGGATGCGATCAACCAGGTGCTGGACAATTTGCTGTCCAATGCGATCAAATATACGTCCCAAGGCGGCACGGTCGTGCTGTCCGCCAAAGAAAACCGCAGTCAGAAGCGGGTGCAAATCTCGATTAGCGATACAGGGATCGGGATACCGGCCCGTGATTTGAAGCGAATTTTTGAACGGTTTTACCGGGTAGACAAAGCGCGCTCGCGTGGACAAGGCGGCACAGGTTTGGGACTGGCTATCGCCCGCGAACTGGTTCAGGCTCACGGCGCAGATATCGAGATTACCAGCGAATGGAACGTGGGGACGACGGTGACGTTCTGGGTCCCATTTGCCCAAGGAGGTAATGCGGGATGAAGCGGATGCTGGAGCCTGCCAAGACCGTCTTGCTGATCCTGCTGGTCGTGGCCAGCTTTTGCCTGACAGCTATGCTGTGGTCGAACCAGCCCAATTTGCAGTTCATCGAGCCCGCACAATACACAGAGTCCAAACCGGTTAAGGAAAAGACGCTGGAGCAATTGGTGACCCCGGAGTCGGTCGTGTTTCATTACGGGGAAGAGCGCCATACGCGTGCAGTAGCGACAGATGCGCCTTACAGCCTGATCGTAAGCGAGATGTCGAAATGGATTTTCCTCGATTTCTCCCCGTTTGCGCTGTCCAATGAAAAGTGGGGGGAAATTGCCCGGGAAAAGTTGGGGCTGGAGGTCCGGTTTCGCAGTACAGTACCGCTGTCGATCGTATCGCGACTGGTCACGTTTCGCGACGAGTATGACAGCGGCATCAAGGGCATTGACCGCTTGTGGCTGTACTACGAAAAAGACGAGGACGTCGTCTATGCGCTGTTTCTCTCGACAGAGGAAGGTCGCATGATGCGTTCGCGTACTTCGATCAGCCCAAAAGATTTGCGGGAGTCGTACTTGGCTTCCGGCAGTTCTATGCCGGAGCAAATCATGAAGGTCGTCAGGCCGGAGCGGACTTATTCGGTACTCGAAGGCCCGGCGCCGATCTGGAGCATGTATTACTTGCCGAAAAACCAGATGCGGATGCAGCAGTTCCGCTACAGCTATGTGCCTGTCACCAACGAGCGGCTGATGGAGGCGTATTTTATCGACCAGTCGTTGGTCAGACAAATCATGGAGCGGGACAAAACAGTCATTTTCACAGACGGCAGCAGATCCATCCAGTTGAGGGCAGAGCAGCAGGCGATCACCTTCACAGACCCGGCTTACCAGCAGCGGGCGCAGGAGCTGTCTGACGAGGAAAAAGTCCAGAGTGCGGTTACGTTTATCAACAAGCATCTCGGTTGGCTGGACGATTTTCATTTTGAACGAATCAAGAAAAGCTACAATGAAAAAGATTTAATCACCTTCCGCCAGTATGTCGGGGCGTATCCTCTGGTGAGCACAAGTGAGCCGATCCAGATTGATACGATCCAGATTACATCGGAAGCGGGACAGGTTGTAACGATGAGCCGTTCCCTGCTCGATCTGGATAAATACATCGGCAACAACGAGCAGACGATCATGTCGGGGCCGGAGCTGTACAAGCTGATCCGGGACAAAAAGCTGGCCGATACGGAACAAATCACAAATGCCTACCTCGCCTATCAAACGGTCATAGGAGACGGATACGTCGATCTGGTTCCGACCTGGATCGTCGAGCTGGCGAATCAGGGGAATCTGTACATTCTCGCGCGAGTGAAGCAGGGAGGAGGAGGGGCGCATGGATTGGAGTAGAACGAAGACCATTCTGATCTGGGCCTTTCTTCTGCTCGATCTGTTTCTTTTCTATCAGGTGTACGTGACGCGCATCAGCCTCTGGAATGACAAGGAAGTGGCGCAGGGAGAAAAGTGGAATATGGAGCTGTATCTGAATCAGCAAAATATTGCCCTGGACACAGAGGTTCCGCAAGAAACTCCGGAGATGGCTTATCTCGATGCGGAATACGTCGGAATCAGTCCGATTAACTTGCTTGAGCTGCCTGGCATTCAGGCTACGGTGGAGAAAATGTCGCTTGCGGCAAGGCTGGACCCGCCGATTCAGATTCGCGGCCAACTGACGCCGAATGAGCTGCTGCGTCAGATCGGGCCAAGGCTGATGTACGCCGAGCAGTACGGGCCGGATTCGTACCAGTCGAATCAATCACGGCTGCTGTACTGGCAGGTTCACGAAAAAATGCCGATCTTCGTCGCCCCTTTGGAAGTGTATTTGGAAAACGGAGCGATTTTGGGCTATCGGCAAACGTTTTTCCACGTGCGGGAACAAAAAGGCGGGCGGCAGGTCATCTCCGGCTACAAGGCGCTGCTCTCGCTGGTCGAAAAGCAAATTATCCAGCCGGGTGAACGGATTGAGAATGTAAGCCTGGGCTATTACGGTTCATACGATGCGGATATTCAGGCGCTGGCTCCGGTATGGCGGGTCGTCCACGATGGCAAGCAGCATTTTGTCAACGCGTTCACCGGGGCTTTGGAGCGGGCGATGGTCACGCAGCGATGAACAAATAGACAGCCAGGGAAAGCGACGGGAAGAGGGATGTTCGGTGAGATTTAGTGTGTTGGCAAGCGGGAGCACAGGCAATGCCATCTACGTGGCGACAGACCGTGTTTCCGTGCTGATCGATGTGGGGATTACAGGCAAGCAGGCAGAGGCGGCGCTGCAAACAATCGGCGTCAATCCTGCCGATTTGAGCGCGATCCTCGTTACCCACGAGCACGTCGACCATATCAAAGGGGTCGGCGTCATGGCGCGGCGATACGATTTGCCGATTTACGCCAATGAAAAAACGTGGGCGGAGCTGAACGGACAGATTGGCGCGATCAAGGAAGAGCAAAAGCGCCTGTTTGCCGTAGGGGAGAAGCGGGAGCTGGAGGACTTGGGCATCGAGTCGTTCGGCATCTCGCACGATGCGGCGGAGCCGATGGGCTTTTGCTTTTATCACGGCAAGAAAAAGCTCAGTGTGGCAACAGACCTGGGCTATGTCAGCGACCGGATCAAGGAGACGATTCGCGGTGCGGACGCGTATGTATTCGAGTCCAATCACGATGTCGAGCTGCTGCGTATGTCGCAGTATCCGTGGAGCATTAAACGGCGCATTTTAAGCGACGTGGGCCACTTGTCGAACGAGGCGGCAGGCGACGCTTTGACCGAGTGTTTGACGGGCGGAGCAGAGCGCGTGTATTTGGCCCATTTGAGCAAGGAAAACAACATGATCGACCTGGCCCGACTGACGGTGAAAAACATTTTGGAAGAAAAGGGGCTGACCGTCGGGGATGACGTGCATTTGCGCGATACATACCCGGACCGCCCGACCAAGCTGGAAGAGCTATAGGAGCGGTTCGATCCGGGTCTGGCGGCGGCTGATCGCATCGGAGAGCTTGACCATCGTATCGAGCTGAAAGCTGAGCTGGCTGTCGAGCTCCTTTGCTTTGGCTGTCAGCTCGTCATGCGTCAGCAGTCCTTTTGCAACGAGGAGGTCGATCAGGGCATGCAGGACAAGCGTATTGTGGTAATCCGTTTCCTGCAGATCGGCGAGCTTGGCGATGAGCTGTACTTCTTTCATACTCTATCAACCCTTTCTTTTAGCTGGTGTCAGAAAAAGCTTTTAATCTATCATATCCGCGCTCTCGGTGAAATATTCCGAGGGCTTTTTGCTTTTTTCATTCCACAACCTTTCCATATTTCTCACGCGATTTTGCCGAAACCAGGACGTATACTAAAGGTGTCAAAAGGAACAGACAGCAACGAACTCATACATGCAATCGGCTGACACAGGGGTATAGGAGAATGAAAAACCTGTAACCCTAGTATTAGTAGAGGAAGAAGGAGAGTGTGAATCATGGGGTTTTACGATGATTTGACTCACGTGGAGCGGAAAAAACGAAGCGGTTCTATCGGTCGCACTGTCTTGACGTCCGTAACGTCGGCGGTGATTGGGGGAATGGTCGTCCTGCTCATGCTGCCGACTCTCTCCAACTCCGGATATATCAATATGGTCAAGCCAGGAGCGTCAAACGTCATGAGCAATCCCGCGGCCAACCTGTTTGCCACGCCTGTATCTGTAAAGGTAGAAACCGGCACAGTAAACGCAGTGAAAAAAGTGGAGAACGCGGTTGTCGGCGTCATCAATATCGGCCGTGCCCGCAGCAATTGGTTCAGCAATACGCAAGATGTCGAGCAGGGTGAAGGTTCTGGCGTCATTTTCGAGAAAAAGGGCGGCAAAGCCCACATCATCACCAACTACCACGTCATCGACCAGGCGCAGAAGCTGGAAATCGCCTTGCCGACAGGGGAAAAGGTGGACGCGAAGGTTTTGGGTGCTGATCCGTACGCTGACCTCGCCGTTCTGGAAATCGACGGCTCCAAAGTAACCGCCGTTGCCGAGCTGGGGGACTCCTCCACGCTGCAAGTCGGCGAGCCGGCGATCGCCATCGGGAACCCTCTGGGCATGAAGTTTTCCCGCACGGTGACACAGGGCATCATCAGTTCTCTGGAGCGCTCCATGCCGATGGACTTTAACGAAGACGGCCAGGACGACTGGGAGCTGGATGTTTTGCAAACGGACGCAGCGATCAACCCGGGCAACAGCGGTGGCGCACTTGTCAACATTCAAGGACAGGTCATCGGGATCAATACGCTGAAAATCTCCAAAGCCGGTGTAGAAGGTCTTGGTTTTGCCCTGCCGATCAATGACGTGAAAGTCATCGTCAGCGAGCTGATGGAAAAAGGCAAGCTGGAACGCGCTTACCTTGGCGTACAGCCATTCGACCTGACCAACGTGCCGCGCGTGCATTGGAAAGAAACCTTGAACCTGCCGGATGAAGTAAAAGCAGGGGTCGTCATCCAAGGCGAAGTCGGCAAATTCTCCCCAGCGGGCGAAGTCGGCCTGAGACAATACGACGTCATCGTCAAAATGGACAACAAGGACATTGCCAACGGCGCTCAACTGCGCAAGTTCCTGACCTTGAACAAAAAGCCGGGCGACACGGTTGTGATTACGTACTACCGTGACGGCTTCAAGAAGACGGCTACTGTCAAGCTGACGAAAACACCGCAGTGATGAGTTGACGTGATATTGTGAGTAACAACAGTAAGGCTTTTGTGGTCGATTAAGCTTATGGATGGCAAGCGTTGCGTTGTTGCTATGGCGTTGCGCTTCCTTTCATAGAGTTTCCATAGATGGAGATGCGGACATGGCATGAAGCATGAATAAGGGCTGTGAATGTAAGTCCGCTCCGTGAGTAAAGATCGAGCTTGGCGGCGTTCTGGTGGCTGGTGAAAGACGGAAGGCAGAAGTCTTCTGGAAGCCTGTTGTCAAACCGGAGTGTCTCGCCAGCAACCAACTGGCAGCAATTCCGGGACGATTTTGTCCCGTTTGCATATAAGTAGTTCCCCCCTCTATCTATTTGTAAAATAGATCCCTTCTTTGTAGAGCGTCGAGCTGAGATCGGCGCTTTCTTTTTTTTGTGTGGAAACTGGGGTGAAGTGTCAGCTTAGCTTAGTTCGGAGCAGCAAATCAGCAGGTCATGGATTTGTTTTGCTGTCGTTCTGGGGTAGAATAAGAAGCGACATGAAAATGCGCGGAAAAGAGGCAATGGAGATGGACAAGATGATGGAAAGCATTCGCATAGAGGGCAAGGAAGTGGAGCTGCAAGCGGGATATCCGGTGCGTTTTTCCTGCATGGAGCATCTGGAGCAGGAACTGGATGACTACGTGAACGACTTCGAGACGGCACCGGACACGTATCCGGCACAGGCGATCGACGACAGCGCAGCCGACAAGCGCTGCCGGGTATGCGGCGAGCCAGGCCAGATTGCGCTTTTGAAAGAGAAAGGAATGTAGACGAACGTGCAAATTTCGATTATCACCGTAGGCAAGCTGAAAGAAAAGTATTTGCGCGAGGGCATCGACGAGTACAGCAAGCGCCTGTCTGCCTACTGCAAGCTGCAAGTAATCGAGGTCAACGACGAAAAAGCCCCGGAAGAAATGAGCGCGGCCGAAATGGAGCAGGTAAAGCGCAAGGAAGGCGAGCGCATCCTCGCGCAGATCAAGCAGGACCAGTATGTGATCGCACTGGCGATCGAGGGGCAGATGTGGTCATCGGAAAAGCTGTCGGCAGAACTGGACAGGCTGGCGCTGCACGGGCGCAGCCAGGTGGCGTTCGTGATCGGCGGATCGCTCGGGCTGGCAGACGCAGTGCTGAAGCGAGCGGATGCGCTGTTGTCTTTTTCGAAGATGACGTTTCCGCATCAGTTGGTGCGGTTGGTGTTGTTGGAGCAGGTTTATCGGGCGTTTCGGATTAGTCGGGGGGAGCCTTATCATAAGTGAGGGATATTAGTGAGATAGAAGGAGATTAGTTGATACTGTCGAAACAACACTTATATCTATGTATTTAGGTGGTGCTTTTTAACTATGTCAAAGAAAATGGACAATTCTCAGTTGATTGCAAAACAACTTATAAAAAAAAGCTTTGAAGAGATGTTGGTGGAAAATGGAATATTTAATGTTCGAAATGATGCTCAATTTAATGCCATGTTGCATGATTATTTTGAATTCTTTTCAGCTAGTTTAATATTAAAGTCATTTGATTTAAGTGACGAAGAGTTAGAAAAAGGAATAGTAGGAAGTGGGAACGATGGAGGATGTGATGGACTTTATTTGTTTGTAAATGAGGAGTTAATTATGGATGATGCGCCTCTATCAAATATAAAAAAGAACCCAACTCTTGATGTATATATCATCCAATCAAAATTTGAGACATCTTTTAGAGAAAATGCTTTTAGTAATTGGAAAAGTATTGTTGATAATCTTTTTTCTCTAGAATCATTTCAAAATAACGATTTTTCAAAAAGGTACAATGGTGATGTATTAGAATTTTTCGGGAGATTCCATAACACTTTTTTAAGTCTAATTACAAAATCCCCAAAAGTAAATTTTAAGTTTTTTTACACAAGCATCGGTAATGAGGTTCATATTAATGTACAACAACAAGCTGATGAGATGATGGCTAAATTAAAGACATTATATCCCAGTCCAAATACTACTATTAGTGTAGATTATATTGATGCTCAGAAAATCCTTGCATTGTATGATGCACCTTCGAAAACGGATTTTGTTTTGCATATTTCTGAAACTCCCATTATTGTCCAAGAGGAAAAAGAATACATAGTATTAGCAAATTTAAAACAATATTTTGACTTTATAACTAATGAGAATGATAAATTAATAAAACATATTTTCGAGGCTAATGTTCGAGATTATCAAGGGAATACAACCGTCAACAAAGAAATTGCAGAAACTCTAAGCCAAAGTAATTCCGGAGAAGACTTCTGGTGGCTAAATAATGGAATAACGATGTTAGCAAGTAAAATAGATCAGAAGTCTACAAAGGTGTTTGAGATCAAAAACCCTGAAATTGTTAATGGATTACAAACATCTACTGAGATATTCAACTACTTCAATTCCAAAGGAAAAGAATTTTTGGAAGAAAATAGGAAGGTTTTAATAAGGATAATAGTTCCAAATGATGAAGCTTCTAGAGACAATATTATCCTAGCTACTAATAGCCAAACAGCTATTCCTAAAGCAATTTTGAGAGGAACAGATAGCATTCATAGAGAGATTGAAAGCTACTTGAAAACAAAAGATTTATTTTATGATAGAAGAAAAAACTTTTATAAAAATGAGGGAAAGCCGAAAGATAAAATTATAAGTATTCAGTTTCTTGCTCAGTGCCTAATGTCAATTTTATTAGGAAAACCGAATTATGCCAGGGCGAGACCTTCAACATTATTAAATGATGAAGACACATATAACCATCTGTATCTTAATAATAAATTTCTAGATAGTTATTATAATGCTGCTGTAATCGGGAAAAAAGTTAAAAGCTCAATTAGTAATTCGAGTTTGTATTCAGTGAGTGTTCAGTCGGATATTTCATTTTATGTAATGTATGTTTGCGCAGCCAAACTTGTAGGTTCTACAAATATTACCCCCGAACAGTTGAGCAAAATTAATATAGGACAACTTACTGAAGAAAATATTCAGTTGTGCACGGAATATGTATACAAAAAATATATACAACTAGGTGGAAATGATAAAGTAGCAAAAGGAACTAACTTGATTGAAATGATATTAATGGATGATTTTATAAAGCCTGATATTGATAATCTAGTAGGAATTTAGATAAAGTGATACCTTATCAAAATACATGACGAATTGTCAAGACAAGTGCGACAGAGCTTCCATGAATGATTCGTAAGCGGTCTTCCAGCCCAGACATTTTCTTGGCCGATTGTTAATGAGCTCCAAGGCCTGAATCAGTTCCTCCTCGGAGACTTCGGCAAAATCCTTGCCTTTGGGAAAAAATTCTCGCAGAAGGCCATTTGCGTTCTCGTTCG
>NZ_BAAIYG010000032.1:0-53969 GCF_057543335.1 Brevibacillus sp. YAE8
ATAGACGAAAATTCTGCAGGTCTGCCCATTTTTCCAAAGCCATCACATCACGACATTGAAACCAACCACAGGCCATATAAATCTGTTGTCTTTTTCTCGAAAATGGAATTATGCAAAGTGCTCAAAAGTAAAAGTAATAAGCAAACATCCAGAAAATATCTGAAAGACAAGCCCAAATTGTTTGACTATTCTGAAGGGCGTAGGTATAATTTGCTTATCTTTGTTAGTAAACTTAACTAACTGCTGTGGTGGTGATTGTATAGGCGTGCGAGCTCCGAGAAAAACAGGCAACAGTAAACTCGTCAAGAAACTGAACAAGGAAGAAGTTTTGCAGCAGGTCATTCAGCACGGTCAGATTTCCCGCGCCGATATTGCCAAGCAGACCATGCTCAGCCGCCCGTGTGTCTCTGCCCTGGTCGATGAAATGATCCAGGAAGGACTGCTGCAGGAAGTGGGCATGGGCGATTCCAAAGGCGGCCGCAAGCCGATTTTGCTGGAGTACAACTACCAGGCTTACGCCATTGCCGGAGCGATCTTCGAAGGCTCGACGCTGGACATGGCGATTGCGGACATGAAGGGGGAGTTTCTCGCCCGGCATCGCAAGCGGCTGGCGCAGCCGGCGAATGGCGAGACCGTCATTGAGGATTTGGCAGCGGGTCTGGAGCGGCTGCTCGCCGAGAGCGGAATCCCGCGAGAGCGACTGCTCGGGATGGGTGTCGGCTTGCAGGGGGTTACACAGCGGGGAAGCGGTACGGTCAGCTTTTCGCCGAGCACCGGATGGATGGGGTCGCCGATTTTGCAAACCATCGAGGCGCGTCTGGGCGTGCCTGTCATTATCGACAACGATGTCAACATGATGACGCTGGGCGAATACGTTCGCGGGGCAGGCGTCGGCCACTCCAACGTCGTCTACATGTACGTCGGTACAGGCATCGGTGCGGGCATCATTTTGGATGGACAGTTTTACCGGGGGAGCCGGGAAGCGGCAGGCGAGATCGGCTTCATGATAATCGGCCCGGTACATAACCGCCCGAATGGCGCGTCAGGGGTGTTCGAGACGCATTATTCCATACCGGGTATTTGGCAGCAGGGCCAGGCTAAGGGATTTCTCTCTGACCTTCAGGAAGGGTCGAGTGTCATAGAAGAGCTCATTTTCCACGCCAAACAAAACAGCGAAGCCAGGCAGCTTCTTCTGGATGTGTACCGGCATTGGGCGTACGGGATGGCGAATATCATCAGCATCTTGAACCCGGAAATTTTGATCCTGAGCGGAGAGATGGTCCACGTCGATGATGAAGGGGTGAAGCAGATTCACGAGTGGCTGACCGAGTGGGTGCCGGAAGTGCCTTGCCTCGAAAAAGCCAGTCTGGGGGAGAGAGCAGGTCTGATTGGCGCCGTCCACAGTGTCTTGGAAGCGTTTCCGTTCACACGACTGCTTGACAAAGAGTGAGAAAACAAAAGGGGGAGTCAGTTTTGAAAAAGGTCAATCACAAGCTGAAAACTTGGATGAAAGGTGTATTCGTCAGCTCCTTGGCGCTGACGGTGGCCGCGTGCTCAGGTGGAGGACAGGAAGCAAAGCCTGCCGACAACGGCGCAGGCGGCCAAGCGGGCACACAGCCAGCGGCCGAAACGCCGGCTCCATCCGGCGAGCCGCAAAAGCTGGTCATTTACACCGGACGGGATAAAAACATTTTCGAAATCGTGTTGCCGAAGTTCAAGGAAAAGTACCCGAACATCGAAGTGGAGACGCTGGAGATGGGCGCGCAGCAAATTTTGGAGCGCGTTCGCGCCGAAAAAGCCAATCCGCAAGCAGACTTCTGGTGGGGCGGCACGCAATCCGCTCTGAGCACGGCCGCTGACGAAGGATTGCTTGCGCCGTACAAGCCGACGTTTGCCGACAAGATTCCGGACTTGTACAAAGACCCGCAAGATCGCTGGTACGGCGAGATGCTGCTGCCAGAGGTCATCATGTACAACTCGCAGGCGCTCAAGCCAGAGGAAGCGCCCCAAGATTGGGATGAGCTGCTCGATCCGAAGTTCAAGGACAAAATCGTCATCCGCAACGTCCTACCGTCCGGCACGATGCGCACGATCTACTCCGCGATGATCTACCGCCAAGGCCCAGACACGCCGGAAAAAGGCTACGACTGGCTGCTGAAGCTGGACGCCAACACAAAAGAGTACACGCAAGACCCGACAAACCTCTACCTGAAGCTTGACCGTCAAGAGGGCGTCATCTCCTTGTGGAACTTGCAAGACGTCCTGATTCAGAGCAAAAAGAACAACCATCCGTACGACTTCATCTATCCGAAGAGCGGAGCACCGATTCTCGTAGACGGAATCGCGCTTGTCAAAGGCGCGAAAAACCTGGATGCAGCGAAAAACTTTATGGAATTTTTGATGAGTCCTGAGATTGCTTCCCAGTTGGCGAAGGAGCGCTTCCAGTTCCCTGCCCGCACTGATATCAGCAAGGACGATCTGCCAGACTTCATGAAAAACCTGGAGCTGAAGCCGCTGGAGCTCGATTGGGGCGTCATGGC
This sequence comes from Brevibacillus sp. YAE8, assembly GCF_057543335.1. NCBI lineage: Bacteria > Bacillati > Bacillota > Bacilli > Caryophanales > Paenibacillaceae > Brevibacillus > Brevibacillus sp. YAE8. Next base: position 2,541 of record NZ_BAAIYG010000032.1, read on the forward strand.
CGCCAAAGAGAAAGAGTGGATGCAGCACTGGGACGAAAACATCAAGGGCAAAGGCAAGAAGTAAGCGGCAGTCGGCTAGACGGGAAGGAGCGTTCCTTTCCGTCTAGCTGCTTATGCCAAGCAAGAATGATTTGCCACGAAGGAGGAAACAAAACCTGATGAGCAGCGTAACACTCGATCACGTCCACAAAAGGTTTGGCAATGCAAAAGGAGTAGAAGACGTCCACATTCACATCGAGTCAGGTGAATTTTTTACGTTCCTCGGTCCGAGTGGTTGCGGCAAAACGACGACCTTGCGGATGATTGCCGGCTTTTACTACCCGACAGAAGGACAAATTCGCTTCGGGTCCCAGGAGGTTACGTCCGTTCCTCCGCACAAGCGCAACACAGGCATGGTTTTTCAAAACTATGCGCTGTTCCCGCACATGACCGTGTTCGAAAATATCGCGTTCGGCTTGCAGGTGAGATCCGTCAGCAAGACAGAGACAAAAGAGCGCGTAGAGCGAATCATGAAGCTCGTTCGACTGGAGGGCTATGGCGAGCGGCGTATCGACCAGCTTTCCGGCGGACAGCAGCAACGGGTGGCACTGGCGCGGGCGCTGGTCATCGAGCCGCAGATTCTGCTGTTGGATGAGCCGCTGTCCAATCTGGATGCCAAGCTGAGGGAAGAGACGCGCTTTGAGATCAAACGGCTTCAGTTGGAGCTGGGAATTACGACGATCTACGTCACGCACGACCAGGCCGAAGCGATGTCGATGTCCGACCGGATCATGGTCATGCAAGGCGGGGAAGTGCAGCAGGTCGGCACTCCGCACGAGATCTACCACCGCCCTGTGAACCGCTTTGTCGCCTCGTTTATCGGGGAGACGAATCTGTGGGAAGGAACCGTGGTCGGCCTCGACCAGGAGGAAGTGCACGTGCGAATTTCCTCGGGCCAAGTGCTCAGCGGGCTTGTAAAAAATGCTTCGCCGCGCGCCAAGCTGGCTGTCGGGGAGCAGGTCACGCTATCCATCCGCCCCGAATCGGTTCAGGAGAGCAGCGAGCGGGAAGGGACGAACATCGTCGCAGGCACTGTCGTCCTGTCTGAGTTTACCGGGGCGTGTGTCAATTACGTCACGGCAGTCGGGCAGGAGCAGTTGCGCAGCATGTCCATCAACCTGGGACGCCCCATCAAGCAGCGCGGCGATACCATCGGACTGCACATACCGAAGGAGAGCATCTACTTCGCGGGATAAGGGGGAAAAAGCTTTTGAGAGCACAATTGCAGCAAGCGCCGGCATCGGTCAGACGAAAGTCGATCACCGCTTCACCCGCCTTCGTCTATGTGCTGGTCTCGCCACTCTTTTTGATTTTGCTGGCTTATGTCATCTATCCGTTGTTTGAAACGTTCGTCGCCAGCATCCATGTCGACGAGCAGATTACGTGGAAAAACTACACGCGCTTCTTCAGCCTGGAGCATACCGCCAATCTGGAGGCGCTGTGGACGAGTGTGTACATCTCCGTGCTCAGCGTCATCACTTGCGGAATCGTCGGCGTGACGATGGCGTTTTTGCTGGAGCGCTACGAGTTTCCAGGGCGAAAAATTCTTTCGGTGCTGGCGCTCGTCCCGATGGCTTTGCCTCCGTTGATCGGCGTTCTGTCTTTTACTTTTTTGTACGGCGAGAGCGGCATCTTCCCGCGCGCGATCAAGGAGCTGTTCGGGCTGGCCCAGGTGCCGTTTTCGCTCAAAGGCATCTGGGGCGTCGTCGTCGTTCATACGTTCACGATGTACACGTACTTTTTCATGACCGCGACCGCCGCGATCAAAGGGCTTGACCCGTCTTTGGAGGAAGCGGCCGCGAGTCTGGGCGCCAACCGCTTTACCGTATGGCGCCGCATCATTTTGCCGATGCTCACGCCGGCGATGGTTGCCTCTTCGCTACTCGTGTTCATGATTTCCATGGCTTCGTACACCGCACCGCTCATCTTCGGCATCGACCGGACGATGACGATGCAAATCTATTTGTCCCGCACCAATGGCGACCTCGACATGGCTGCGGCGCAGTCGACGATTTTGTCGATCGTCTCGATCGCGTTTCTGTTAATCATGCGCTGGTATCAGGGCGCGCGCAACTATCAAAACTTGAGCAAAGGCGTCAGCGTGCACCGGACGGAAATCAAGAGCAAAGCCGGGCGTTACGCCACGATTGTGCTGTCCTTCATCGGCACGGTCATTTTGATGCTGCCGATTCTCGTGCTGGTGCTCATCTCCTTTTCGGTGGATGGAACCTGGACGGTGCAAATATTGCCTCCGCAGTACACGCTGGAGCATTACGTAGACTTGTTTACCGACAGCAAGACGTGGCGTCCGATTGTCAACAGCTTGCAGTTGTCGGCGATTGCGTCGATCGGGATTGTCCTGTTCGGCGTGGCGGCGGCTTACGCCATGGTGCGCCTGAAGTTCCGCGGAAAGACGCTGCTGGATGTGCTGATTATGCTGCCGTGGGCTTTGCCGGGCACAGTTGTCGCGGTGAACCTGATCGCGGCGTTCAGCGAGCCGACCGTGTTCAGCTTTGGGCAAGTTTTGATCGGAACATTCTGGATTATTCCGCTCGCTTATTTTGTCCGCCACCTGCCGCTCGTCTTCCGGTCCACCTCGGCGACCTTGATGCAGATGGACCCGTCCGTCGAGGAAGCGGCGCGCAACCTGGGCGCATCGTGGTGGTACAGCTTCAGGCGGGTCGTGTTTCCGATGGCGTTGGGCGGAATCCTCGCCGGAACGCTGCTGGCGTTCGTGCAGTGTATCGGGGAATTTGTCGCCTCGATCCTGATCTTTACCCCGCGGACGACGCCGCTATCCGTCGCCATTTTCCAGCGCATGTACAGCTTCGAATTCGGCACTGCCTGCGCCTATGGCGTTTTGCAAATCGTCGTCATCATCCTCGTGCTGTTCATCTCTAGCAAGCTGACCAAAGACAAGGCCGGTACAGCGATCTAGCGAAAAGCGCTGTGCGCAAACGGCTTTTGTGGCAAGTCTCGTGGCATCACACGCTACCTGGCGAAAAAGGAGGCGCTTCACGTGGAGTGCAGCGAATCGACGGACAAAAAAGGAGCGGCGGTGCAGCCGACGAAGCTGCCCATCCCGGCATCGGCCCGGACCATGCAGGGAGAGCACGGACTTTTGGATTTGTGGAAAGCGATCAAGCCGCTTGCGACGATCGCCAGCGCAATGAATACGGGCGCGCATCCCGACGACGAGCATAGCGCCATGCTCGCCTACTTGGCGCTTGGGCGAGGCGTCTATCCCGCAAGCGTAATTGCGACCCGAGGGGAAGGCGGCCAAAACGAAATCGGCTGCGAGCAAGGAGTAGCGCTCGGCATCATTCGCACGCGGGAGCTGGAAGAGGCGTCCGCGCTCGGCAACGTCACGCTCGGCATATTGAGCGAGGAGCTGGACGATCCGATCCATGACTTCGGCTTTTCCAAATGCGCCGAGGAAACGTTTCGCAAATGGGGCGAAGACGTCGTCTACGAGCGGCTGGTCCGCAAAATCAGGGAGCTGCGCCCGGATGTCGTCATCGCCTGCTTTGAAAATGAACCGACCACCCACGGGCATCACCGGGCGATCACCTTGTTGACCCAGCGGGCGTTTCACGGAGCGGCTGACCCTGAGACGTTTCCTGCGCATATCGAGGCGGGCATCCTGCCCTGGCAGATGAAAAAGCTGTACGTGCCTGTCATGGACAACGAAGATTACCAGGTGGCCGTGCCAGTCGGGGAGTACGACCAAAACTACGGCTCCTCGTACGTCCAGCTCGGGGAGCGGGCCAGATTCCTGCACAAGTCGCAAGGGATGGGCGTCCACTACGATGAAGGCCCGACCTACAATTACCGTGCTCCCGCCTATTCCTTGACGCTGACTCCTTCAGCCGTCGTGCGCAACACGCTGCATACGGAGCAGCCTATTCCGGTAAAAGTAACATTGAAGCAGTATCGGCCAGGTAGCACGACGGCAAAAGTCTCGCTTGTCGTACCGGAAGGCTGGACGGCAGAACCGGAGTGTATCGACGTGCCGTTTGCTTTTCGCGGCGAAACGAGGACGATTGCGTTTACGGTGCAGACGGGACCACAGGTCGAAAACGGCAAGTACGAAGTTTTCGCGCAAGTAACCCGGCCGGACGGCGCGGCAGAGAGTGCCCGGGACGTCCAGGTGATCGAGTATCCGCATGTCGGCCGGACGTATTTTATCCGCCCGACGAAGCTTACCGTCCAGGCTTTCGACTTGGCGATCCCCGAAAATCGGCGGATTGGCTACGTCGCAAGCGGCTTTGACAGCATGGACAAATATTTGCGCGCAGTCGGCGTGCATTGTCTCAACCTCGACGCAGACGAGATCCAGTCGGGCGATTTGTCCCGCTACGACACGATTGTGCTCGGCATTCGCGCTTACGGCTTCCGCAGGGAGCTGATCGAGAACAATCATCGTCTCTTGCAATATGTAGAAAACGGCGGCAATCTCGTCGTGCAGTACCACAAGCCCGAGGACAAGTGGAAGCCCAGCCTCGCGCCGTACCCGATCTTCATCGGCGAATCGCTGATCGACTGGCGGGTCACCAATGAACAGTCAGACGTCCGCATGCTCGCGCCCGAACACCCGCTGTTTTTGCGAGCCGAATCGGATCACCCAGGCAGACTGGGACGGCTGGGTGCAGGAGCGCTCGATTTACAATCCTTCGCGCTGGGGCAGCGAATACACGGAGCTGATCGCCACCAGCGATCCGGGCGAGCCGGAGTTTCGCGGCATTTTTTTGACCGCCCGCTATGGTAAAGGCATCTACACCTACAGCTCTCTCGCCTGGTTCCGCGAGATTCTGCAGCTTGTGCCAGGGGCGTTCCGCCTGTTCGTCAACATGATTAGCCAGAAGCAGTAAGCCCAAAAGGCCATTCGTCTGAACAGCTCCAATCTATCGTGGGTCGATCCATGGCAGCAGCAACGAAGCACTCGCGTACAGACCGCCATGATTGATATAGACATCAATCGTAAAAGGGAATGGAGGAGAGTTCATTGAGGAAGGGGAAACTTGCCAAGCTTTACACGATTGCGGCCGCGGCCGCGCTTGCCACCAGTCTGGTCATCCCGCTGGCGCCGCAGACTGCGCACGCCGATCGGGGAGTCGTCGACCTGTGGAAAGCGATCAAGCCGCTCACCACGATTGCCAGCGCGATGAATACCGGAGCCCATCCGGACGACGAGCACAGTGCCATGCTCGCCTATTTGTCGCTTGGCAAAGGGGTAGACACATCCAGTGTCATCGCCAACCGTGGTGAAGGAGGACAAAACGAGATTGGCAGCGAGCTGGGCAACGCGCTGGGGATCATTCGTACCCGCGAATTGCAGGAAGCTTCCAAAATCACGAACATCCATCTGGAGAACCTCAGCGAGAAGATTGACGACCCCATTTTCGACTTCGGCTTTTCCAAAAGCCCTGACGAAACGTTGGAAAAGTGGGGCGAGGATGTCGCTTACGAAAGGCTGATCCGCAAAATCCGCACCCTGAGACCCGATGTCGTGATTCCCGCATTTTTGAACGAACCTTCGACTCACGGCCATCATCGCGCGATTAACGTCATTACCGTTCGGGCATTCAAGGATGCCGCAGATCCAAACGTTTTCCCCGAGCAGTTGAAAGAAGGTCTGTTCCCGTGGCAGGTGAAAAAGCTGTATGTGCCCGCCCAGGAAAAAGACTACTCCGTGAGTGTCCCTGTCGGAGCCTACGACGAGATTTACGGCGCTTCCTACGTACAACTGGGCGAAGAGTCCCGCTTCATGCACAAGAGCCAGGGCATGGGCCGCCACTATGACGAAGGGCCGAGCTTCAGCTACTACAAGCTGGATCAGTCCATCGTCGAGACGAAGGCCAAGGAAGCCGACTTTTTCGCAGGCATCGCCTACACCTTCGACGATTTGGCCAAAGAAACGGCCAGTCAGTCCGGCGGCGAAAAAGTCGCCAATGAATTGAAAAAGCTGCAAAAAGACGCAGAAGAAGTCATTGCCGCCTACCCGAGCTTTGCCGCGGTAGCCAAGGAAGCGCACGAAATGCTCGCTGACGTGCAAAAAGCGCTGCGCGATGTCGAGTCGTCCTCGCTTCCCGCCGCTGCCAAAACGGATTTGCTCCACCGTCTGGGCGTAAAGCAGGCGCAACTGAACAAGGCGAGTGCAGAAGCGCTCTCGCTCGTGACAAAAGTGAAGCCGGAGACGAATGAGCTGGTCGCAGGCCAAACGACAAAAGTCACAGTGAGCGCGTACAACGGCGGCCAGGCCAAGGTGAACAACGTGAAGTTGGCGCTGAACGTACCGAAAGGCTGGCAGGCGAGGGCGCTTTCCGCCACCAGCTTCCCGTCGCTCGGCTACAACCAGACGGTGAAAACGACCTATGAAGTAACGGTGCCTGGCCATGCGGAGTTGTTCCAGCCGTACGCAGCTCCGGCCATCACGGCGGATGTCAGCTACAGCTTTGCAGGCTCGACAGCAAACAGCCATGTGCTGCCAGCCGATGCGGTCGCGGTGCTCCCGGCATTCGCCATGACGCTCGATCCGAACGCAACCGTGCTGAACACGCTGAAGCCGCAAGATCCGATTCCGGTGAAAGTGACAGTGAAAAACTACAATCCGGGTGCGGCCCAGACGAGCATTTCGCTGGAAGCGCCGGAAGGGTGGAGCGTTGAGCCGAAAGCGGCGCCGCTCGCCTTTGACGCCAAAGGAGAAACGAAGTCGGTAGCCTTTACAATCAAAGCGTCCGCTTCCGTCAAGCCGGCTCCTTACACGATTACGGCGGTGGCAGCAGGCGGCGGAAAAGAAAGCCGTCACGGGGCGCAAGTCATCCGTTACCCGCACATCGGCACGACGTATTTCGTACAGCCAGCGACACTCAACGTTCAGGCGTTTGACCTGAAAGTTCCAGCGGGACTCAAGGTCGGGTATGTTTCCAGCGGCTTTGACAACATCGATCAGTATTTGTCCCAGTTGGGCGTCGATGTGACGAACCTGACGGCCAAAGACATCGAATCCGGCGACCTCGGCCAGTACGACACGATTGTGCTGGGCATCCGCGCCTACGGCTTCCGGCCAGAGCTGATTCCGAGCAACGCCCGTTTGCTGAAATACGTGGAAAACGGCGGCAACCTCGTCGTGCAATACCACAAGCCGGAAGACAAGTGGAAGCCGGAGCTGGCGCCGTATCCGATCAAGATCGGCACGCCGCTGATCCAGTGGCGCGTCACGGACGAAAATTCGCCGGTGACGATGCTCGCACCGGATCACGCCTTGTTCAACACGCCGAATAAAATAACCGAAGAAGACTGGAACAACTGGATTCAGGACCGCTCGGCCTACAACCCGTCCGAGTGGGGCAAGGAATACACCGAGCTGATCGCAAACGGCGATCCGGGAGAAAAAGAGTTTACGGGCACATTCCTCACCGCCAAGTACGGAAAAGGAACGTACACGTACAGCTCGCTGGTCTGGTACCGCGAAATTCCTTCGCTCGTGCCGGGAGCGATCCGCATGTTCGTCAACATGGTCAGCTTGCAGCAGTAGCTGCGCGCCGCTTTGCCAAAATGATAGCGCTTTGCCTGGGAAGAGCGAGACGACCGGGAGCGGTCGTCTCCTAGGCCCGAGGTGAAAAATGGGCTCTGCCGAGGGCGAGAGGCACACGAAATCAAGCAGAGAGACACGAATCCGTCGCAGAAAAATGAGTAGCTGAACAATCGGCAGGGAAGGAGATGCGAGTAGGATGGATTACAGAGAACGCATATTTTTGCAGGAGGGAGCCAGTTTCCCCGGGAAGACGTACGTAGAGGCGGTTTTGGAGCCGGCATTCAACGAGGCCAAACACCACCTGTTGCAGCCGATGATGGCGATCAACAAGGCGCATCTAATCATGCTGCGCGAGACGGAATTGATTACAGACGACGAGGCCAAGCAGATTGCCCGCGCGCTCTGCGGGATTGAGCCGGAAGAGTTGCGTCGCTCGGCCTATACCGGGCAGTTTGAAGATTTGTTCTTTCAGGTAGAGAGCCGTTTGCTGGAGCTGGCCCCTGATGTGGCTGGCAACCTGCACCTGGCCCGCAGCCGCAATGACATGGGGATCACGATCTACCGCATGGTGCTGCGCGAAAAATTGCTGGTGACGATCGCTTCTGCCCTCTATCTGAAAGAGCATTTGCTCCTCTTTGCGCAAGAACACGCCGAGACGGTCATGATCGGTTATACGCATACCCAGCAGGCGCAGCCAACGACCATGGCGCATTACATCATGGCGGCGACAGACCTGCTTGGCCGCGATATCAAGCGGCTGATCCAGGCGTATCAGACAGTCAACCGTTCCCCGATGGGGGCCGCCGCCCTGACGACCTCCGGCTTTGCCATCAGCCGCGAGCGGATGCGCGAACTGCTCGGCTTTGACGAACTGGTGGAAAATTCGTATGACGCCGTCTGCGGCGCGGATTACTTGGGCGAGGTGGCGACGGCGGTACAACTGGCTGCGATCAACCTGGGGCGCACAGTCCAGGATATGCTGCTCTGGTGCACGCAGGAGTTTGGCGCGCTGAAAGTCGCAAGCCCGTACGTGCAGATCAGCTCGATCATGCCGCAAAAACGCAATCCGGTTTCGTTTGAACATATGCGCTCGCTGTTGTCCAGCAGCGCCGGAAATGCAACGACTGTGTTGACGATGATGCACAACACGCCGTTTGGCGACATCGTCGACACCGAAGACGACATGCAGCCGTACGCCTGGAAAAGCATGGCCGTGCTGGAGCAGATGTACCGCCTGATGGCGTGCGTCGTCGGGACGATGGAAGTCAACAAGGACGTTTTGCTGGAACGAGCCAAAGGCAGCTTCGCAACCGTGACGGAGCTTGCGGATACACTGGTGCGCACAGATCGCCTCTCGTTCCGCAAGGCGCATCACATCGTGAGCCGCGTGGTCAAGGAAGCGACCAGCGCCAACCTTTTGGCCAACCAGATCAGCCTTGCGCTGGTCAACCGTGCGGCGGTGGACGTGATTGGACGAGAGCTGTCGATTACGGCAGAAGAGCTGCGACTGGCACTCGATCCGGTGCACTTTGTCATGATCCGCAAGCTGCCGGGCGGCCCGAATCCGGAAGAAATCAAGCGGCAAATCGCTGAGCGCAGAGCCGTTCTCCAGCAGGAAAACGCATGGCTTGTCGCGAAAAAACAAGCCTGCACAGATGTAATGAACAGGCTCGACCAGATGACAGCCGAATGGAGTGTGGGGTAATGGCAGTGGTGCGAATACCTCTTCTGGCAGTGGACGGAGGGGGCACCAAATGCTTGGCGGTGCTCGCGGACCGAGCGGCAAGAGAAGTCGGCCAAGGCCGTTCTGGCTCTTGCAATTATCAAGGAATCGGAGAAGAAGCGGCTGCTCGCGAGCTGGTCGCAGCGATTCGCCAGGCGATGGAGGATGCGGCAGGGCGCGGCACCTTGCCCCCGTTTGTCTCGGGACAGGGCGCAGGCGAGCTGGAATGGGAAGTGGACTGCGCCGTTTTCGGGATCGCAGGTCTGGACACGGAGCACGATCGGCGGGTGATCTCGCAAATGGTGAGTAAAGTGCTCGATCAGCTCGGCATTCGCGTCCACCAACTCATCGTGGAAAACGACGGGTTTGCCGCCTTGCTCGGCGCAACTGGCGGCAAGCCGGGCATCCTCGTCATCGCCGGGACAGGTTCCATCGCCTTTGGCGTCAACGAGGCGCAGGAAACGGCACGCGCCGGAGGCTGGGGCCATCGGGTCGGCGACGAGGGAAGCGGCTACTGGATCGGCAAGCAGGCGATCATGGCTGTGCTGCGGGCAGCAGACGGCCGCGGCGAGCCGACGCTTTTGAAGGAGCTGCTACTCCCGCACGTAGGGCTTGCGCGCGTCGACGAGCTGTTCAATTGGACCTACAGCGAGCACTATTCCGTAGAAAAAGTAGGCGAGCTGTCTCCTTTGGTCAGCCAGGCGGCGCTCGCGGGAGATCAGGTGGCAGCGCACATTTTGCAGGTGGCGGGCGAAGAGTTGTTTGCTGCGGCTCGCGCTGTCATTGAGGCGCTGGACATGAAGACGAAGCCGTTTCAGATGATTATGCAGGGCGGCGTCCTGCAAAACGACGATCGCGTCCGCAAAATCGTCGTGGAGCACGTCCAGCGCTACGCTGCCCAGGTCGTCATCGAAAACGCGCAAAACGACCCGATCTACGGTGTCATAGCAAAAGGATTGGCGTATTTGGAGCGTCAATCCGGCAGCAAGTGAGGTGCCTGAAATGAAAAAAGTGATGGTCGTTTTTCCCCACCCGGATGACGAATCGTTCGCCTGCGGGGGAACACTGGCCAAATGCAAGGCAAAAGGCCAGGAGACGCGCCTATTGTGCATTACGTCCGGCTGCAAGGGGCGCTCCGGACCGTTTGCGATTGAATGCAGGGAAAAGCTGGCCCGTCACCGGGAGCAGGAGCTGGCAAAGGCGGCGGAAGTGCTCGGCATCAAGCGCCTTGATTTGCTCCGCTATGCAGACGGCTCCCTGCAACATGCCGATCTGCACGAGCTGACCGCCAAAATTCGCGACGCAATCGTGGAGTGGAAGCCTAACGTCGTCATCACGTTTCCGCCAGACGGCGTGACAGGCCACCCCGATCACATTGTCACCTGCAAAGCGACGACGCTGGCTGTCGCGCAGGCAGAGGAGCAGCTTGCTTGCGGGGAATATCCGGATTTGTACTACGTCTCGATCCCGCATTACTACGACCATTGCCCGGATCGCGGCCCCGAGCCTGCTGTTCCCATCACCGGCAAAGTAGACATCACCGACTACCGGACGCAAAAAGGGGAAGCGCTGCGCGCCCACCAAAGCCAGGTCTATTCCGTCAACCGCGCCTATCCGGGCGTCATCGACGGCGATTTTTCGGTCATCGGCTGCTACGAGTATTACACGCTCGTCCGCTCGGCGGGCCAGCGAATCGAGCCAGTCCGGGGGACGAATGGCATTCCGGTAATGGAACTGTAGAGCGGCTTTGCCCGCTCGTCCCGCAATCCGCAAGAACATGTCTGTTTATCCAGCGGCTGTTTTCCGTCATTGGGCGGAAGCAGCCGCTTTTTTCAACCGTACATGTGACGGCGAATCTAGCTCAGCCATTTGATAGACTGCTTTCATCGGGCATATAATGAGGAGAGAAAAGGTTATTTTGCTTGAGCGCCTGATGAAGAGAAGAGGTGGCTTCTTATCGCGAATCCGACAAAAGGGCAAAAAGACAAAAAAGTTCTGAGATATATCAAGGCGTACAGGGAAATTTTGAACATGATCGAAAACGGCCTTTATCCTGAAAACAGCAAACTTCCGTCCGAATCAGAATTGTCCCACATGCGTGGCATCAGCCGGATGACTTTGCGGCAGGCGCTTTTGCTGCTTCAGGAAGACAGGTATATCGTCATGCGTCTCGGCTCCGGCAGCTATGTCAGCAAGGTGCCCAGCGAAAAACGTGCAGGACTGGAAAAAAAGACAAACCCGGTCTATACAAGCTCGCAGTATGGCAGCAACGGGCTTGAAAGCAGGGAACTTGCATGCAAAGGGCTTGACCCAAGAAAGGAGCGGCAGCGATGAATTTTTTCCTCACTCTCTTTTCCAAATACAAATGCCTGATCTATACGGCGTTTGGCCACGAGCAATATTTGCAAATCGTGCACAAGCTGTCTGCCCACGGAGTGCGGTTTCGGACCCGTTCGCACTCATACGGAAGCAATTATTTCGGTGACAGTGCGGGCATGCTTCCCCGCGACAATCGGACGCAGTACGATATTTACGTCAAAAAAGAAGACGTGGCCAAGGCTCATCAGGCGATTCATGCAAGGTGAGGCGTCCGTTCTGATGGCTCCCCAGCCGCGCTCGCTAGACGAGTTCGAAGCTAAGGCCGAGCGGGCAATCCATGCAAGGTGAGGCTCCCAGGTCTTCCGGCGCAACTCGCTCCGCTCTCTATACGAATCGGCGAGCCATTATATATAATGAAATGGGAAATTTGTGCAAGCGAAAGAGAGCGAGGAGGAAACAGACGTGTCCGTAGTAGAAGCACTCAAAGAGAGAAGAGCCGTCCGCAACTATATTCCAAAAGAAGTCGAGACTGAAAAAATCAAGGCCTTGCTGGATTGCGCCGTATTGGCGCCGAATGACCGCTTGCGTCAGCCGTGGCATTTTTACGTCATCCGCGGAGAGGCGAAGCAACGGTTTGAGGCGATCGCCAAGGAGTTTTTGCTGGAGCGCTTTCCAACCAAGCCGAATCTCGTTCAGGATTCTTTGGCCGTTTTGGAAAAAACGCCGCTCGTTATCGTCGTGACAGCCGATGTGATTCCGGGCGACGAAGCTTCGTCGGAAGACAACGAGTACGCGGTGTGCTGCGCGATTCATTCCATGTGGCTCGCTGCCCGGGAGCTCGGGCTGGGCATGGTGTGGCGCACGCGAGGCGTAGGACTGGTGCGTGACGAGCGTCTGATGCAATTCCTCGGCTCGCCAGAAAACAAAAAGGTCGTAGGCACGCTGTTCATCGGCTATCCGGAAGCGGATGCGCCTGTGACAAGCCGCGTCGCTGCGGAAGACAAGACGACCTGGCTGTAAAAGATGTAAAATACACCGGAAAACATGCGGCAACAGAAACGATCCATGCATAAGGCCACAGGCAGCTACAGGCTTCCTTTTGCTTGCGACAGGCACTGTGCTCGCCTGGGCATTCGGCCTGCAAGATCCGGCCGCGATTGCTGCTTCCATGCAGTCGTTTGGCTTCAATCCGCCGACGGTGCACATTGACAGCCTGATTCAAGGGATTCCGCACGCGCTGCCGTACTTGGCTTCTGCTGTGCCGCTCGGGCTGGCCAACTATATTTTTGACCTGGAAAACATCGAGAGTGCGCATGCCGCAGGGGACGAGTACAAGACGAGACAGGTCATGCTCGCCAACGGCATTTCCTCGATCATCGGCTGCTTCTGCGGCAACCCGTACCCGGTCACGGTCTACGTCGGACATGCCGGCTGGAAGTCGCTCGGCGCAGGAATCGGCTACACGGTCGCGACAGGCTTGTCGATGTTCCTTATTTCCCTGTTCGGGATCGGCGCCTTTTTGCTTGCGGTCATCCCGGTAGCGGCGATCGTGCCGATTCTCGTCTACATCGGAATCGTCACGGCGAATCAGGTCGTGCGCGAGACGCCGAAGCTGGAAGTTCCGGTCATTTTCACTTGCATGTTCCCGTGGATCGCAAACTGGGCGCTGACCTTGACCAACAACGTGCTGTCTGCCGCCGGAACGACAGGCGCACAGGTCGGGGCTGCCGTCATGGCGAACAAAGGCGTGTACTACAACGGCCTGGTTCACCTCGGCAACGGCGCGCCGATCAGCAGCATGGTCTGGGGTTGCATCGCGATTTTTGCGATTACGGACAAGCCGTTGCGCGGCGCTGTCGCTGGTGCTGCGGGGGCGATTTTGTCCGTGTTCGGCATCATCCACTCCCCGACTGTCGGCTTCGCGCTGGAGCCGTCCATGCAGTTCGTCTACTCGTACCTGATGGTCGCCGCTATTTTCGTCGGCAAGTACATGATGGACAAAAACGCGCCGCACGCCCAACTGCAACAAACAGACGCAAAAGCTTGACCGTCCGGTCCGAAAAGCGAAGAAAGCCATGATCTGAAACAACTAGATCATGGCTTTCTTTTTTGCAGTGGATCAGTCGTCGCGGCCGCCGCGAACCGTTACAATCAGTCGGTCGCCGGGACGAAGCGTGAGCCGGAAAGTCCGCCTGCGGCGTTGTCTGGCGTTGTGCCGTCTTTTGCTGCTCATTGGAAATCCCCCCTTGCTCTTTCGTTACCATACTTTATGCGAGCGACAGCGGGGTGCTTGGACAAGTGGCGTAGGGAGCTTGACCATTTTTGCGGACGAGGGGGTGATTTGGCGTGTGCTATGGTACGCAACGCGGCTGGCTTTTTTTGTTCACGCGGCCAGCAAAAGTATAGTAGACTTGGCTCATACTGGAAAAGGAAGAGAGGGGCGCTGGCATGAACAAGCACCGCGTCTTGCTGCTGGGGGCAAGCGGTTATTTGGGGGCGCAGATTTGGCAGGAGCTGCGGCGGATTGGCACGTACGAGATCGTCGGGACGTACTGTTCCTCGCCAGCTTCAGATGCTGGCCTGGTGCAGATGGATGTGACCGATTCCGCGGCGTTTGCGGCATTGCTCGATGAGTTTGCGCCGGATGTCGCCATCTGGGCGCTGATGAGTACCGCCGATGAGCAGGCCATGATCGCAGCAGGCATGGAGACCTTGCTCGGCCGTTTGCCGGCAAAGAGCAGGCTGATTTACCTATCCACAGACGGCGTTTTCGGGCAAGGGACAGGCTCTTTTGCGGAGGACGATCAGCCTGTGCTGTTGGACGAGCGAAATCCGCTGGCAGGCTATTCGCATGCAAAATGGTTCGGAGAGACGCTCATCCGCGAGCGGCACGATCAGCACGTCATCGCCCGCATTGGGCCGATCTACGGCTGCAATTCCCGTGGCAGGTGGGACAAAAGAATCGCGGCGATTCGCCAGGAGCTGGAGGCTGGCCGTGAAGTCGTGCGCACGGGCAATTTGTACAAGACGTTTCTCCACGTGCAGGACGCGGGCCGAGCGATTGCGGAATTGGCGGGCAACCCGTACGTCGGGACATTGCATCTCGGCCCTGCGCAAAAAGAAAGCTATTATTCGTTTGCGCGTAAAATGGCTGCCGCGCTGGGGCTTGATGCCGCTGCCGTAAAAGAAGATCGCCTGGACGATACAGAAGCAAGGGCAAAAGGCATTCCGCTGGACACTTCGCTGGATACGAGCAGGGCGCGGGAGATTTTGCACACGCGTTTTCGGCAGGTGGGCGCAGAAGGGACGGCGAGCGGGATGCCGCTGCGGGGAGAAGGGGCTGTTCGTTGAACCTCGGTTTTCTTATGGGCAGTCGTCCGGAAAAATAACTCGCTACGGAATTTCCTCAAAATGAACGCCGCCAAACCGATGCTCGCTATTCGTCAATTCCTTTTGCAACATAACCAGATGATAGCAGTAGTCGGTTTTGCTCGAGCGCAACCAATCGGTATGCGTAGCTGTTTCCGTAATTCGCGAAACCAGTATAAACCAAGCCCACAAGGAGGTAGCGCTATGAAAACTATCGGACTGATCGGCGGCATGAGTTGGGAGTCGTCGCTCGTTTACTACCGTCTGCTGAACGAAACGGTCAAGGAAAAGCTGGGCGGGCTGCACTCCGCCAAAACGATCCTCTACTCCGTCGATTTTGCCGAGATCGAGGAAATGCAGCGCGAAGGACGCTGGGCAGAAGCGGGCGAGCGCATGGCGCAGGCGGCGCAGAGTCTGGAGGCGGCGGGGGCTGAGCTGATCGTTTTGTGCACGAATACGATGCACAAGCTGGCTCCTGCCATCGAGGCGGCGACACCGCTGCCGTTTCTCCATATCGCGGACGCGACCGCCGAGGCGATCAGACAGCAAGGGCTTCAAAGGGTCGCCCTGCTCGCTACCCGCTTTACGATGGAAGAAGATTTTTACACCGGACGTTTGCGCGACAAGTACGGGCTGCAGGTGCTTTTGCCAAACGAACAGGAGCGAGGCATCGTGCACGAGATCATTTATCGCGAGCTGTGTGTCGGGGTCATTCGCGAGGAATCGAGGCAGGCGTACACCGCCATCATCAACCGGCTGATCGGGCAGGGCGCGGAGGCGGTCATTCTCGGCTGTACGGAGATCGGCCTGTTGATTGGGGCAGACGATTGTGCTGTTCCCGTGTTTGATACGACGCACATTCACGCGCGGGCGGCGGTCGAAGCGGCTTTGCAGAGAGGGGGGGAGCGCGCATGAGCCTGTTTGCGCAGACGCCAAAGCCGCCGTACTACGCGGTCATTTTTTCCTCGCAGCGAACGGAGGGAGATCGCGGCTACGGCGAAATGGCAGGGCGGATGGTGGAGCTGGCCGCCGGGCAGCCCGGTTTTTTGGGCGTGGAAAGCGTGCGGGATGAATCGGGCTTCGGCATCACCGTCTCGTACTGGTCGTCGCTGGACGCGATCCGCGACTGGAAGCGGCACGAGGAACATCGCGTGGCGCAGGAAAAAGGCAGGCAGATGTGGTACGGCCACTACATCACCCGCATTTGCAAGGTCGAGCGCGACTACACGCTGTAGGCGCGCGCCAAAAGCGAAAAACGAAAAACGAGAGGCCTCGTTCATCTTCGGTTCAGAGAGGAACGGGGCTTTTATCGTTGAAACTGGCTGCACATTCCCATCCATACGCTGTACAAGCGGCTGAAAAAATCGAGCAGCCGCTGCATCTGTCGTTCGACTGGCCGGAAGACGTGCTGAAAATCGAGTTGGCGTGCCATTTGCGCGAGACGTTCGCCAGCCAGACGGAAACAGGAAAATGTTTGCGCAACGAAATCAAACTAAATGCACTCAAAAACAACTCTTTTACGCTGGATTCACAATCGGTTAACAATTCGCCCGTAAGATGGGACGTAGGTCAGGAAATGAACATTCCACACGCATTATCCTTTGCTCGCGTCCTTTTTGTCGATCGCTTTTTTGGTTGGCTGCGGACAAGCCCCACAGTCCCAAGCAAACACACAGGGAGCGACAGGGAGCCAGGCGAGCGGGCAAAAATCGGCTGCGGGAGCGATTACGGTGTACACAGCGCTGGAGGACGACCAGATCAAAACGTATTTGGAATCGTTTAAAGCGAAGTATCCCGATGTACAGGTCAATATCGTGCGCGACTCGACCGGAATCATTACGGCGAAGCTGCTGGCGGAAAAAGACAACCCGCAGGCAGACGTGGTCTGGGGGACAGCGGTGACAAGCCTGCTCGTGCTGGAACAGCAAGGCATGCTGGAAGGCTACTCGCCAAAAGGAATCGAGCGCGTCTCCCCTGCGTTCAAAGATACGAAGGAGCCTGCGAGCTGGGTGATGGTGACGCACGATCAGGAGGAAGCGCTGACCATGGCCGACAAGATCGTCGTCATGAACCACGGCGAGGTCGTGCAGGTGGGCGCGCCGGAAGAGGTGTACAACAAGCCTGCCAACCCGTTTGTCGCCGATTTTATTGGCGCGATCAACTTTTTTCATCCGAGCCGCTTTGCCTGGCAGCAGACGGACAGCGAGAGACTGCTGGCGATCCGCCCTGAGCATGTGCGGCTGCTCCCGCACGAATCCGCGTGCGCCCTCCCGGCGGTCATCTCCGAGCTGGAATTTCGCGGCTCTTTCTACCGGCTGTTTCTGGAATGCCAGGAGGCGGGACAGGCGGACAGCGAGCTGCTGACGCTCGATCTGCTTGCGACCGAGGCGCGCAAGCTGGGACTTTCCCGCGGCCAAAACGTATGGCTAAAGTTCCCGCCGGAAAACTTGCTGGCGTTTGAACAGGAACACGCCGCACCTGGACAGGGGGGAGCGGGATGAACGGAATCGCGCTGTTGCCAAAAGGCAAAGCGGTGCAAAAGTGGCTGATTGCGCTCGTCGTGCTCGGGCTGTCTGTCAGCGTGCTGCTGCCGCTCGCCCAGTTGTTCGCCAAGGCGTTTTACGACAAAACGGGCCAGTTCGTCGGCCTGGACAACTTTTTCGCGTACTTTTCGACCCCGGCTCTGGCCCAGTCGCTGCACAACACGCTGTATATATCCGCGCTGACGACGCAAGCACGGCTTGCCAACGCTGCCGCCAGACTGAAAGCAGCCGGAGCGCACTACGTAATCGAAGAAATCGGCCGTCTGGACGAGGTGCTGGACAAAATCGAACGGCGCCAGGCTGCCGGGGAGCATCCGTAGCTTCAGTGGCGAAGCTGCCACGAACAGACTAGAAGGGATGAGATGGCATGACGCAAACAACGACAACTGACAACCCGTATTTGCTGCTTACGCCTGGACCGCTGTCCACCTCGCGGACTGTACGCGAGGCGATGCTGCGCGACTGGTGCACGTGGGACCGCGACTACAGAGCGGTTGCTGGCAGCCGTGGAAGCAAACCGATTTTGGCTGTAACCCATTTTTTTGACCCAAAAACCAACGAAAACAACATAATGCCAACAGGAGAACCCTTGATTGTCGCGGCAAACACCACTACAATTCAAGAGAGGGGAAAAAACGGAATAAAATGGTTGCTCCCTTTGGCAAGAACAGCGGTGCAGACTGCTGGATTCCAGACAGGCTTGCTGAGGACGCGGATGTTAGCGGCTGCGCTGGCCTAAAGTACAGTATAGGGGGACAAGACGGGTGTCGTTGTTCGGGGAAGAGCGTAAGCAGATCATATTGCAGTTGGTCAATTCAAATGGCAAGGTAAGGACAAATGAGCTGGTAGAGCGGCTCCAAGTATCTTCAGAGTCGATTCGCCGCTACCTGGAAGAGCTGGAAGCGGAGAAAAAGCTCAAGCGCGTCTACGGCGGAGCGATCAAACTGAACGTCGATCGCACAGAACCGTCCCACTTCAGCCGCGAAGTCATGCGGGCAGAAGAAAAGCGGCGGATCGGACGGGCGGCAGCCGAGCTGGTGCACGACAGCGATACAATCGTCATCGACGAAGGCACAACCCCCCTGCAGATGATCGGCTTTCTCGTCAACAAAAAGGATTTGACGATCCTCACCAGCTCGATCACCGCGCTCAACCTGCTCATCGAGTACCAAAACAACGGCCTGCTCAGCGCAGAGGTCTACTTTTTGGGCGGCAGGGTGAACGCCAAACATTACCGCGTTGGCGGTCCGTTTGCCGAGAAGATGATGAAGTCGTTTTACGTCGACAAAGCGTTTCTTTCCATGGATGGCGTGCTGCTGCACAAGGGCCTGACCTGCTATGACCCGGAGCGGGCTGAGCTGGCCAAGCATTTTATCGAAAATGCCAATGAGAGCATCGTGCTGGCCGACCATTCCAAAGTCGGGATCAGCACTTTGTGCAAAGTGGCGGACCTCAAGGAAATTGACATGGTCATTAGCGATGCGGCCGCCCCGGAGGAATGGAACGAAGAGTTGCAGGCGAAGGGTGTCACTTGGCTGGTGGCAAAAGAGCTGTAGGCGGGCACCAGCGAAAAAACGAATGAAACACGAACAGGCCGGATTGCTCCGTGGGGGAATCCGGCTTTTTGCGTTTTGTCCAAAAAGAGGCGCGAAAGCCGGGGCGCTGTCGCGAGTTTGGACAAAAAATAGTGGAGAACGTGCATTGTTTGTCCTCATGGAAGCACATAAGATGATGAAAAAGCTTGTGAGAATGATAATCATCATAAGCTCATCAGCAGCAAAAGAAGAGAGGGTAAAACATGGGGAGAAATCGTCGGAAAATCGTATTCGCGTGGCTGGCAGTTTTGCTGATCGCAATGGCAGGACTCGCCGCGTGCGGGGAAAAAGCGCCGGAACAGCAGGCTGCAGGCACAGGCACAGACAGCGGGCAGCAGCCAGCCGAGCAACAGCCAGCGGCCAGCAAGGAAGCATCGGCAGAAACGAGAGTCGTCCAAGATGCGTACGGTGACGTCACGATTCCGGCTCATCCGCAGCGAGTGGCGGCCATTTATCAGGAAGACTTTTTGCTGGCCCTGGGCGTGACGCCGATCGTCCAATGGTACCACCCGGCATGGGGCAAACAAGATTACCTTGGCCTGGATGTGCCGCCGTTTGACATTACAGGCAGCATGGAGGCGCTGATTGCCGCCAACCCTCACCTGATTATCGTCGACGGAGGCGCGGATAAAGAGAAATACGAGCAGTACAGCAAGGTAGCGCCTACCTATAAACTGCCGGACGAGCTGCGCAACGACACGATTGGCCGCCTGAAAAAGATCGCCGACCTGTTGGGCATCCCGGAAAAAGCCGACGAGGCTGTGAAAAAGTACGAGCAAAAAATGGCTGACACCCGGGCGAAGCTGGTAAAGGCAATCGGCAAGGAAACGGTTGCCGTCATTCGCCTGAACGTGGGGGACAAGCCGACGCTGGCCCTGTTTGGCGAAGGCAACGTGTACACGGGCGTCCTCTACAAAGAGCTGGGGCTGCAGCCTTATGAAGCTGCGAAAAACCAGGATACACACGTGGTGCTGAGCGAGGAAGCGATTCCGTCGATCAATGCCGAGCACATCATCATTTTCCCGTCCAACGGCGGCTGGGATTCCCCGGAAAACAAAGAGGCGCTGAAAATTCTCCAGGACCCGCTCTGGCAATCCGTCCCGGCGGTGAAAAAAGGGCATGTGTACCAGATGAACCGGACGCACTGGCAATCTGGCGCGATCATTGCCAATATGATGAAAGCAGACGATCTTATCAACACGTTCGTCAAGTAAAGCCAGCCGTCGTCTAGGCGAGCTGGGAGCCAGGCAGAAAGAGGGTGGCCCGGGGCAGATGAAACTGCGTCCCGGGCCGCCTTCTTCGCTTTTTTCCATTTTCCACAAGCGGCATTCGCCGTAGCCGAACCTGCTCTTTTGCTTGGCAAATCCAGTTTGTCCCCGTATAATATATAATGATAATCATTCTCATGTGATGGGTGAGGATATGCACACTAACGGGACGAAGAAACAACTGTACCCATCAGCGATTTGCGTGCTGACGGGCATGGAACGAGGGGTTCTTGCATCGCATTCTTGCCAGGACAGCACGGAATCGAATGATTTTACCATGATCGTGACCACGGATGGACTAGGCGTCCTGCAAGTCGACCAATCCCGCTTTCGCCTTGGAAAAGAAAGCTGCTGGATCGCCGCGCCGGGCCAGCGTGTGCAAATTTGCGCCGCTGAGCGGGAACTCGAATACTATCGTTTGCCGCCCAAAACAAGCTGTCCCGCAGTCTGAAAGGACAGACGGTGGCGTTTTTGCGCATTTTGCCAAACAAGACCATCGTGGAGAAGACGTACACGGCTCCCGTGATGTTTGAGGATTTGCGCATGCAGCCGCACCCGCTGGTCAAAGCGCTTTCAATCGCCGAAGCAAGGGCAGGGGTGTCGCGGGAGTGGCTCGCCTCGCTTGACGCCGACCACATTTTTTACTCGTTCGACAAGTGGCACGAAGCGGACGAAGGCGCGGAAAAGCGGCTGATCGACCAACCTGTCTGGCAGTCTCTGCGAGCCGTACGCAACAACTGTGCGTACGAGGTCGATTTCATCACCTGGATGAATCACGGAATCATTGCCAACGGGAAAAAAATTGACGAGATTCTCAGCGTGTTGGCCTAGAGAGTTGGGAAATGTTTCAATCGTACAAAAAAGACCTCTCTTTTGTCCATTGACACCTTTTTCGTCAATCGCCTAAAATCCTACTATGATAATAAGAATCAATTTCAGATTTTTGCCGGAAGGGAAGGAGAAAGCGTCGTTCAGTGCATTTACATAATGAATGGAAAAGGTGGCTAGCATGGGTCAACAGGTACAATCTCTGAAACAAGGAGCCCAATCGAAAGCGGAACAGTTTCGTTCGCGTCCGTGGGCAGCAACGCTGATCCTGACGGGCGGGGTCTTTGCATTGATATTCGGCATGTTTCTGTCCGTATCATTCGGGGCAGCAGACATCCGGTTTTCTGTCGTTTGGGATGCCATTTTTCATTTTAATCCAGATATTACTCAGCACCAGATTATTCAGGAGATACGTCTTCCCCGCTTACTCGGGGGCGCGATGGTCGGAGCCAGCTTCGCTGTTGCTGGCGCGATCATGCAAGGGATGACGCGCAACCCGCTGGCAGACTCCGGCTTGCTCGGGCTAAATGCCGGGGCGGGCTTCGTGATTGCGCTCTGCTTCGCGTTTTTTCCGGGATTGCCGTTCATGTACTTGATTTTGTACGGCTTTTTGGGCGCAGGCGTCGGGGCAGGATTGGTTTACGGGATCGGCTCGATGGCCAAAGGCGGGCTGACCCCTGTGCGGCTCGTGCTTGCCGGGGCGGCGCTCAGCGCGCTTTTGTCCGCGCTCAGCGAAGGGATTGCGCTGTACTTTAAAATCGGCCAAGACCTGGCTTTCTGGTACGCAGGCGGGGTAGCCGGAACGAAATGGTTCCAGTTGAAAGTGATGTTCCCCTGGATTGCGGCTGCCATCCTGGGGGCGATTGTTTTGTCCCGTTCGATTACGATGCTCAGTCTCGGCGAGGAGATCGCCAAAGGGCTGGGGCAGCGAACGGCGCTTGTCAAGCTGGCGGGTACCGTCATCGTTTTGATTTTGGCAGGCTCGGCCGTTGCGGTTGTAGGCGCGGTTGGCTTTGTCGGCCTGATTATTCCTCACTTGACCCGCTATCTCGTCGGGGTCGACTATCGCTGGATTATTCCATGCTCGGCCGTTTTGGGCGCCTTGCTCGTCGTCTTTGCCGACCTGGCCGCGCGAATGGTGAATCCGCCGTACGAAACACCTCTGGGAGCACTTATTGCGCTAATTGGCGTTCCGTTCTTCCTTTACCTCGCACGTAAAGAAAGAAGGGAGATGTAGATATGCAACCAGCTACGGCTCATTTCGATGCCCGCAAGCGCAGCAGGGGCATCCTCGTCATGACCATTTTGTCCGTGCTCATCCTGATCGCTTTCATCATCAGCATGAACACGGGATACATCCGTCTGTCGCCTATGGATCTGCTCATGACCTTGTTCGGGGCGGGGACAGAGAAGCAAAACCTGATTTTGTTTGATTTCCGTTTGCCGCGCATCGTCATTTCGATTTTGATCGGCGCTGGTCTGGCGGTTTCCGGCTGCATCATTCAAGGGATTTCCCGCAACGCTTTGGCCGACCCGGGGATTTTGGGGATCAACTCCGGCGCGGGCTTGATGGTCATGCTGTTCATTTCGTTCTATCCGTCGACGGCTGCCGCGCCTGTATTTTTGCTGCCGGTATTGGCTTTGGTGGGCGCGAGCCTGACGGCGGCACTGATTTTCGTTCTTTCCTATCAGCGGCACAAAGGCTTGTCGCCGATTCGCATCTTGCTGACCGGGATCGCGGTAGCTGCGGGCATGAGCGCGGCGATGATCGTGCTGACGCTCAAGCTGAGCCCGGACAAATACCAGTTCGTAGCCACCTGGCTTGCCGGAAGCATCTGGGGGACCAACTGGAAGTTCGTCCTGTCGCTCTTGCCGTGGATCGTCGTCCTGCTGCCTTTCGTCTTTTACAAGGCGCGGGTGATGAACGTCCTCAATCTGGGAGAGGAGCTGTCGATCGGCCTTGGCGCTCCGGTGGCGAGAGAGCAGCTCAAGCTGTTGGCCGCTTCGGTCGGACTTGCCGCATCGTGCGTAGCGGTCAGCGGCGGTATCGGCTTCGTCGGCCTGATTGGCCCGCACCTCGCCCGCAGGCTTGTCGGGCCGAAGCACGAGATGCTGCTGCCTACTTCTGCGTTGACAGGGGCGCTTCTGGTCATCGTCGCCGACACGATCGGACGCTGGATTTTGCAGCCGTCCGAGATTCCGACCGGGATCGTGGTCGCTGTCATCGGGGCTCCGTACTTCTTGTACTTGCTTGCCCGTTCGAAGGCGTAGAGAAAAGAGAGAGTCTGTCACTGCGGGGGGAGAGATATGAGGAACTGTGGGAGGCGGCCAGACGAGCGCAGTTGGAAGAGATGATCCGTTCCATGCCGGACGGGCTGGACACGCTGATCGGGGAGCGGGGAGTCAAGCTGTCCGGCAGTCAAAAGCAGCGTCTGTCCATCGCGCGGATGTTTTTGAAAAACCCTCCGATACTCATTCTCGATGAAGCGACCTCCGCTCTCGACACCGAGACGGAAGCGGCGATTCAGCAGGCTTTGGCGGAGCTTTCCCAAGGGCGTACAACGCTCGTGATCGCTCACCGCCTGGCGACGATCAAAAACGCAGACCGGATCATTGTCGTCGCCGACCAAGGAATTGTCGAGCAAGGGCATCACGACGAGCTTTTGCAGACGAAAGGCGTGTACAGCAGGCTGCACCAGGCGCAGTTCGGCTCGTAAGCGGGCAACTGCGTACACCTGGGCGCGGCAGCTTCGCTCTCCAGCGAAAACGAGCGAAAACGAATAAGGCCGAAAAAAGTGGCGAGCGTATCTTTCGAACCAGTGGTTTCGGGAGGTGCGCTCGCTTTTTTGATGGGCGACTGCGCCGTGTCCAGTCGGTTGGCCCCGCCTGGTAGGACAAGCGTTTCGGCCCGTTACGCCGGGCTGTTCTGTGCAAAAGAAACCGCCAGTCTCTCCTTTCGCGGTTGGTAATGCGCAGTTTGGCTGTATAATGGTGGTAGCAGAAATTTTTCAGACAGCTTGGCTAACGGCAAGAAGAGGGGAGCCAGCAATCGTTCAGGGACGGGACAGGAAGGAGTGATGAGCGTGATCGACCGACTGGACCATCTGGTTTTGACTGTCCGTGATCTGGAAGCAACCTGCCAGTTTTACGAGCGCGTGCTTGGCATGCAGGTTGTAACTTTTGACAATGGCAGGCGGGCATTGCACTTTGGACAGCAAAAAATCAACCTTCATCTGGCAGGACGCGAATTTGAGCCGAAAGCGCGGCACCCGCAACCTGGCTCTGCCGACATATGCCTGATCGCAGCAGTGCCACTGGAACAAGTCATCGAGAAAATAACCGCATGTGGAGTCGAGATCGAGGCGGGGCCTGTACAGCGGACGGGGGCTACCGGACCGATTCGCTCTGTCTACGTGCGCGACCCGGATCAAAACCTCATTGAAGTGGCGGAGTATGCGCAAGCTGCTGATCTGTTGGCGAAGGAAGCGGCCGTCCAGGCAATTTCCGACGTGCTCAAGCAGCGCGAGCCGGGGATCATGGGCGCACAGCAAGCAGGGGTGTTTGGCATTTTGCTCCCGTTGGTGAAAATGGACGACGGCAAGCTCGGGGTCTTGTTTGAAAAGCGGGCCAGCACGATGCGCAGACAGGCGAACGAAATTTGTTTTCCCGGCGGCCGCGCAGAGGAAGGCGACGCGTCGAGGTGGGCGACGGCGCGCCGGGAGACGAGCGAGGAGCTGGGCGTGCCGTTAGAGAAGATTCACTACGTCGGCGAGCTGGATCGGCTGATCGGGCCGGGACATGCCGCTATTTACCCGTTTGTAGGCTACGTGGAGGGGATCGCGGACATGAAGCCGAATCCCGACGAGGTCGGCGAGGTGTTCGTCATCGCGCTTGAGCGGCTGGCTGCCGCCGAGCCTTCCACGTACACCTCAGCGCTTGTCACCGAGCCGGAGGAAGACTTTCCTTACCATCTGATTCCCGGCGGCAAACGGTATCCGTGGCGCACAGGCACGGTCGAGCATCTGTTTTACGAGCTGGACGGACGAGTCATCTGGGGACTGACTGCCCGTGTGCTGGCGCATTTTCTCGAACGGCTGCAAAGCGAGGGCTGGTCTCGCAAGTAAAAAAGCAACAGACAAAGGGAGTGGATGAAGCATGTGGAAAGGAAATCCGGTTACGTCACGTCTGCAAATCAAATGGCCGATCATCCAGGCGCCGATGGCGGGGGGAGCAACTACGCCGGCACTGGTCGCAGCCGTCTCGGAAGCAGGCGGACTGGGCACGCTCGGAGCGGCCTACATGAGTCCGCAGCAAATCCGCGAAGCGATACACGCCATTCGCGAGCGGACAGACAAGCCTTTTGGCGTCAATCTGTTCATCCCGGAAGACTTCGACCAGGAGCAGCCGATCGCGGCGAATGTGGCTGCGGCGCTCAACGAGGTGCGGCGCGAGCTGGACATCCCGGAAAATCCTGAGGTCACGAGCTTCGCCGAAAATTTTGCCGAGCAGTTGGCCGTCGTGCTGGAAGAAGTGCCTGCGGTCTTCAGCTTTACGTTTGGCATGCTCGATGCGCGCTCGCTCCAGGCGTTGAAGCAAAAAGGGGTGACGGTCATCGGGACGGCTACGACGGTGCGCGAGGCAGTAGCTCTCGAAGCTTGCGGAGTGGACATGATTGCAGCGCAGGGCAGTGAAGCGGGCGGGCATCGCGGCTCGTTTTTGCCGGACGCTCCCAACAATCTGATCGGCACGATGGCATTGGTGCCGCAGATTGTGGATCGGGTGAAAATTCCTGTCATCGCGGCAGGCGGGATCATGGACGGACGGGGCATCGCCGCCGCTTTCGCGCTGGGAGCGCAGGCGGCACAGCTCGGAACGGCGTTTTTGACGTGTGCGGAAAGCGGAGCGCATCCTTTGCACAAGCAAGCCATCCGGGAGACGAGCGACGAGAGCCTCGTGTTGACGCGTGCCTTTTCCGGAAAATGGGCGAGAGGCATCCAGAACGACTTCATGCGAAAAATGGCGCCGCTGGAGCACGAACTGCCGACCTATCCGGTGCAAAATGCGCTGACCAAGGACATTCGCGCCGCTTCCGGCAAACAGCAGCAAACAGCGTACATGTCGATGTGGGCCGGGCAGGCAGCGCCACTTGGTAGAGAGCTGGGAGCGGGCGAGCTCGTCTTGCAGTTGGTGGAGGAAACGAAGCGGGTATGCGGCAGCCTCGTGTAGAGCAGCCCGATCAACAGACTACGGCAGTGCCGTGACGGAGGAAAGCAACATGAAACAGGAGTACGCTCTCAAAGGGAAAATCATCGCAGAGGGGCAAGCAATCGCAGACGGCTTGGTCGTAGTGGCGGACGGAACGATTGTGTATGCCGGGGACGCAGCGGGCTACGCCAAGCCGTTGCCGACAGAGGTGGTGGCAACAGGGACAGGCTGGATTTGCCCTGGCTTCGTAGATATGCACATGCACGGCATTGACGGACACGATACGATGGACGGCACGCCTGAATCTTTGCAGGCGATTTCCACGGCGCTGGCGCGGTATGGCGTGACCTCGTTTTTGGCGACGACGATGACAGCGCCTTACGAGGAACTGGAGCCTGTGCTGGAAAACATCGCGCAGGTCAGCAGGCAGGGGCTTTTGGGGGCGCAGGTGATCGGCATTCATCTGGAAGGGCCGTGGATCAACCCGCGCTACAAAGGGGCACAAAAGGAAGAAAACATCGCGCTGCCCAAGCTGGAAGCCGTACAGCGGCTGTACGAACTGGCGCAAGGTCTGATGAAGGTCGTGACGATCGCGCCGGAGCAGCCGGAGGCGCTCGAAGCGATTGCCTGGCTGAAGGAACAGGGCGTGATCGTCTCGGCAGGGCATACCGGAGCGACGTTTGCCCAGGCGGCTGAAGCGGTCGACGCAGGCGTGCGCCATTTCACGCACTGCTTCAACGCCATGACCGGACTGCATCACCGGGAGCCGGGCGTCGTCGGAGCGGCGATGTATCACGAGCATCTGAGCACCGAGCTGATTGCAGACGGCATTCACGTTCATCCGGCGGTGATGCGCATTTTGTACCGGGTGAAAACGGCAGAGCGGCTCGCGCTGGTCAGCGACTCCATGCGGGCGGCGGCGCTGGGCGAAGGAACGTACGATCTCGGCGGGCAAGAGGTGCGCGTCCGTGAAAATCAGGCCAAGCTGGCCGACGGGACGCTCGCTGGAAGCATCCTGACGTTGAACAGGGCAGTCGGCAACATGGTGACGCTCAGCGGCGTGCCGCTGCCGGAAGCGGTAGAGATGGCCTCCCATACGCCTGCCTCGATTCTCGGCTACGGCGAGCGAAAAGGCCGCCTGGCAGCCGGCTACGATGCGGACATTGCGGTGCTGGATGAAAATTTTGACGTGGCGATGACATTCGTTGCCGGAAAGAACGTGTACGCGCGCTCCAATTGAAAAGGCAAGGGTGAAAAAAAGCAGTTCGAGCTGTCAGCTTCACAGCTCGGACTGCTTTTTGCTTGGGGGACGACGCTTACGCTTTTGTTGGCTGCAAGGCATTGGGGCCAAACCAGATTTTTTGAAAGTCGAGCCAGCCGGACGGATGGATGGAGACGCCGCGAACCGATTTGTGATAGGAGGTTTGCGTTTTTTTCTGCACGAGGTACAGCACGGCATGGTGTTCCTTGATGAGCGCTTCCACTCGTGCGAGCTGTTGCCGCCGCACAGACTCGTCAGCCTCCCGGAAGAGGGCAGACAGCTCTTTGTCGATCGTCTCGGCCAGGGCGGCATCGAAGGCGGGCAGGAAGTAGTTTTTTTGCATGTACATTTCTAGTTCACTGATTTCATCCTGGCTTAAAGCATTTCCGAAAAGCAGACAGTCATGCGCGGGCAGAGTCCCGTGGTCCGCAAATTCGAACGGTTCGCGGATGGCGACTTCGACCGGGATGCCGCAGGACTGGCAGCGCGCCTGAATCCAGCGGGCGTCCGGCTCATGGTAGGATGTCGTCACGAGCCGCAAAGTCTCTCCCTGATAACCGCTTTCTGCCAGCAATGCGGCAATGTCCGCGCGATTTTGACGGGGAGCGCTGTCCGCAGCCAAAGTCGCCAGAGCGGGGGAGTACGGGCGAAAGCCTTTGGCCGGATAGATGCGATCTCCGCCCAATTCCGCCACCATCAGCTCGCGATCGATCAACAGATCGAGCGCCTGGCGAAACTTCGGGTGGTTTTGCGGGCCTGTCAGCCGCTGGTTGAAGATGAGCAGGTTGCAGCAGGAAAACAGCGTCTCCAGATCACACCAGTCGCTGCTGGCGCGAACGGCTGCCTCCCGCAATGCCTCCGCCTTCGCCGCCGCTTCGTGCGACATCATGACAGCGGTCCAGTCCGGCTCCCGCAGGCTGCCTGTTTCCAGGTCGGGGAACAGCAGAATTTCCACGCGGTCGAGCTGCGGTCTGCCCTGAAAATGAGCCGGGAACGCCTCCAAAATACAAATCCCTTCGTCGAGGCGGACCAGTTGGAACGGGCCGGTGCCAACCGGATTTTTCCCAAACGTCTCCGCCGCCTCCTGGACGATCTCCTCTGGAACGATGCTGGCAGGAGGGGCCGCAAGCAGGCGCAAAAACAAGTAATTCGGCTCCTGCAGCACGATCCGCACCGTTCTGGCATCGACCGCCTCTATCTGTTCGATTCCCCGGAACATCCAGCTCGCTTCGTGCAGGTCCGGGTTTGCGCGCAGCCGTTCCAGGGAAAACACGACATCGCGCGCGGACAACTCCCGGCCGTGATGAAAAAGGACGTTTTTCTTCAAGTGAAACGTCCATTCCCGGTGGTCGGCGCTGTGCTCCCAGGAATGGGCGAGTGCTCGGATGAATCGCACGGCTGTCCGCGTCGTACTGAACGAGCGTATTGAACAACTGTCCGACCAAATGCGCGTCGAAGTGGTAATACAGCTTTCCGGGGGCCAGCGTGACAATCGTGCGGTAGACGGGGAAGCGCAACACGTCCTGATAGCGGTTCGCCTCGTTCGACGTGCAATACCCGAGTCCTGCTGACAGCCATTCCATGAACTGTTCTTTGACGGCAGGCTTGCCGAAGCGGTTCAATAGTTCCATCGCTTCCTTGACGTTGCCTTGCTCCATGCGCTGCTTCCCTTCCTGCAGCAAAATCGCATCGGCATCGGCGACAAACGTCAGGACGGAGGCATGGCCACGGCCGCGGCCGGACTGCCACTCGATCCAGTTTAATTCAGCCAGCTTGCGCACGATCAGCTTGGCGTTGCGAGGCGTGCAGTGCCAAAGCCCGCTCAGCTTTTCATTCGTGACGGGGAACGGCTTTGCCGTTGCTTCTTGTTGAAAAAACTGGCGCAGCTTTAAAAAATAAAGAACGGTAACGATACAAAGCCCCCCTTCCTGTGCAAAAAGGTGACAGAACTCACGCAAAGCTTACCCTTTTTACCCTCTGTCGGATCAATATACTGAAGATAACACGACAGACCAAAAACAGGAATGGGGAAGCGGTGTACGCGGCCGTCCTGGTCGTGTTCATGCTCCTGTTCAAGCAAGAGCTGCGCGAGCGTTCGACCTCTGTAACGATGCGCGAAATGGCGCGGATCGTCTTCACCGACAAAGTGTTCCTCTACTTGCTGCTCGGCAACCTGTTTGTAGCCGGAGCCTACTCGCACCTGGATACGACGCTTGCGCAGTACATCGGCCACGACCGGATCGAGGCGTACTCGTTCCTGTTCGTGATGAACACCGTGTCCGTCCTCGTCTTCCAATATCCGCTCGCCAGGCTGATGAAGCGCTACTCGGCCATGACTGCCCTGAAGCTCGGATGCTTGCTGTTCGGCCTTGGCCTGTTCGGATTCGGACTCTTCACCAGCTTGTTCTGGCTGGCAGTGTCGATGGTCGTCTTTACGATCAGGGAAATTTTGTGCTTCGTCGTCGGGGATGTGCTGATCGGGGAGATCGCGCCCGAGCATTTGCGCGGAACCTATTACGGAGCAAGCGGCTTCGCCTTTCTCGGCCAGAGCGTCTGCGCGTGGATCGGCGGCTTGCTGCTGCAGCAATTGGGCTTCGGCCAGGGCCCGGTCCTTTTCGCCATCCTCATGCTGCTGACCTTCCTCGCCTTGCCGTTCTTCCAGCGCGGCCAGAGACTGTGGGAACAGCGGCAAATGAACAGCAAGGAACCAAAAAGCAAGGGCTGCGAGCAAGAGGCGCAAGCCATCATTTGAAAAGGGGTGTCAGTATGCAACACATTCAGCACTTTCACGCGCTTCACCATGCAGACGAACTGTTGTTTTTGGGCAATGCCTGGGATGTCCTCTCTGCACGCACACTTGAGCAAAGCGGTTTTCAGGCAATCGGGACGACGAGCTGGGGAATCGCGGCCTCGCTCGGCTACAAGGACGGGGAAAACATCGATTTCGGGCTGCATCTGTCGATCATCAAGCTCATTGTGGATCACGTGAACATTCCTGTTTCGGCGGACATCGAAGCTGGCTTATGCGGCAACACCCGCACAGATCGTCGAGAACGTGCTGCGGACGGCTGACCTGGGCGTCGCCGGAATCAACATCGAAGACTCCCTCAAACAAGGCACAGGGCTTGCCGACATCCGGGAGCACGCCAAGCTTTTGCAGATGGTAAGGACCGCTCTCGACAGCCGCGGCTTCGCTGATTTTTACGTGAATGCGCGCATTGATACATATTTTCAACGGGAGGCGCCGTTTGCCGAGGCAGATCGGGACTCCGCCCTGCTGTACGAAGCGGGCGCCAGGTAAGGAAAATCCCCACATATTGCCATCCTCCCCCGGTATTTGGTATCGTTTCTGGAGAGCGAACAAGATGCCAGAAAGGAGTGGACAACAAGGCTGATGGACAAAGAGAGATGCCTGAAAAAAGGCACGATTTTGCAAGGAGCCTACCGGATCAAAAAAGCCATCTCCACGAGCGAGCTGTCCAACGTGTACGTCGCCTGCGAGATGCGGGCGAAAAAGACGCGGATTCTCAAGGAGTTTTTTCCGCGATCGCTGGCAATGCGAGACTTGGATCGCCGCAGCGTCATCTGCCGCACCCCGTCGGCAAAAGGCCGTTTTGCGGCGCTGCTGGAGAGCTTTTGGCAGGAAGCGGCGATTTTGCAGGAGCTTCGCCACGAGCATATCGCTTCTTATGTCGACCATTTTGCCGAAAATGGGACAGCCTATCTGGTCATTGAGTTTTGCAAGGGCAAGACGCTCGATCAATACTTGCAAAAGCAGCAAGAGCTGGAGCTGGGGAGCTTTTTGCACACGATCGTGCTTCCGCTGATCTTTGGCCTGGACTACTTGCACAAGCAAGGAATCATCCACCGCGATATCAAGCCGCAAAACATCATCGTCACGGACGAAGGAAAGCCGATGCTGATCGACTTCGGTTCGGCAATTCGCTTCGACATGCACGCTCCGCGGCAGATCGTGACGACGGAAGGGTACTCTCCGCTCGAATTTTATTCCGGCAAGTCCCGGCAAGGCGTCTTCTCGGACGTGTACAGCCTGTCAGCCACGCTCTATTTTTGCCTGACGGGGCAGCGCCCTGCCGATGTGGCTACGCGGGTGATTGAGGATCGGCTGCCTTCCGTTCGCGAGCTGAATGCCGCTGTGCCGCGGCTGTTGGCGAATGTCATCTCCTGGGGGATGGCCGTCGAGCCGAAAAAAAGATGCCCCTCACTGCGGGTGCTGGAAGCAGCCGTCCGTGCGGAGCATCTGTTGCAAACGGGCAAGGTGCGCTTGCCGCTCCCCTTCCTTGCGGGGAAAAACTAATCGTTTTCGTTACGCCGATTCCCAGCTCCCGGCCTGTCCGGAGCTGGGTTTGCTTTCTTTGAAGCGAAGTTCAATCTCGGTCACGCGGTCCTCAAACGTCACGTACACTTTGTCGTTGTAGTGGAGAACCACTTTTTTATGGCGCGGCAAAATGTCCTTGCCTTTTTGCAGGGTGCACTGGCTGTGGCTCGTCATGATGAGCGTCTGGTTTTTTCCTGGCTGGAAGTAGATTTTTTGCGCTTCCGGCAAATGCTCGTTGACGTCGAGGCTCGTGAACAGCTCGTGCAGCGTGATCCGCTGTTTTTGGCCAAAAGCGGCGAGCGGCCAAAACTTCACGGGAATGTCGTTGCCGCTTGCGGTGTGCAGGAAATACCCTTCCAGACGTCCGACAAAATTCGGCTTGGGGCGCAGGAACCAGTAAGCGCCAGCAGCGATCGCCGCCAGAGCGAGCACGATCAGTCCCATGGTGATGTAGCGATCCCACACGGAGTGCACGGTGATGAACAGCGAGCCTGTCACGCTTGCTCCCTCGGGATCGGTGGCTGTGATCGCGATTTCGGAAGTCCCGCTTTTTTTCGGCGACAGCTTCAGACCGCTGCCCTGAATGCTCGCGTCAAACGCGTCGGCAGAAGCGGCAGAGGCGAGGGCAAACGTCAGCTTGTCCTGATTGGCATCGGTAAAGTAGGCGGACAGGTCAATCGTCTGCTCGCCGTCTTCCTTTTCTACAGTCAGCTCGTTTTTCGACACGGCGACGGGCGCGAGGTTGGCAATCTCAAACGTAGTGGCGGCCGTCTCCCGGTAAAAATCAGGGCCGCTCATGAAAATTTTCCACTCGTACTGTCCCGAATGCGGGAAGACGTAGTCAGCCGAAAAGCGGGTGCCCTCCTTTTTCAGCGGCATGTTTGCCGTCTGTTTTCCCGCGAGATCCGTCACGATCAACTCCGCCTGCATCTGGGAGTAGACATCGGTATCTTCCAGCCGCTGATTGTTTTCCCGGTGGGTCAGATAGGCCGTGAACGTCGTCGGATTCCCTTTGCTCACAGGCTCGGGAGCAACCTGGACGTCCGCTTTCAGGCTGTAGTTGCCGAGCAGATTGACCTTGACCAAATCCCCCGGCCGCCCTCTGAATTTGACCAGATAGTCGCCCTTTTTCGGCTGCTCGATTTTCATCAGCGAATATTTTTTCGATTGGATAAAATGCACGTTTTTCGATTGATAGTACACCTGTGATTCCAGCAGCGGCTCGTTGGACAACAGCACGATGTTTGCTTCCTGCATGCTGGAGTTCGGAATGGTTACGGTGACCTCCTGCAAGCTGCCAGTCGCGGTCATCGCCGCGACGGATACGAGCTGCGACTGGATGTGCTTCGCAAAAATCTGGTTGAAAACTTCCGGCAAATCATCCGTGCTATGGGTGACGAAGGAAGTTCCCCCTGTTGCCTCCGCCATTTTTTTCAACTGTTCCTTCTGTACGGAGCCATCGCTGTTCAGCCCGATGGTGTAGATCGGATAGCCCGCAGCCTTCGCTTTTGCGATGACGGATTCCACGTCCTTGTTGGATGCCGCCACGCTGCGCCCGTTCGCCTTTTGCCGCAAGTCCGTCCCCCCGTCCGAGAGCAAAATCAAAAACGGCTTTCGCGACGAATCGTTCGCACTGGCGATCATTTCTTCCCCTTTTCGCAAACCAAGCCCCAAATCCGAATACCCCGCATAGCGCAATCCGTGAATCTTGCTTTTCAACTGTTCGCGCTGTCTGCTCTCCGCCATGCTGGTGAGCGGCTGCGCCTGCACGATTCGGTCGCTGTAAGCGACGAAGCCGATTCTTGTCCGGGTCGCCTCGCTCATGTCGATGAACATGCTGATGACCTCGGCTGCTGTTTTGCCCGGGTCTGTCTGGTTCATCGAGTTGCTCGTGTCGATGACAAAGACCGCGTCGATGCCCGCCTCGCCGGTTCCCGTTGCCCAGACAGGAAGCGGCGAGAGAAAGAGAAGGAAAGGAACGATCAAGCCCAAAATCCCCAGCTTGAAAAACGGCAGGAGAGAGGTGGAGCGTGCCATTTTTTTGTCCATGTTTTCACCCTTTTTTGTAAAAGTTTGCAAAATGTTCACATTTAGCCGCAACAGGACTATTTGCCTATAAATGAATGTACGACTAAACTGCGGGAGCTGTTTTGCCGAGGTATATAAAGTGAAATTATATCCTTTTATGTAAAAATAAGTATAAATCTGTCTATCCTTGTCATCAGTTTGGGCGAGAGGCGTATCCATCGTTGGTCGGCTCGGCTTTGCGGTGTAGGGACAAAGTAAGGCGCGGTGCTGATTTTATCGGGAAAAGTAGGCAGGAAGGCTCTCTGGATTCAGCATAAAGCGCCAAACCAGAAAAAGGAAGACGAGTGGAATAAAATGGGTCTAAATACTGGGAATGGTCTTTTTCCGTATAGGAAAATTGTCGTAATTGGCGATTGATTGACAAAATATGGCGAAGGAGTTTAATTTAGAAGCAAGATTTTGGTTTTATTGGAATTTATGTAACAAAATGTAATTTGGTTGGTAAGTAGCACTCATACACTCCCGCGTTAGGACCAAGCATTTACGAAAGACAGAAGGAAGGGGTCATTTATGGACATTATTAACCAGACCAACAGAACCATGCTGTTCGAAGAGATTAACCCGGAAAAGCTCGATCTGATTACGCTCGTAGGTGACGTCAAGGGCATCGACAGCCTGAGCGACGACAAGATCAAGGAGATCAACGAGCATTTGCTCGTGCGAAGCTTTGACGAATTTTTGGACAAGTTCTCTCCTACGGTTTACTCGTTCTACAACGCCGTGAACCAAAAGGTGATGTACACCTTGAAAAAGCCCGACGGCATTGCGGATGATGCGATCTCCGAGATCAAGATCGACCAGAGCAACGACTTTTTGAAAATGCTGTTCACGCTGATTGATACGAAGCGCAGCCAAGGAATCACGAACGTCGACTTTAAATTCGAAAATCTGCTGGACATGATTTCCCCGAAAAAAGTGATGGACGACATCCGCCAGGTGCGCAAGGAAATTCACTACCTGTACGGCCAGTACGAAAAGCTGGACGAAGGCGATCCGAAAAAGCTGGACCTTGGCGACAAGCTGAACATCATGTTCGAAGACGCCAGCAAAAACTACAACAACGTCATGGCGATGCTTCCGCTAGCCATTGAAGATATCAAAACCCGCCTGCTGCTCGGCGGAGCGCAGGAGGAAAACCAGTCCGAAGCGATTCAGATCGGGATGCTGACGATTGGGGAAAACGGCGAGCTGAAAATCATCGAAGCGCCGAAGAGCGACAGCCGCGAGCTGATGGTGCTCGACGAAAACAGCGGCAGCGGCCTGATGGGCGTATTCGCGGACGATTACGAGTCGATTAGCGAAACACCGTCCTCCTACGTCAAAGACCTCGTGGTGCGCACCTTCTGCCCGCTGCCTGCCGTTCATAACGAAATCGACATCGAAACAGAGGTGCAAAACTACAACACGTACCTCGAGTTTTACAAAAACGCGAAGGACGACTTCGTGAAAACCGTCAAGCCGCTGGTCGAGAAAATTCTCGGCGTGAAGATGTTCTTCGACCAGTACGTGACCAAGAACAAAGGTATGCAGCCGGCGATGCTCATCACCAACACCAAGCTGGACATGCTGGTGAAAAGCAGCAACATCCCGCGCCTGGAGACGTACTTGAACACCGTCAACGCGAAAAACGATTTCACCGATACGATCTGGTTCGGAATCGTGCCGTCGATCGACATGGAGGCGGGAGCGAAAGCCAAGGTGACGCGCGAGCGCTTCCGCGGCAACGAAAAAATCGTCAAGCAGGACGGCAACACGATGGAGTCGCTGACGATGCTGCTGCAAGTGGTCAAAGACTTCAAGGTCCAGATTTTCTTCAGCTTCAGCACAGGCGAAGAAACGACCTTCAACAGCATGGCGACCGCCGGCATCGACAAGTACATCGACAAGTGCGGTGTCCTGGTCCGCAAAGAGTTCAGCGAGTTTGCGATTCCGTGCATTCCGAACTTTACGATTATTCCCAAGGACAAATCCGGGGTGGTCATCGACAGCCGGATGCTGCAAACCGAAGACGGCGTGAAGCTGTCCCAGGAAAAAGAAGACATCCTGAAGCTGTGGATCGAGGGCGTGTACGTCGGAGCCAGCTACGTAGCCGCCGGGATTGTGGCTGCGTATCAATGTCCCGAGTATTTGCGCGAAGCATTCAAAGTGGTCAGCCGCGAATATCCGGGCGTGCGCTTCGACATCGAGGCAGGCGAAAACGGCCTGCGCGCCGTCACGACGATGGCCAAGGAAATTTCCGGCTTTACGAACAACATCAAGGATTCGATCAACCGCAAAAACTTCGGCTTTGTCTTTTCTTCGGAAAACGCGCAAATCCAGGGCAAGGACATCAAACGAATCACGGTGTACAAGGCGCGCAGCCTGGCGATGGCCGAGGATGGCTTCGACCCTATCTACAAAACGCTGGTCAGCACTTACATCGAGCGGATTCTCCGCTTCCAGACCGGCGATTTCAAGCACGACAACATCGTCAAGTTTTTCAGCAACAACCCGAGCAGCCAAAAGAGCAAATGGCTCAGCACGCGCGGCTTTGTCAACTCCATCATTCAGGATGGCGACGACATGAGCTACATCATCGACGACAAGAGCAATCTGTGCCACATCGACCTGATCTTCAATGGCAACGTGAAGAATCTGGAGGTCACGATCACCAAAGGCACGACGCCCGTCAAAGCGTAGGCTTTCGGGAGAGCTTTTATGAAATGGTTCCGCACACTGCGCAGGTGGCTAGAGGTGTGTTTTCCAAAGCGCACCCTTACACATAAGCCTCGAAGCCCATCTGGTCATTCGAGAGCACACATATATGCCAAGGAGGTATTTTTCATGGGTTTTCGACTCAAAGTAGAAGGTTCTGAAACAATTGAGCTGGGGATGGACAACATCCAGACCGTCAAGTACGACACGGATACTCCGGATGATTCCAACGCTCGTTCCACAGACGTAGGGGCAACGCTGCGTCTGACTGGCAAAATCATCACCGCCACAGACGGCGACAGCGCTGACGATACGATGAAGCTGGCTCTGTGGTCGTTGGTTCCGGCAGAAAAAGCTGACTGCTACCGCAAAGTGACGCTGGAAGTCATCGCTGCCGATCAGGTGATCCGCAAAATCTACTTCCCGAACGCTTTCGTCGTGGACTACACCGAGAGCTTCGGCGATACAGAAGGCGTAGGAACCTTCAGCATTTTCATCAAGCAAAAGAAAGACAAGACCGAGTTCGCCAAAATCGAAGGCGGCTACGCTGTCTAGTTTTTGCACCGAAACATCAGCCGTACCTTGAAAGCCGTGTTCAAGGTACGGTTTTCCCAAAAAGCCAGACAGGGGTGCGAGGATGAAAAATTATTACGAGATTCTGGGGCTTGCGAAAACAGCTTCCCCAAACGACATCAAGAAAGCGTACCGACATCTGGCGAAAAAACACCATCCCGATGTCAACGCGGGAAGCAAGGAATCCGAACAGCTTTTTAAGGATATTACCGAGGCGTACCAGACGCTGCAGGATGAGTCCGCGCGGCAAGCCTACGACGCGCGCTACGAAGCCTATGTGCAAGGCAAAGGGCAAGCCCGGCAAAAAAGCGGCACCGGCAAGGCGGGAGCACGTGCGCAGAGAACGACAGCGCAAGAGCGGGCCAATCAGGGCGTGACGATGGAAAATCTGGAAAGTGCATTTGAACGGTTTTTTGGCTTTCACCCGAAGACGGGAGAAGTCAGCCAGAAGGGCATGAATGCCGGCAAAAAAAATCCGTTGGATACGACGGACCTATTCGAGCAGTTTTTCCGCATGAAGAAAAAATGAAGCCCCGGCCACGCAGGAGCTGGCGGGCGCACCAAAACAGGCGGCATACCGAAAAGGGAAAAAACGGGCGACATCCTGACAGCAAACGAAGAAAACCGGATCGAGGACAGATCGGATGGCAGCTCTTTTATGGACATAGAAGCAGCAACCTGCTCCTTTCTTTGGATGGATGTCAGCAAAAACCCATTCTCCCAAAGCTTGGGGCACTTTTTGCGTAAAGGGGGTAGCGAAAATGGCAAAGAAAAGCAAGCCTTACCAAAAATCAGGCAGAGTGAAGCTGATCGAGCTGTTCATTGCATGTTTGTCGATAGGTGCACTTATTTATGTTTTTGGCTATACGGACAGCAACGCTCTGAAAATTTTTACCGGAATCGCCTTTGGCCTCTTCCTGTTCGGCGTGTTCATCGTCAAGGTCGGAAGCCCAGACGAGGCGGAGGAAAAAAAGGATGCGGGCATTTCCAAGCTCGTGCTGTTGGATGAGGAAGGCGAGAGTGTGAAGGAATGGTTTATTCAGGGAGCGACGTCGCTGTTGATCGGCAAAAGCACGAGCCAGAACGAAGTGGACATCGACCTGTCCGACGCCGAGTACGCGGCTCTCATCAGCAAGCAGCACGCTGTGCTCAACCACGCGTCCGGGAACTGGTTCATTGAGGACATCCATTCCCGCAACGGCACCGGAATCAAGCAGCCGAACAGCCGCGAGAAAAACAGGCTGGAAATCGAGCAGCCGCACAAGGTGCAGGCGGGCGACATCATTTACATCGCAAATACACGCTTGCTGCTGAAGTAGGGGCGAGTAGCTGGAGAGACAAGAAACGGGGGACGATCACAATGAGTTTGACAAGATGCGCGAATGGACACATGTTTAGCAGCAGAAAACACGGCAGCACATGCCCCTACTGCAGCCTGGTGGTGGAGCCAGCGGCGAAGTCCGAGGGCAGGCCGCAAGCCCGAAGCGCAGAAGACGACGACAAGACCATGCCTTATTTGGGCGAGACGGAAGGAATCGAGCCTGTCACGGGCTGGCTCGTATGTATCGAAGGCCCGCAGCAAGGCCAGGATTACCGCATCATGGCAGAAAAAAACTTCATCGGTCGCGCCGAGGATATGCACATCCGCATTATCGGAGACAACAAAATTTCCCGCAGAAACCACGCCGTGATCGTCTACGATCCGAAAAAACGCAATTTTTACTTGCTCCCCGGCGACGCATCGGGCCTGGCTTACCACAACAACGAAGCGGTCTACACGCCTGTCGAGCTGACCGCCTATGACGTCATCCAGCTCGGCGGCAGCACGTTTATTTTCATCCCGCTGTGCGGCGTCCACTTCGAGTGGGACAACGCAGGCAAAGGCAAGGAATGATGGGCATGTTTGTACAGGAGGCCATTCCTTATCTCGTAGTGCTTGCCGTGATCGTCGCCATCGCTTTGCTGTTTCGGCTCCGCGCCGCGATCATCCGGCAGGAAAAGCATCCGGCCATGCAGATCGGCAATGGACAGACGATCGGCAGAAGAGAGGAGCAGGACGACTATTTCGCCACGGCGACGACTTCGCACGGCACGATCGCCGTGCTCGCAGACGGGATCAGCGGCCTTGCCAACGGCAGGCTGGCTTCGACGCTTGCGGTCAACACGTTCATCCGCGAGTTTTCCAAGCTCGATCACCCGCGCCACCTCTCGCTTTACTTTTCCCGAGCCGCCTCGCTTGCGAATGCAGAAATTTTGCAGGCGCTAAAAGGAAGCCGCGGCGGGACCACGCTGGTTGCGGCTGTGGTTCACGAAGGCATGCTGCACTGGGGAGCGGTCGGCGACAGTATTTTGACGGTTTTTCGCAAGGGCGAATTTATCCCGATCAACCAGAAGGACATTTACGAATCGGTGTTGGAGGAGCGCTTTCTCGCCGGAGAGATCAGCAAGAACGAGGCGATCAGCCATCCGCAAAAAAAGCAGCTCATTAACTACCTTGGCTACGAAGGCTTCCAAAACATCGAAATTGGCCGCGAGCCGTTCCCGCTGGAGAAGGGAGACAAGGTGCTTATGGTCAGTGACGGCGTCTACGATACGTTGACAGAGGTAGAGCTGGAGCGAATTTTGTTCCAGAAAATCCCCCCTCACGATGCAGCCGAGCAGATCATCGAGGCGGTGGAGAGCAAGCATAGAGTCAACCAGGACAACGCGACGGTCCTGATCTTGGAAAAGGGCTGGTGAAGGCACAGGCGGCTGGCATCCGGCATCCGGACGAGAAGGGGGAGCGGGTAGTTAAGGATGAGAAGGGACAACAGTGATTTTGTAACCGGGTTTCTGTCCGAGTCAGGCACGCATGTGCGCAACAAGGATTACTTTGCCTACACCGAGCTGGATGATATCGCCTGCTGGGTAATCGCCCGCGGCCTGGACAACGATCAGGAGGTGGAGAGTGCCGAGCTGGCAGTCAAAAGCGTGCTGGGACACTTTATGCAAAAGCCGTCTCTCTCCCGCTATCGCATCAGCCGCTATTTGCACGAGGCGCATCGCGTGCTGAAAGAGGAAAGCCATCGGGTGCGGCTGAAAGCCAGCCTGACGCTCGTCGTCACCGACTACGCCCGCGTGGTTTACGGGGTGGCGGGCCATACGCGGCTGTACTTGTTTCGCAACGGGCGGCTGCATCTGCGCAGCAAGGACCAGAGTTTGTCCCAGCAGATGGCAGATAGCGAAGAAATCGCAGAAGACGTGCTCGACCATCACGAAGAGCGCCACAATCTGCTGAGCTATATGGGCACGCCGGGCGAGTTTCGCCCGTACATCTCGAAAAAGCTGCCGCTGTACGACGGCGATGTCTTGCTGTTGACGACACCCGGCTTGTGGGAGGGAGTCGGTTCGGCAGAGATGCAGGACGCGCTGCAGGAGGCAAAAGACCCGGCTGCGCTGACCGATACGCTGGAGGACGTGCTGTTGGGCAAGCAGCAGCGGGTGGTGAACAACTACACGGCCGCTGCCATTTTCGCGAACAAAATATTCAAGATTGACCCGCAGAAAAAATGGCGGATCATCAAGCGGGTAGCGATCATTGTCCTGCTGCTCGCCTTGACCGGGGGCGGCGCGCTCCTGTTCAAGATGAAGGAAGCGGAGAGAATCGCAGACGCGGCGACAGGCATGTTCGAGCACGAGCAAAACGGGGATGCGTACATCGAGGAAAGCGACTACCCAAAGGCGCTGAAGGAATACAGCGAGGCGCGAAATGCCGCGAACATCGTCAAGGACAAGGTTCACGCCGCGCTTCTGAACAAAAAGCAGCGCATTACCCAGCTCATCGTGGACGGGGATACGGCGATGAAGGACGAGCAGTACGCGAAGGCGCTGGAAAAGTACGACAAGGCGCTGAAGGAAATGAAAGGCCGCGACGATTTTAACGAGCCGGAGATTGCGGCCAAAAAGGAAAAGGCGGAATCGTATTTGCTCGTCCTGCAATGGAAGAAGGAAGGCGACCTGCTGCTTGAGGCGCAAGATTACGAGGGAGCGGCGGCCTTTTACCAAAAAGCGAGAAAGCTGGCCTTGGAGTCGTCGTTCCTCTCGGGGGAAAAAGAAATTCGGGCCAAGCTGGACGAGGTCGAGTCGAAACGGACGGGCATCGACAAGGAGCAAAAAATGCTGTCGGCCGACAAGCTGGAGAAAAAAGGCGACGACAGCTACGCCTCGGGCGATTTTGCCGGAGCGATCGAATCGTACACGATGGCGCAGGAGGTGTACCAGGAAATCGGCGTGCTGGAAAAAGTACTGGCGATGGAGCGCAAGGTGACCAAAGCAGAAGAAAAGCTGAACCCGCCTGCTGCAGTTCCAGCCGCAGCCGCCGAACCGCCGGCGAGCCAAAGTGCTCCGCAGGCTGTTTCGCCACCAGCGCCAGCGGTCCACTCGGGCAATGCGGCCGCCAGCTCTGTTCCGGCAGCAAATCCGGCACCTGCTGTTCAGCCGCCTGCGGCTAATCCCGGGCAGGGGACAAGTTCAGCTCCGGCAGCAAATCCGGTCCCCGCAGTTCAGCCGCCAGTGTCTAATCCGGGGCATGGTACTAGCTCAGCTCCGGCAACAAATCCGGCCCTCGCCGTTCCGTCACCCATGACCAATCCGGGGCATGCCGCCAACTCCGCTCCGGCAGCGCCCCCCGCCCAGCCAGCCGGAAGCAAGTCCGCTGAACCAACAGCCAATCCGGCGCAAAAGGAGGCTGCCACCGCGCCATGATGAAAGAAATCGTACTGGACCGTTTGAACAAAATGGAGGATCTGGAACAGCGCAGGATGCTGAAGCAGATGATGAACAGCGTCTTTTTGCATCTCGTGGAATACCAGGAGGAGATGCAAAAGAAGCTGGAGCAGCGCGTCTTTTCCGAGTTTGAGGACAAGGAAGACAAGCACGATATTTACGTGACGCTCTGCCATCGCGACGATTTCGATCCGATCCACGACTATTTGTACCCGATGATTCCCGGCGACGAGCAAAAAAAGCTGTTCGATCGCAAAGAGTTGTTCGAGCGCCTCGCCCGCCAGGAAGCAGCGGTGCTCATGACGATTTTTCTGGAGTGCGAGTACAGCCGGATTCAGGCGCTAGCAAACAGCAACCGCACATTCAAAGGGCGCTTGGCGACGGCAGAGCGTTCCTGCCCGATCGAGGTGCGGTTGCAGCCAAACAAGCTGTACGTCAACGAACTGGAAAAGCTGTACAACCTATTTCAAAAAAACGGCATGCCGTGGAAAACCGTGAATCATCCGTACGCGAACAAGTTTTTCGACGTCGTTCTCGTCTCGTGCGAGGAGGCGCTTGGCGAAGGCGAGGAGATCGTGGAGGTGACAGTTCACCTCGAAGACTGGGAGCCGTACAAAAAGCTCGATGTCATCCCGCTTTGGAACATCGAGCGACTCGCCTTGAAAAACATCGGCTTTCCCGTGCCCGCAACCGACCGGGTGAACTTCGAACATGTGCTGTCGCTGCGCAAGACGGGGAGCCAGCACGGCTATTTGGTGGACGGGGACGAAGCGTTGATCCGTTACATCAAACGTTCGGCGGAAGAGCTGACCATCGTTTCTCCCCAGGAAAAGTCGGGTATCTGGCACGTCTGCAAAATCACCCAGCCTGTCGCGACTCCCACGTCCCGCCTGCACTATGAGCTGGTGTCCAACCGCAGAAAAAGCAGCTTTGTGGGCAGCTTCGCGCGCAAGCAAGGAATGCCGGTGCGGGCCAAGGGCGAGATCATCCGCATCGTCCATTCGTTTGAAGCGGCGGAGCAACTGGAGCTTGTGCGTGTGGAGATTCGCGAAAAAGGCCGGCACACCCCCGCTACGTACGAGATGAACCCGTTCATCAGCGACAACGTCCGCGTGGAGCACGACAAAAAAATCATGCATCTCGGCTTCCGCAAGCGCGGGGCAGACAGCTTTATTTTGGAAGACATGATGAGCTTTCTCGTCTCCGAGATTCAAATGTACTTCCCGGAATACAAGTGCGAAGGAGAATGGGCGTGAACTACATCTGGGATCTGGTCATCAAGGCCAGGCGTGCCGGAATCGCCAAAGGAGAGTTGCAGTTCAAAGCGGCGAAAGTGTACTCGCCTTACATGGAGCTGAGCCAGGAGGCCATCAACGCGAAAACGGTGGACAAGACGGTCGAGGTGAACCCGTTTTACCGCTTTGACGAAATTTTTCGCGAGCTGTTTGACGTCAACTACACGGGCGAGCCCGAGCTGCGCCAGGTTTTGTTTGACATCGTCATGCACCTGCTGGCCGATATCGACCTGACGCAAGGGATGAACAAGCGAGAATATTACATCCGTTTTGTTTTGCGCGATCTGGAGGCGGGGCTGTTCGGCAGACAGGCGGCGGAACATATCCGGCTGTTCACTCAGGAGGAACAGGAAATCATCGCAGGCAACCTGCTGCGGCTGTATGAGACGGGAGAAGCGGTGTATCTGCTCAAGGACACGATGCGCAAAATTTTTCCCTACTCGACCATCTACGCCAACTGCGAGGAAAAAGACGAGCTGCTGCTCTACGTCGGGCAGGCGGAGACAGCGGCGGCACGCGCCAAGCTCGCGCTGATTCAAGATATTTTCCTGCCCGTCCGCTTCCAGACGGAAATCTATTGGCGCAACCACTTCGGCATCCTCGATGTCGAGGAAACCATGCAGATTGATAGCATCGCCCTGTACTAGACTGCACGAGAGTTTGAGAGAAAGCCATGTGGACGTGGGAGGAACGTTGTCATGAGTAAAATGTCGTACAAGCTTTATCTCCAAAAAGGCAGCCGCGACGTCCAGCAGAGCGAAACGACCTATACGCGGGATGAGCTGATGGAGATGACGACTTTTCAGTTGCGCAACATTTGCTACAAGGAAAAGCTGGTTGGCTCCGTTGTGAACAATCTCGACCGGGAAGGGCTGCTGCGCACGATCCTGCGATTCCGCAGCGCCGAAGAAAGCCTGTTCATCGAGTCCGATGTGACGGGTGGCTTTGAGCGGATCGAAGCGGCTTTGCACACGTATTTGCACACGCCGCTGCCTGGGGCGGACTCCATCAAAATTCCGGCCAGGATGACGTTGTATGCCGGGCTGGCTGTCAACAGACAGGACGGTTATCGGGTGGAGTCGGCCCAAGGTCTGGCCGAGTCAAATGTCCTGTTGGTCAATGACTACATGGAGCTGTGCGGAATTTTGCAGTTGCGAAAAG
Organism: Brevibacillus sp. YAE8; assembly: GCF_057543335.1. NCBI lineage: Bacteria > Bacillati > Bacillota > Bacilli > Caryophanales > Paenibacillaceae > Brevibacillus > Brevibacillus sp. YAE8. Next base: position 47,142 of record NZ_BAAIYG010000032.1, read on the forward strand.
ACGGCGACAAGCCAGGCCACTACTGGCTGCTTGCGCACAAGGACATCCCGTTGCGAAAAACGGTGAACCAGAGCTACAGTCTGCTTTTTTTCCGCAAGCAGGACTCGGACTACTTGTACAAAGCGTACAGCGAAGACAAGCCGATGCCGCCGACCAATCTGCACTATTACAAAGTGCCTGTCGCCGACCTGGAAATCCGGGAGCTGGAAGAGACGGACGCGGTGTTGGCGATTGATTTTGGCACCTCTTCGACGACCGCCGGCGCTTTTTTGGACCACCAGTACGTCACCGCCCCTTCCCGCAACGATTTGCTGAACGGCCGGATCAAGCTGAATGCGATCAACTACGTCTCGTTTCCGGACACGACGCAAAAGGCGGAGGAATGGATCGAGGTGCTGCCGACAGTCGTCAGCGTGGCCGACTGCTCCTCGCCGCATGACGTCCGCTTCCACATCGGCTATGAAGCGCTGCGCCAAATGAAAAAGAACGGATACAGCTCGCACGCGACTGTGTTCATGGGCATCAAACGCTGGGTGAACAGCTATCACAAGCTGGAAGAGGTCATGGACGGCCAGGGCAATACCGCGATGGTCAAGCGCAGCGACATTTTGCGCCACTATTTGCTCCACGTCATCCAGATGGCGGAGCATCAATTCAAATGCCGTTTTCGCCACCTGCACATCACCAGTCCGGTCAAGTTGAAAACACAGTTTATCGAGATGTTTACCGAGATTTTGCCGGAGTATCGCATCGAAACAGAAGACGCGCTCGATGAAGGAATGGCCGTGCTGTTCAACACGATTGCCGATCAGATCGACAAAGACAGCTTCCTCGACGGCGAGACGTACCAGGCGCTCGTCATCGACTGCGGCGGAGGAACGACAGACTTGTCGTCGTGCCGCTTTCGCATCGAGGACGGACACATTTCGTATCGCATCGACATCAGCACGACCTACGAAAACGGCGATACGAACTTTGGCGGCAACAACATCACCTACCGGATCATGCAGTTCATGAAAATCGTCTTTGCGGACTACTACAGCAAAGGCCGCCACACGACCGACATCGACCAACTCATCGACATTCCCGGCTCGGAAATTTTCCGGCATGTGGACGAGTTCGGCGTCGACTCTGTCTATGAACGGTTTGAAGAGAAGTACCGGGAGGCAGAAGCGATTTTGCCCACCTGCTACAAAGCCTACGAGAACAAGAGCCGCGACGACTACCAACGCGTCCGCAACAACTTTCATTTTTTGTGGGACCTCGCCGAGCAGATGAAAAAAGAGTTTTTCCGCCAGACAGGCATTTTGCGCAACCGCTTCACAACAGAAGGCGAGCAGCGCCAGGAGCAGGATTTGAAACTGACCGCAGTGGAGCGGTGGGTGCTGTCCATTCGCGAGGACGGCCGCTTCCGCGATGTGTACGACTTTCCCGACGTCGTGTTCAACAGCAAAGAGATCAATCATTTGATTAAGGCGGACATTTACGAGATTTTGCGCGTCTTTCTGGACGACTTTTACCAGGAAGGAAGGCTGGCGGACTTCTCGATCATCAAGCTGACCGGGCAGTCGTGCCGGATTGACGTGTTCCGCGAAGCATTGAAAGAGTTCGTGCCGGGACGCAGCATCGAGTTTCGCCAAAGGTCAGAGGAGACGGGCAAAGTGCCGGACTTGAAGCTGTCCTGCCTGCGCGGAGCGTTGCGCTACCAGAGCGCGAAAAAGGCCGGCTTCATCGAAGCGCACATTACCAATCACGCGCCTGTCGTTCCGTATTCCGTGACGGCTTTTACCCACAACAGGCAGGAGCGGGTGCTGATCCGCAGCCAGGAAAAGCTGAGCCAGGTGCACGGAGCCATCTCGCGCCCGTTCGGAGTCAGCGAGGTGGAGTTTTTCCTCAAGGAAAGCGACGGACTTTTGCGCAAGCGCTATTTGTACACAGACGACCGGACCCATTACAAGCCCGTGCTCTACGAAGACATCCGGGCCAAGTACGGCAGCCATATTCCGCAGGAGGAAACCGACTCCATCCAAAACGGGGAAGTCAAGTTTTTCGTCTTTTCCGGCGGCAGCGAATGGGGCTTCCATGTGCTTCCGGTCGCGCGGCAAAACGAGCAGTTGCTGCTGGGCAAAAAAGTGTTCTGTGCGTTTGAAAGCGACCTGTCTGAGCTCGATTTTTTTGACGGGATGAAATAAAGAGGCAGCTATATCGAACGAAAAAGGGGGGAACAGCGGTGTTTTCCCATCTCCATCCCCAATTTCACAAGGGGCGGATTCTCAAGCGGGAGATGCTTGAAAATTTGCGGGATTACCCCAGACATTTTGTCGACTTGCATTTTCAGATGTACAGCGACGGCATTATTTCCGGCATGGACGTCACGGTAGACGACCGGCATCTCATCGTCGGCAAGGGCATCGTCAAGCATCGCGGCCGCGTGTATTTGTTCGAGCGCGAAGAACGCCTGCCCTACACGGCGACAGGCCACGAGACGGTGCTGAAAATCCGCTTTGCCGAGCAGGCGACGTTGACCGACTTTTTTTCCTACGAGACGTCCTACGTGCTCGACCCGGAGACGACGATTGGCGAGGATGAGCGCGAGCTGGGCCGCTTCAAGCTCAAGGAAGGAGCCAAGCTGCGCGCGGACTACCCGTATTTTCTCGATTTGACAACCGAATACAACACGTGGATTTTCGCCCACGCAGAGCACGCAGGCTACGAGCAGCCGACGCTTGCCCCGGCGATCCTGCGCTACTTTTCCTACGAACTGCTGAAAACCGGGACGACAAACGCCTACGACCTCGCCTTCGCCATGCAAGGGATCAATGCGGAACGAGTCGAACGCAACCTGATTCTTCATTATATAAGCAGCCGTTTGGGAAGCAACCATCGCCCCGGCTCCCCCCTGCAGATGGTCAAATGCCTGGGACGGATTTTGGAGGAAGCGAAGAACGGCGAGAAGCCGAGACAGGAGTGGAGGGCGTCTGGGCGGCAGCGGGTGATTGTGGATTAAGCAGGCCAGGACAGATTGGACGTATAGCCAGACAGGAGGGGATTCGATGAGCAACCAGCTTTTTACCTATAAAAACATCCAGGTGACGCCATATGAGCTGACTCATTTGCAAACGTTGAAAGTCGTGAAAAAAATGAATGAGCACGCGCGACTCTGGTTCACGGGCATCATTCCGGAAGAGCTAAAGGACAGCTATGTGAATCAGACCAGTTCGCAAACACCGATCAAAATCGCTTTAACGGACGAGACAGGGAAGCCAAAAGCATGGTTTGAGGGAATTGTGCTGCGAGTCAATGTCAAAGCGAGCCGCGGTGTTTATTATTTGTCGGTCGAAGCTGTTTCTTACACCTATTTGCTGGATGTGAAAACGAAAAAGCGCTCCTTTCAAAATCCGGCGATGACGTATGCCAATCTGGTGAAGACTGTGCTGTCCACGTATGGAAAAGCGGATTTTATCGACTCGGTTACTAACGGCAAAACACTTGGCACATTTATCATGCAGTACGAGGAAACAGACTGGCAATTTCTCAAAAGGATGGCCTCGCGTTTTTATACAGGGTTAGTTCCTACTACTATTTTTCCTCTGCCCAAATTTTTCTTCGGCCTTCCCAGTGGCCAGGACAAAGGCAAGCTGACGGCAGCCCACTACACCGTACATAAGCGCGTCGGCGAGTACCAAAGTGATGCCGAGAACAAAATTCCCGGAATCAACGAGCAGGACTATACCGTGTATGAAGTGGAGAGCGAGCAAGTTCTGGAGGTAGGAAATGAAGTGCAGTTCAAGAACAGGCGGCTCGTGGTCGGTGAAGCTGTGTCGGAAATCGAGGACGGCCTCTTGACGCACACCTACAAGCTTTTTCCACGCAAAGGCTTGTACCGGAAGAAATTGTACAATCACGCAATCATCGGCGCTTCTATCCAGGGGCGTGTCATCCAGATACAAAATGACAACGTGCGGGCAAAGCTGGACATGGATGACCAGCAGGATCAGAGCACGGCGTATTGGTTTCCGTATTCGACGATTTATACGTCCGAAAACCAGACTGGCTGGTATGTCATGCCAGAGGTTAACGATCAAATCCGGATTTATTTCCCGAGCAAAAAGGAAGAGGACGGCATTGCCATCAGCTCTGTTTTGAAAGAAATTCCGGATGCCAAACCGTCGGCCGCCAAAAAGTCAGGCAGTTCAGGTGGAGGGGCTGCCGTCGCAGGGGGCGGTGGAAACGATCGAATGAAAGATCCGGCGATCAAGACGTTTCGCACGAAATATGGAAAAGAGATCATGCTCGCGCCAGATAAAATCGTCATTTCCGCTGGCGAGATGTCGATTACGATCAGCGATCAGCACGGGATCTCCATTGTGAGCAACCAAAACGTGAACATTACCGCTGGACAAGAGATCAGCATGTCCGGAAACACGATACACATCGACGCCCAAAAAATAGAGCTTATCGGAAAAGGTAACACGATTACGCTGGAAGACAAAATTGAACTGAAAGGCTCGGAAATCAAGATGAACTAGGGGGCTTATGCAGCCATGAAAAAAGAGGAGGCACTCCGCCACCTGTACGAGCATGTTTGCTTGCCGGCATTGGAAGAACGAGTTGCGGCGCTCGAGTCCTTTTTTCTGGAAAACAAGGAGAGGCTCGTCGAAGATTTTGTACAGTCGATACGGCAGATTGCCATCAAGATCAAAACCATGCAGGAGCATGGCGCCATGTCAGCCATCGGATTTCTCCACTATTCTTTGTTGCGCACAGCGGTGCTGGACGGATCCAACTATTATTTGATCGAGGCATACACGGACAAATGGTACTGGGAAGCTGTGGAGTGCTTTGGCAGCTACGACGCAGGGTGGGCTTTTCAAGGGATTCCTTCGCTTTTGCAGCTTTTGGACGAGCAGCGCAAAAAGTATATCGGTGTGCTGGATACGCCAGATGTGGAGCGGCTGATTCTCAAAGAACTGGATTTTTTTGCCCAGTTCGTGACCGCCCTTGTCCGTCTGTCTATCCCGGAAGTGGTAAAGCTGCCGGAGTATCAGCAATTGAACAAAGCGCAGCGCTTCCAAATCCGCGTGGGGGAGTTTAAGGACATCAGCGAGCCTGTGTATGTGGAAGACCGTCTCCCGCGAGAAGAACAGGAAGCGCGAAGGCTGCTGGAGCAGACGAAAGGCTCGTTTTGCACGCACGAAACATTTGCCAACATGCGCCTGCGACAACTCAAAGCAAACGAGATGGACTTGCGGTACACCGATTTTAGCAGAAGTGATCTGGGGAATAGCGAGTTCCGGCATTGTGTGCTGATCGGTACGCGCTGGGGCGGCAGTAGCTTGGCAAACGCGGACTTTCGCCATTCGTTGCTGTGCGATGCTGATTTTCGCCGAAGTGATTTGCGCGGGGTTCATTTTTCCTATGCGGATGAACAGGCAAGCGATGACAGGCTGTACCGACAGCCCGGCTTGCTCGGGATTCGCTTTGATGAGGCGAATTTGGAGGGAGCGGATTTCCGCCATGCCCGCTTGTACAAGGCAAGCTTCTACGGAGCAAATTTGCGACAGGCGATGTTCTTGGAACGAGATCAGGATCGTTTTGATTTGACCGAAGCGCAACGCAAAGAAATTCGCTGGACAGCGGAGTAAGGAGGCGATCACTGTGCGGGATTACTATTTGCTCACGGAAGACAGGCGTATCTCGCGGAAGGTGCAGCCTTCTGGACTTTCCCTGGAAGGGGGAATGGAGGCGCTTTTGCCTATAACTGTTTTGGAAGTTCAGGCAGAGGGAGTCTTGGCTTACCCGGATTGGCTGGAAAGGCCGATAGTTATGCTGTCTGACCGGATGAAATCCATTACCGCAAAATACAATCTGGGCATTCGCTGGAAGCGTGTCGATTTGATTGACCGACAACAAAACGACCGGAATGTGTACTGGCTCATGCAGGTTCCCGCTGTAGACGTCCTGGCCAAAAGCAGCGAGTTTCACCAGAATGGAGCGTTGAAGAGGATGGTGCTGGACTATGAAAAGGCAAAGAAGCACCATTTCTTTTCCGTACAAGGCATTTTGGAGCCGTACATTGTGGTGAGTCTGGATGCGGCGGAAAGTTTTCTGCGTAGAGGCTTGACTGGATTCGTCCTGCAAAAAGTGGAGATCGAGCCAGGGAGGGAGATATGACAACTTACTGGGACGAAAAAATTTTGGACGTGTGGAATGAGATTCAGATTAGGCAGCAACTGGAGGAAATGAATCAGCAAAAACCGCAGTTGACCTGGGAAGAGTGCTTGGCGGCAGCGGAGCTTGGCAGCATGGAATACGATGGCTGCACGCTCGAATTTGCCGAGAGAATGTTTTTCGACGAGCGTGTACGTCTGATTCTCCCTTGCTCGCTTCAACTCATTCCAAAGGGGCTGATGAGCCAGAGCAGTGCAGCTCAGCCACACGAGCAGTTGGCTTGCCAGGATGAAGAAGGCACGATTTTGCTGGGACTTAACCATATGGCTCACCCGCTGTCGATGAACGAAGCCGAAAGTTTTTTGCAAGCGATGACGGCACAGATCAAAAAGAAGACGCCAGGCTTGCAAATCGTGAAAAACGATTTGTGGGAGCATGAGGGGCTGCGGGTAGCGATCTGCGAATACGTCGTTCCGATGGCGGACGGCGCCTATTATCAGATCATGTTTGCGACCTCGGTAATGGGGAGAGCCTTTTTTGGCAGCATGGTTTTTCCGGCAAGGGAAGTGTGGCTATGGCAGCCTTTGGCGAACGCATTGATCCGGACGCTTCGGGTAAATGAGGGCGCGTAAGCTTTTTGTCCTTGATTGGGAAAGG
>NZ_BAAIYG010000033.1:0-49323 GCF_057543335.1 Brevibacillus sp. YAE8
TTTGCCTTGCGATGGTGTGAACTTCTCCATCGCCCAATCGCAAGAACTCATGCCCGCCAGTGGCTCCATGTCAAGCCCGACATATGAAGCATCGTTTTCACGTTTACACAAAAATCTTGACAGACTCGCCCACTTACACCAGCTCAAAGTGATACTTGTTCAAAATTAGTCAGCAAAGCATTTTCATATGATAGAAATTTACAAAAAAGAAGAAATGAAGAAGCAACTTTATTTTGTAAAGGCATGCCATATACTCACAAATATCCAGTATATACACTATAGTTTAATCGTTTTACGACATAAACAAGAAAGGTCAACCTTTAGGCTGACCTTTCTTGTTTAAAAAATGAATTCACAGGCATTTTCAGAATCGCTTATAGCATATCCTTACCTTCCTGGACATTTTCTATTCTATTAGCACAGAACTTATTCCATAACCTTCATTCATTTAATCAGTAATTTTTTTAAGCTCAAAATTAGTTGCCTCTAATAACAAGATAAGCCTATCATTATTAACAATAAAAAAACTTAGAGGTATGCCAAGCTTTGTAGAAGAGTCATTTATTACTATGTATTTTACCTTATCATTTATATTTATATTTAAAGCATCGGGATCTGTTTTAAATAAACGATAAAACGAGCCTGTGTTATAACATATAAAGTTAAGCCTATATAATGGATTCTTGAGTTCATGTTGATAATCATTATAGTTTTTAAGTCCTTTTGATGAAAAGAAGTCTTTTTTGATTATAAATTCATCACCAATAATTTTTTGCCCTGTTGGATATTCAGAAGCATCATTGTATGAATTTGCAAACCCCAAAAGTTTCTCAACTTTCCAAGTTCCATAGAAAGACTTTTCAGTTTCACTATCCAAAGTTGTAAATACATCATCACAATATTCAGTGGTATTTTTTGGAATAACAGACTCATCCGCTTCAGGTTTAGGCTCACTAGAAGTATTCGGATTTGATGTCATTTCAACATTTCCACAAGCCGATGCTAGCATCGACATTATCATGATACAAACCAATAATATTTTTTTCATATTTCACACTCCTGTTTATTTTTTGATTGTGTCACAATCTCTTCAGACATCATATGGCTCTTTACTGCGTATCATTTTTTGCGGTGATAGCAGGATTCAATATGTCAAAACACTGCCGTACGCACTTCATTTGCGTATTTTGAAAAGCTTACCATTAAGCCATTATTGTTGGCTTTGCCCAAAAGCTCTCCATTGGAGCGTTATCCCAACAGTTCCCTTTCTGGCCCATGGAACACCGATAGCTAAACATCCTTTGATAATCGTTTGAGCACTATCGGCTCACGACGTTTATTATATTCACCTGTTATGACGTTTTGGCATACAAAAAAGTTCTGGGGATTTTTTCCTAAATATTTTCGGGTTCTCAAGCTCCGTCTCTGCTATTCCTTCGCATTAATTCGCTTCTGCTTACGCAAGCATACAAAAAAGGCCCTCGCATTAGCGAAGGCTATGTGTTTCAACCAGATTTTTTAGCATTTTTAATATGTTTGCAGAGCAATTGCTGACTTCCGGCTATAAATGCCAATAGACTCCCCGACACAACGAGCAAAAGCAAAGCTACAACCATACCATTAAGTTCTTTAGTTGATGTAAATATTTTCTCTTGCAGCGGTTAACCGCTTGCTGGGATACGTAAAAATACAACAACCACTACAAGTTTTTTGGAGAAAAAAGCAAACGCATGTTCTGTTTTACCAGACTTTGGCGATGCAAACTTCTCTTTTTTGTCCTTTAGCAGAAAGTTTTGTGTGCTAGAATTCGCTCATTCAATGCTCGTGCTACGTATTACGGCCAATATAAAAAAGCCTTTACATAGGGGCGAAGGCTTAGGGCAAGGATTTACATTTGAGGTGGAACCCGGCTGTCTTTTGCTGTGACAAGCCGGGCTTTTACCTGTGCATCTGTTAAGAAAAGCTCTACTGCTAGACAAGCGGCTGGTTGTCTGTCTCTGCCAAGCGATGGCGGACGGCGTAGGAGGCGAGCTGTACCCTGTTTTCCAGTTGCAGCTTGTCCAAAATATTGCGGATGTGGTTTTTGACCGTATTTTCCCGGATCGACAAGGCATTGGCGATCTGCAGGTTCGTCTTCCCGTGCGCCACGTATTTCGCGATTTCCTGCTCCCGGTTGGTCAGCAGAGAGGGGGGAGGCTCGTCGCTCGTGGACGTGTCCATGAAAGGATAGAGCATTTTTCCGGCAAGCTTGCGCGAGTGGCGGGATTCACCGGAGATCAGCTCCTGCAAATACGATATCCAGTCCTCGTGGTTGGTGTTTTTCAGCAAGTAGCCTTGGGCGCCGTATTGGATTGCCGTAAACAGGTCGACAATGTCGTCGGAGACACTCAGCATGACGATTTTGATAAACGGGTATTGCGCTTTGATGATTCGGGTCGCTTCCAGTCCGTTGCACTGCGGCATGGAAATATCCATCAGGACGAGATCAGGCTGATGCAAGCGGCAAAGCTGGATTGCATGCTGGCCATCTCTTGCTTCGTCCACCAGTTCGAATATGGGATGCTCCGCGAGCACGCTTTTAATCGCCTCGCGCGCGTGCGGATGATCGTCTGCGATCAAAACCCGAAAAGGCATCATGGGCGATCCTTCTTTCTGAGCGTTTTTTGCATCAATAGGGATTGTTGCGGAAGGGGCACAGCCTTCTGCAAAGAATTGTAGAGGTGGCGACAACGATTGAGAATGACTCAACCTGACTATTCTGTTGCCTTTTTTTGAAGGATGTGTGAAAAGTGTCAACGATTTGGCGAGGAACGAGGGGGCGCGTGCTGCTAGCGTTGCTTGTCTTCTGCCTGCTCGCAATGGCGGCTCGCTTCGTCTACTTGCAGGCGGGGCCTGCGCTGCCTTTTTCCGGCAGCTCGGCAAGCGAGGTCAAGACGCTCCTGAACGGCTACGACGGCAAGCTCATCAAGCTGGCGACTGTGGAGGGCGTCGACTGGTACGGCGCACCCTCCGGGCAAGGCGCGGGGGCAGAAGCGATGAAGCGGGAAGTGGCGGCGGCTGGCTGGCGCTTTGTTCAGCAGGAAGGCTCGGGGTACTTTTTTGTGCGGGGCGCGGAGAAGATCGTTATCACGTCAGAGATGTGGACGGGGCGGTACGTGTTGTTTCGGATTCCGGCCAACACGCTGTAAGTCGTGAGGAAGCTGGCTCTCATTATCAAGAGCCGGCTTCTTTTTGTTTGTTCATTTCTTCCAAGGAAATGGCGTTGCAGCTTTTCAAAAAGTCGAGGATGACGCGCGTTTCCTGCTCGGTGTAACGGTCGAGCAGCGCAATCGTCTTGTGCAGGATCGAATCGAACAAAGGCGAGATGTTGTCCGGGCCATGATCGGTTGGCTTGACGACCACTTTTCTGCGGTCTTTCGGGTCTTTGGCCCGCACCACATAGCCTGCCTGCTCCAGACGGTCGATGACGTTGGTGACCGCGCCTGTCGTCAGTCCGGTCAATTCGGCAAGCTGTCCGGCTGTGACCGGACCAGACCTGTACAAAAAGTCCAGGCATTTGTGATCGGTGGCATTCAGGCCCAATTTTTCCGAGATCATTTGATGGAACATGACAGCGCGGGAGCTGTTTGTGCGAATTTCCTGGAGCAGCTCTTGCTGGATGGGGGTAAGGCTGAGTGCAGGGTGCTGGCGATCATCGCTTGACATAACTGGACCTCCGGTGTACGCTTTGAATATATCTTAATCAATTAAGATATACAATCAGTTGAGATAACTGGTTGATTAAGCTTTTTTCTGGACACAAGTATAGCACAAAAGCAAAGCGATTTTCCCCATCCTATAACGGAAAGGATTTGAGCAAAAATGAATCAGCGGGAAAAAGACGTGCAAGACATTCGCGAGGTGTTTGTTGCGCTGGTTGATGCCTGGAATCGGGGAGATGCCGCGGCGTACGGGGATTGTTTTACCGAAGATGCGGATTACGTGACGTTCATGGGGCAGCATCTGAAGGGAAGGGCGCAAATCGCCGAGGTGCATGGGTGGCTGTTTCACGGGCCGTTGAAAGGTTCGACATTGGAGTCGAGCGCTCTTGCTGAATGCAAGCCGCGGTTTCTTGCAGAAAACGTAGCTGTGGTGCACGCAACGGGCGAGGCCAGACTGGCGAATCCCGAACAGGACCCAAACGACAGAGACTCGATCAATACGAATGTGGTCGTCAAGCAACGTGGCGTGTGGAAAATTACGGCGTTTCACAATTGCCGGATTCAGGAGCTTCCGACAGGCCGGAGGTAGTGCGCTCCGCTTTCCACTGCGCATACTTTTCCGGCAAACAAACTGCGCACGGACGATAGCCCGCTGCCAGAGCCGTTTTTTCATCGGCAAAAAACACCCGCTGGGCCACATACCCGCCTTTGGCTATAGCCCGCAGAGCGGAGGGGCAATCGAGGCGTCCGTATATGTGGCGCCGCCGATATCCTCCCAGCGTACCGCGAGAGTAACTTTGGTTAGGGCGGCGGTCGGGCCCGAGAAGGGTGTAGGTTTTCAGGCCGTTCTGTTGGTGGCTTGCGCCGGGCTTTTCGCTGGCATGCATGCGGCTTCCTCCTGTTTTCGATTGTCATTTCGCCCTCAACAAAAGGAAGCCGCGCAGCCAGGTTGATGCTTTTTCGAGCAGGAGTATTTAGGAGAATTTCGGGATCGCGAACCAGGCGGTCAGGCGGTGGTTGAGCTGCTCTTCAGACAGCTCCGGGAACAGCCGTGCTTCCACTGCCATGTCGTACAGGCGCTCCATCGGCTCGCGGCTGTCCGCTTTTTTGGCTTTCGCGTCGTTTTTCAACAGCTCCCAGATGCCGACGACGTATTCGCGTCTGGTCACATCCTGTTTGCGGAAAAAGTAGTCCAGGCGCTCTACGTGGTCCATGAACTCGTCCCCGAACCGTTTTTCCACCTCGCCGCGCAGCAGCGCGATTTCTGCTTCGTACATCGGGCGTTCCTTGCCTTTTTCTTTTCCGATCCACGGCGTTTCCAGCACGAGCGGCAAGTGGCGGATTTTCTCGTGGTTCACGATGTAGCTCATGGCGTCGAAGCCGATCAGTCCGGCACCGATGGGCGCGTGGCGGTCTTTTTGCGCTCCGCGGAAGTTTTTGCTGTCGTTTAGGTGGACGACGGTGAGGCGATCCAGCCCGATAATCCGGTCAAACTGCTCCAGGACGCCGTCAAAATCGTGGACGATATCATAGCCCGCATCGTGAATATGGCAAGTGTCCATGCAGACGGCGAGCTTGCTGTTGTCTTCCACTTTTTCGATGATCGCGGCGATTTCCTCGAAGCTGCGCCCGATCTCTGTTCCTTTGCCCGCCATCGTTTCCAACGCGATTTTTACGTCGGTGTCTTTGACCCCGGCGAGCACTTCGTTCAAGCCTTCTGCGATTCGCGCAATGCCGTACTCCGCGTCCTTGTCCGTATAGGCGCCCGGGTGGAGCACGATGTTTTTGACGCCGATGTAGTCTGTCCGGCGAATTTCTTCCTGCAGGAAGCGGACGGCCAGCTCGAAGGTGTCTTCCTTGTAAGACCCCAGGTTGATGATGTACGGGGCATGGACGACGATTTCCTCGACGCCATTTTTGGCCATGACTTCCTTGCCCTCGGTGATGTATTGGTCTTCAATCGGTTTGCGCCGCGTGTTTTGCGGTGCTCCCGTGTAGATCATGAACGTGCTAGAGCCGTAGGAAGCGGCTTCCTCGGCGGCATTGAGCAGTCCTTTTCCGGAGAATGAGACGTGCGAGCCTATTTTCAGCATTCAGGTGGAACCTCCTTTGGTTAGTAAAGAAAACGCCATAAATAAAAGGTAGCGTATGACTCCCAGCTCGTCCAATGGCGGGACAGCGCAACGATTTCGGCTTTGGTCGGCTTTCTGTCCGTACCTTGTACGTATTTGATGGCATTGTGCAAGCCGACATCGTCAATGGGAAAAGCAGACGGCATCCTCAGACAGCGCATGAGGACGTAGTTGGCTGTCCACGGACCGATCCCGCGAATGTTGACCAGTGTTTTCTCTGCGTTTTGATAATCTCCTCCGTCCCATAATAGCTCCTTCGACAGTTTCCCTTCAACGATGAGTTGTGCTGCGCCGATCAAGTACTCGCACTTTTTGGCAGTCATCCGCAGCACAGCGAGGTCTTGCACGGTCCGCTCTGCAATGGTTTCCGGAGCAGGAAACACCCAGTATGTTTTGCCTTCGCACACGACGGGCCGTCCGAAATTTTCCACGAGCCGCCGCTTTAATGTGTAGGCGTATGTCAGGTTGATCTGCTGTCCGAGAATCCCCCAGCTCATCGCTTCAAACAGGTCGGGGATGCCCATGTTGCGCAGTCCGTAAAACGAATCGACTGCACCTTTCAGCAGGGCGTCTTTTTGCGCCATGTCGTAAAAGGGAGCCAGATTCGTCCCCAGATCGAACCAGTCGTAGACGTACTCCGCGACCCGCGCGCGCACGTCTGCTGTGGGAGTGGCGTCGCCGAGAAAGCGAATGTGCAGGTGCGCATCTTCCTCTGCGCGAATTTCTACGACAGGCGTCTGGCCTGCGATCGGGATTGCTTTGTATAGGCGATCGTTTTCAATCTGATACAGGCACTCGTCTTTGGCGCGCGACAAATAATGCAGGTTTTGCGTAAAGGAAAAAGGTGTTGGCACGTGCAAGATGATTTCCTCTCTATTATCGACCCAAGCCCCGGCGGGTAGACCACGGCTCGGCAATTGTGCGGCTGTCTTTCTGCTTTTTTCCGTCATTAAAAAAGCCTCCCTTGTCAGTCTGGCGGCAACCTTCTTAGTTGTATAACAGGAAAGCTGGGCTGTCATTTCGTTATCTTGCTATTTTATTGGAATAGCCGTGCGGATGAGTCCGGCGGAGGATATACTGACGGTGGAGGTGGGCGAAATGGAGCTGGGTGTCACCGAAGAGAGATGGAAAGCGATCATCACCAACGATGCGTCCTATGACGACCAGTTTTTTTACGCAGTGAAAACGACCGGAATTTTTTGTCGGCCATCGTGCAAGTCGAAGCCGCCAAGATGGGGCAATGTCCGGATTTTTCAGCAGGCGAGCGAGGCGATTCGCGAAGAGTTTCGTCCGTGCAAAAGGTGCAAGCCTACGGGACAGCGTTTGCCCGATCGGGAATGGGTCGCGCAAATCACCAACTATATCGACGCTCACTACAGCGAAAAGCTGACGTTGGCCCACCTGGCAGACATGTGTCACGGCAGTCCCTATCATTTGCATCGGACATTCAAGCGGATCAAGGAAATGACCCCTGTGGAATACATTCAGCAAAAACGGATCGACAAGGCGAAGGAACTGCTGGCGCACTCTGGCAAGCCGATTGCCGCGATTTCTGCGGAGGTAGGCGTGCCGAATACGCCGTATTTTATCACGCTGTTCAAAAAAACAACGGGACAGACGCCGAGCGAATACCGCCAAAACCAACTGCACGGGAACCAATAATCAGCGGTAGGCTGCGAACAAGATGTGATATCTTGGAGAGAGAAGATCGTGCTGGCACGATCAGGCTGTTCGCAGTCTACTCAGTATGGAGAAAAAGGGGACCTGCCAACATGGGCGATCAAAAAACGCTGCTGCAAGCTTTCAATCAAACGACCTATCAAGTCGCAGGGCACAGCAAGAGGGACATCCGTCAATTGCAGCGCATTTTTCAAGAGGTGGACGGCGATCTGGCTGCGGATGTGTACGGATCGGGAGAAGTCATCGACAACTTTCAAAACAAGATGGCGAAATATTTGGGCAAAGAATCGGCCGTCTTTTTCCCGAGCGGCACGATGGCCCAGCAAATCGCCATGCGCATCTGGTGCGACGCGAAAGGAATCCGCAAAGTGGCCTACCACCCGTTCTGCCATCTGGAGATTCACGAGGAGGACGGGCTGCGGAAGCTGCATCAGATCGAGCCTGTGCTGCTTGCCGACAAAGACCGGGTGATCTCGCTTGCGGACGTTCTGGGCATGAACGAAGAGATCGCCTGCCTGCTGCTGGAACTGCCCCAGCGCGAGATCGGCGGACAGTTGCCGCCGTATGAAGAGCTGGAAGCGATCTCCCACTACTGTCGGGAAAAAGGCATTCGCCTGCACATGGATGGGGCGAGGCTTTTGGAAACGTTGCCGTACTACCAGAAAACAGCCGCCGAGGTCTGCGCCTTGTTCGACAGTGTCTACATTTCCGTCTACAAAGGGATCGGCGGCATTGCCGGAGCGATTTTGGCAGGGGACGCCGCTTTCACGAAGGAAGCGATTGTCTGGAAAAGACGGCATGGCGGCGATTTAATCAGCCTGTATCCGTACATCATTCCGGCTGACGTCTGCTTCGAGGCGAGAAAGGACAAGTTCGCCGAGTATTACGAGCAGGCCAAGGAGCTTGCCGGATTGTACAACCAGTGCCACGGCATTTCCACGCGGCCGACTGTGCCGGTATCCAACATGTTTCACGTTCACATCAGCTTGCCCAAGGAGCGGTTGGAGCCTATCCTGCTCGCCGTGTGCGAGGAGACGGGAGTGGGGCTCTCGCATTATGTTCGGGAGGTAGACGAGGCTACCAGCTACTATGAGGTCAGCCTCGGCGACCGCTATGCGACGATCCCGAAGGAAAAGCTGCAAAACGTCTTTCAGGTGCTCGATCAGAAGGTGAGAGAGGCTTTGCAGGCGTAGCAGGGAGCGTTCATGAGCGAGCGAGGAATTTTTGGCAGTTGTACACGATGACAGGTAGGCAAGCGGCTTGAGTGGGGTACACTAGCGGAATAAACTTGAAAAAAAGCAGGAGGGCCACTATGCGAATCAGCTTGGCGAGTATTTTTGTAGACGATCAGAACAAGGCGCACAAGTTTTACACGGACGTCCTCGGGTTCGTGACCAAAATGGATATTCCAATGGGCGGGGTCAAATGGTTGACGGTGGTGTCTCCGGAAGACCCGGATGGTGTGCAACTCGTTTTGGAGCCAAACACGAATCCTGCGGCTTTGGCCTACCAAAAAGCCATTTTTGAGCAAAACATCCCGGCGACGGCGTTTGAAGTGAGCGACGTTCACAAGGAGTACGAGCGGCTGACCAAGCTCGGCGTCGTCTTTACGAAGGCGCCGACGGAAGCCGGAGACGTGACCTTGGCTGTATTGGACGATACGTGCGGCAATCTGATCCAAATTTATCAAATGTCATGAGCAGGGCAGAGCGCCGATAAGGAAAAGGAACGGCCATTTTCCAAAAACTGAAACATTTGCACGTTGCTCCCGTATGAAAAAAGAAAGGGTTTGCAGGGGAGGGGTAGCCGTGTTTCAGGAATTGAACGGCCAGGTTGCACAAGTCAAAGCCCAACTGCGCCAAAAGCTTCATGCGGAGCACAATGTGAAGCTTTTGCAGGAGCAGTACAAAGAAGCCGTGCAAAAACGCGAGTTGCTGCACAAGCAATTGCAGCGGGAGCAGCGCGACGTGGATAAATTGACCGGCATGTCCTTTGGCGCGTTTTTTTACAGCCTGATTGGAAAAAAAGAAGAGAAGCTGTCCAAGGAAACGGAAGAGCTTTTGCAAGCGAAAATGAAGTACGAGGAAGCGGCCGATACCGTAAAAGAGCTGGAAGAGGAGCTTGCAGAGGTAGAGCGCAGGCTGCAGCAGATGTCGGATCTGGAAGCGCGGCTCGTCGCTCTGCTCGTCGAGAAGGAGCGGCTGATTCGCAAGCAGCGGCCTGAGCTGGCGATGCAGCTACGTGTACATAGCGAGCGGGAAGCCGAACTGGGAGCGCACGAAAAAGAGCTGCAAGAGGCGATCAGCGCGGGGAGTGCCGCGATTTTGCAGCTCCGCAAGGCGATCGACAAGCTCGACTCCGCCAGCTCCTGGGGGACGTGGGACATGCTCGGCGGCGGTGCGATTTCCACCGCGATGAAGCACAACCGGATCAACGAAGCCCGCGAGTCGATCCACCAGGCGCAAAAAAGCTTGCGGCGATTCGAGCGGGAGCTGCAAGACGTGCAGCGCCAGAGCCACATTCGCATCGAGATTGGCGAAATGCTGACCTTCGCAGACTTTTTCTTCGACAACATCATTACCGACTGGATCGTCCAGGATCGCATCTCGACGTCGCTGCGCCAGGCGAAGGAAAAGCGGTCGAAGGTGGAAAGTCTGTTGAACGACCTCCAGCGGGAGCTGAAGGCGGTGGAAGCCGAGATAGCCGAGCTTCGGCAAAAATCGCTTGCTTTAATTGAAAATGCGTGAGGCAAAAAGCAAAAGCCTGATCGTCCCCAACCAGACTGGATGCGATCAGGCTTTTTGCTATTGCTGTCGCTATTCGCGGCTGCCCGCCTCCACCCCGAAGCGTGAAAACAACTGCCAGATCAGCTCGCGCCTGCTGGATACCCCCGTTTTCACGAAAATCGACTTCAAATGATCCTGCACCGTATAAGCGGAGATGTGCAACGCGCGGGCCAGCTCCTTGGTGGACGAGCCGCGGACGATCTGGCCGAGAATCTGCTTTTCCCGTTCGGACAATCCGTACGCTTCGCAGACCAGCGGGAGAATATCGGCAGGCTTGGCCGGACCGAACAAGACGGCGAGGTGGACAGCGCCGTCCATGCCGTGCATCGGGCTTGCCTGAATCGTGACATACGGGCCGTCCGGCATGCGGATGCACACTTTGGCCATGGAGGCTTTCGGGGCAGGCTCGTTCAACTGCGCCAACGCCGGATGCCCGGTTTTACTACGGCTTCTAGCCAAAGCAGCAAAAGCAGCAAGAGCGGCAAATACGGCAACTAGCAGAGCGGCCTCACATACGTTCTGCTGCTCGTGATCTGGGAGGGGCTTGGGCGCCTGTATCCTCCCGTTATTTTACCGGGGCCGTGGGAGACGGTGCAGACGCTGTATCGCCTGTACGAACAGGGGCCTTGGGCGAGCCGCTGCTTCACTCGTTTCTCCGGCTCGCCGCGGGGTTTGGCCTTGCCTTTTTGTGCGGAACAGGGCTTGGCGTCCTGGCAGGAGCGCGGGAGACGGCGTACAGGCTGGGCAGCCCTGCTGTCACGGTGCTGCAGGCCGTTCCTCCGGTTTCGTGGATGCTGCTTGCCATTCTCTGGTTTGGCGTGAATGGCGGGGCGCAAATTTTCGTCGTAGCGATCGCCTTGTTTCCACTGTTCTTTTTCAACTCGCTGCAAGGCGTGAGGCAGTTGCCCCGCGAGCTGCTGGAGATGGCCCGCGTCTTTGCGGTCAGCCGCCGCAAGCAGATTGTCGATATCATTTTGCCTGCGCTGGCTCCGTACTGGTCGGCTGCGCTTGCCGTCAGCGTCGGAATGGGCTGGAAAACGATTGTGATGGCAGAGCTTATCAGCGGCCAGACGGGCATCGGCGCTGTGATGAACACAGCCCGGGTGTATTTGAAGACGGAGGAAGTTATGGCCTGGACGCTGCTTGTCGCCCTGCTGGGGATGGCGCTGGAAGCGCTCGTGCGCACATGCACGCTGCCTGCGCAGCGGAGAAAAGGAGGGAGCCGCCCATGCGATTCGAGCGCATCTCGCTGAAGTACGGCAACGGCCGGGCGATTTTCGAGGACTTTTCGCTGGAAGCAGCCAAAGGGCAAGTGACGTGCCTGTTGGGCACTTCCGGGATCGGCAAAACGACGCTGCTGAAACTGGCGGCAGGGCTGATCGAGCCGACGGCGGGAACGGTCGCACGTGATCGCCGGGAGCGGCTTGGCTACGTTTTTCAGGAGCCGCGCCTGCTTCCGGGGAAAACGGTTTGGGAAAACGTCCGCTGGGTGCTGGAGGGACAGGCGGAGGAAGCCAGCGAGCGTGTGCTTGCCATGCTTGAGGCAGCAGAATTGGCTTCGGCGCTGCATGACTATCCCGAGCAGCTCAGCGGCGGGATGAGGCAGCGGGTGTCGGTCGTTCGCGCCTTTGCCGCTCGCCCGGGGCTGTTGCTTTTGGATGAGCCTTTTCAAAGTCTGGACGCCGCGACGCGCGCAGACATGCACCGCTTGTTCCGCAAGCTGTGGGAGGCGGAAAAGCTCGTCACGCACGATCTGGAGGAAGCGCTCGCTTTGGGGACGCGCATCGTTGTGCTGGGAGGCAGGCCGGCAAACCTATTGGCAGACGTAGCCGCCACGTCTGTAGACCAACAGGGCCGGGCGCGTTTTTCCGAAGCGCACAGGCTGCGGCTCGTGCAGATGACAGCAGCAAAAGAAGACAGGATGGATGGGGAGAGATACGGATGAAGGAGAAAAAGGCACTACTTAGCTGGAACCACCCGGAGGTAGCGCGGTATGAAAAGACGATCTCGCTGAAAATTCCCGGGTACGCCCACTTGTACGAGATGTCGGATCGCTTGCTGGGGGCGCAGCTTCTACAGGTGGATGGAGAAAAGCGCGTGCTGGTCGTAGGCGCTGGCGGCGGACAGGAGCTGGTGACGCTGGGAGCAGGGCACGAGGATTGGCTGTTTACGGGCGTGGACCCTTCGGCGCAGATGCTTGCGCAGGCTCAGCGCAGGACGGCCGAGGCGGGACTTGCGGCGCGTGTCACGTTGCAGGAGGGAACGGTGGACGCGCTGCCTGAGCAGCCGGCCTACGCAGCGGCGACCTGCCTGCTCGTGCTTCATTTTGTCAAAGGACTTGCGGCAAAACGAGAGCTGCTGCAGCAAATCGCGGCTCGCTTGCGGCCAGGCGCCCCGTTTTGTCTCGCGACGATTGCGGGCGATCCGCAGTTGCAGTCGTTTCGCTTGCAGACGCAAGCCTGGCAGACACATATGCTCGACAACGGCATCGCCATGGCGGAGTGGGAACGTTTTGCGGCTTCGCCCGGCAACGAGTCCGATCCAATCCCGGAATCTCACGTGCAGGCGCTGATGGCGGAGGCTGGCTTCGAGCACGCTACCCGCTACTTCGGCTCCTATCTGGTCCACGCCTGGTTCGCTGTGAAAAGGTAGCGGGGGGAACGAGAGCGTTGGCGCGAAAGGACGCGCGGTGATAAGCGTTTGCGAAAGGGAGCGGGAGAACGGCCCCCCTGCCCCGAAAGGACGCGCCAGTGACAAACATCGGCCTGGGCCGAGGGCGCGTACTTGCGTCAACAAAACCAACCCGATACGACCGCTTTGCCTGCCCGCAGGCGGTCACACCCATCTTGTGAAACACGGCGGGACGTTTTTCACAGCAAAAGGACGAGAGCTTATGGATAAAGACAAAATTGTCGTAGTGGGTGGCTACGGCTACGTGGGCGCGACAATATGCAAAGAGCTGGGGAACCTATACCCCGGCCGCGTGTATGCGGCAGGGCGCAGCCTGGAAAAAGCGGAAGCGTTTTGCCGGGAAACGGCGGGGAAAGTGCGTCCGCTCCGGTTCGACCTGCGCCAGCTATGACGTGACGCTCCATCACCGCCGGGTGTCCGTCCGAAGCATGACAGACGGCAAGCTCGCCGACTTCGGGGGCCATCTGGGGAAAAAGCAGGCGTACCGCTTTCCTTTTTCCGATCAACAGACATTGGCCCGGACGCTCGGTGTCCCATCGGTATCGACGCGGCTGTGCTTCGACCAGGAGTGGGTAGCGCGGCTTGCGGCAGGGCTGTGCCGATTGCTGCGCAAGCCGCGGGTGCGCGAGGCAGCCGTAGCGGCGTTTGCGGGGCTGAAAATGGGCGATGACCGCTTCGCCGTCAAGGTCGAGGCACGGGGAAAAGCGGGAAAGCGCGCGGCCATCGCGGAGTGTCTTTTGCACGGGCACGATCAGTCGAAAATGACCGCCAAAGTGGCTGCCGCCGTCGCAAAAGCGTTGTATTCACAAGCTTTTCCGCATGGCGTGTACCATATTGAACAGTTGTTTAAACTGGAACAAATGAAGAATTGGCTCGAGCAGGAGGCTTCGCTCTGCGTCACTGTCACGGAAAGCCGTTAGTCTGTGCAGGGTCGGGAGAACGATTCTTCCGGCCCGAGCTGTTGACAAGGAGTTATTCCCGTTTTATAATTATCTCAAATTAAAGATATTCACTGCACATACTCGCTTGCTTGTCGCCAGACTTCCTCGCGTGCAGTCAGTATCCAGCGCAATCGCAATCCAACGTTTTTGTTTCTCTAATATCTCAAATTTAAGATATTAAAAATCCAGAAAAAATGAAGCCATTCGCGACGATGAGGAGGAGCTTTTTATGAGCGAGTTTTCTGTATTGGTGAAAAAACGGCGGTCCGCCAATAAATTTGTCCCGTCCGTTCCGATCTCTACGGCTGACATCGAGGACATCATGTCGCTCGTCAAGTTTGCGCCATCTGCTTTCAATTTGCAGCACGCGCACTATGTCGTTGTCACAGACCCGGAGACGAAGGAGCGAGTATATGAAGCGGCGCAGAGACAATATAAGGTAAAAACAGCTTCGGCAGTCATCATCGTGTTGGGCGACCTGGAAGCCTACAAAAACGCAGGCCGCATCAACGAAGGGCTGCTGCACCTGGGCGTCATGGACCAGCGCGAATACGATCATACTGTTTCGTCTGTCCATTCCTTTTACGAAGCAGGGGGAGAGCCGTTCAAACGGGACGAAGCGATTCGCAACGCCAGCTTGTCCGCTATGCTGTTCATGCTCGCTGCCAAGGACAAAGGCTGGGATACTTGCCCGATGATCGGCTTCGATCCGGAGGCGGTCCGCGAGATATTGCAAATTCCTGACCGCTACGTCCCGGCGATGATGATTACGATCGGTAAAGAAGACACGTCCAGCCAACGTGTACGAGGATACCGCAAGCCAGTCGGAGAGTTCGTCAGCTACAACACTTTCCGGTCCGAATCAAAAACAGGAGGTACAAGCAAATGACACAGCAAACAGCAGGCATTCACCATATTACCGCTTTTGTGAAAAGCGCACAGGGCAACGTCGACTTTTACGCAGGGATTCTCGGCCTGCGCCTGGTCAAAAAAACAATCAACTTCGACGCCCCGGAAGTGTACCATCTGTACTTCGGCAACGAGGTAGGCAGCCCGGGTACCGCGATCACCTTTTTCCCATGGGAGACAGCGCGCCGCGGCCGTGTAGGCGGCGGGCAGGTTGGCTATACGACGTTTCTGGTTCCGACAGGCTCCATGGCTTTCTGGGAAGAGCGCCTGAACAAGTTCGGCGTCGAGTACAAGCGTGTGGAACGCTTTCACGAAACGTACCTGCAATTTACCGACAGAGACGGCTTGCAGTTGGAGCTTGTCGAGCGCGAAGGCGGCCCCGCGAGCAAGTGGGCATTCGGAGGCGTCCCGGCTGACAAAGCGATCAAAGGGTTCGGGGGAGCGATCCTCTACAGTGTCGCGCCCGACCACACCATGGCAGTATTGGAAAAACTGATGGGCCTGACCAAAGTAGGCGAAGAAAACGGCCTCGTCCGCTTCCGGGCGCACGGCGACCTGGGCAATGTCATTGACGTCAATGCCGAGCCGATGCCAAGGGGAGCAGGGGGAGCGGGTACCGTCCACCATATCGCCTGGCGGGCCAAGGACGACCAGGATCATCGCCTGTGGCAGTCGCGCGTGGCACAAGCGGGCCTTCAGCCGACAGACATCGTCGACCGCCAGTATTTCCATGCGATCTACTTCCGCGAGCCGGGCGAAATCTTGTTCGAGATTGCCACCGATCCGCCAGGCTTTGAGCGCGACGAACCGTTTGACGCATTGGGCGAAAAGCTGATGCTGCCAGAGTGGTACGAGCCGCATCGCGCCCAGATCGAGCAAGGCTTGACCCCGATCACTGTACGCGTACTGGAGGAGGATAAGTAATGAAGCACATTTTTCGCAAAGGAACGGACCTCGCCGCTCCCACCTTGCTGCTGCTGCACGGCACGGGCGGAGACGAAAACGATCTGGTGCCGCTGGCGCAGCTCATCCATCCGGGGGCTTCTGTGCTCAGTGTCCGAGGCAATGTTTTGGAAAACGGCATGCCGCGATTTTTTCGCCGTCTGGCCGAGGGTGTTTTCGACGAGGAAGATTTGGTCTACCGCACGGAGGAGTTGCACGAGTTTTTGGATCAGGCAGCGGTCCAATACCAGTTGGACAGGGAAAACATCGTGGCAGTCGGGTATTCCAACGGTGCCAACATCGCCGGGAGCCTGCTGTTTCGCTACCCGAATCCGCTGCGCGGCGCGATTTTGTACCACCCGATGGTTCCGCGGCGCGGGATTCCTCTGCCTGACATGAGCGGACTTTCGGTGTTCATCGGGGCGGGAACGAACGATCCGATCTGCTCACCGCTGGAGTCCGAGGAACTCAAGCAGCTTTTGGCCTCGGCGGGTGCCGACGTGACGCTGCATTGGGAATCGAACGGCCACCAGTTGACCAGGATGGAAGTAGAGACTTCGGCCCAATGGTTTGCGAAACAGTTTAGTGAGTGACAAAAAAAGCAGCAGAGCCGCGACGTTCTGCTGCTTTTTTGCGTGTTCCTGCCAGCCGACGCCGCTTGGGCCGAGCAGCGGCATCATGATTTCCTTACATTCCGATCGGAGGAAACGATTAGAGGAAAAGGCACAGAAGGGAGCGGCCCGAGCTTGTCGCAAGCCGCATCTACGCCGTTTTGTCAACGCTTGTTCATCTGACGTTCATACAGTTCCGCTATCATGAGGGAACCGCAAGCCATGCGGGCATGCAGACGAGCTTTAACGCCAGCAGCAACCAACAAAGCGGCCAAAACCTACCCGCCTATCAGGTGGCGATCACATCCCAAGAAATGGCGTAACAGGCTGAAACAAAGGAGATGCTACCTTGTATAATCAGATCAGCCCGCGATTTGGCTGGCAAGCTTCAGCCCGCTGGCGCAAGTCTCTGGATACGTGCCGGAACGTAAGGAGGGGAGCCAGATGAAAATAACGATTCTCGTAGCAGACGACGATGCGCACATTCGCGAACTACTGCGATTTTATTTGGAAAAAGAAGGGTATCGGGTGCTGGCTGCCGCAGATGGCAGTCAGGCGTCGGCATTGCTTGAGCAGGAGAAGGTGCAACTGGCGATTGTCGATGTGATGATGCCAGGCAAAAACGGCTGGGAGCTGTGCAAGGAGATTCGCGACTACTACGACCTTCCCGTCATCATGCTGACGGCAAAAGGCGAGGTGCGGGACAAGGAGAAAGGGTTTTTGGCCGGAACCGACGACTATTTGACCAAGCCGTTTGAGCCGACGGAATTGCTCTACCGGATCAAAGCCTTGCTGCGCCGCTACCAGATGGTCAGCAAACAGGTCATTGTCATGCGCGATACCGTCATCGACCGGGTGAGCCACGTCGTGAAAATCAAGGACGAAGCTGTACACCTCCCGCTCAAGGAGTTCGAACTGCTCGCCCAGCTCGCCAGCTTTCCCGACCGGACCTTTACGCGGGATCAACTGCTGGATTTGGTCTGGGGCGGAGACAACGAGAGCGACAGCCGCACGATTGACGTCCACATCAAGCGGCTGCGGGAAAAGTTTACGGACAAAACGGACGACTTTGTCATTTCGACCGTTCGTGGCCTCGGCTACAAGCTGGAGGTGCGCAACGGATGAAATCGCTCTACTTCCGGGTCGTCCTCCTGTTTGTCGCGATTGTCCTCATCAGCGGAACGCTCGGCTTTTTGCTCGCCAACGAGTACTACCAGCGCAACATGCGCGCCTACAACGAACAGAAAATTGCGCGGATCGGGCAGGAGATCGTTGCTTTGTACACGGACAAATCCGGCATGGATCTGCACGCGTTTATGACACATGTCGCCAACCTCAATTTTCAGTTGTACCTCGTGGACGAGCGCGGACAAGCGACATCGTTCGGCGCGCCTTTTCGCGACCACCAGCTCGCACGAGAGACGGTGCAAAAGGTGCTGGCCGGGGAAATGTACAGAGGGATCACGGAAGAACAGCACGGGTTGTTCGTGACCGGATTTTTCGAGAATACGCTGAAAAACAGCATCGGCTTGCCGCTGGAAGCGGAAGGGAAAACATACGCCTTGTTTGTGCGGCCCAGCATCGAGCAGCAATTTGGCGAAGTCCACGTAATGTTTGCCGTGCTCTTGGCTGCGATGTTTCTGCTCAGCCTGCTGTTCATCCTGGTGTTTACGCGTTATTTGGTGCGGCCGATTCAAAAGCTGAGCCACGCGACGAAAAAGCTGGCGGAAGGCGAGTACGAAATCCAGCTCGACATCGCCCGCAAAGACGAAATCGGCGAACTGGCTGCCAACTTCGCGCAAATGGCCGAGTCGCTGAAGCAGCTCGATGACATGCGCCAGGAGTTTGTGTCCAACGTCTCGCACGAAATCCAGTCTCCGCTCGCCTCCATTCAGGGCTTTTCGCAGGCGATCCGCAGCGGTGGCGTGACGGAGGTGCAGAGGGATGAGTACTTGACGATCATCGAGGAGGAGAGCCGCCGTCTCTCATCTTTGAGCAAGCAGCTTTTGACGCTCGCTTCACTGGATAAAGAGACGGGCTTGTACGAGCCGACTGTCTATCGGCTGGACGAGCAGTTGCGACAGGTCGTTTTGCTGCTGGAGCGCCAATGGCAGCAAAAAAGCCTGGAGTTAGAGCTGGATTTGCCGGACACGCTCATCACGGCAGACAAGCAACTGCTGAATCAGGTGTGGATCAACCTGTTGTCCAACAGCATCAAGTTTACTCCGCCGCACGGCACGATTTCCTTGTCGATCCAGCAAGCGCCGTCTGATCTCGTCGTGACGATTCGCGATACGGGGATCGGCATTTCGGAGGAGGAGCGGCAGCATATTTTTGAGCGCTTTTACAAAGGGGACAAGTCCCGCAATCGGGAAGCGACAGGCAGCGGGCTTGGACTCGCGATCGTCCATAAAATCGTGCAGGCGGCAAAAGGCAGCATCGACATCGACAGTGACATAGGAGCAGGCACGACAGTCAAGGTCAGCCTGCCCGCGCATGAACGCCCCCGGAAGTAAGACAGGCCGGGGGCGCTTTCGTTTGCTGCGGAGTCATAAATGCAGCGGCTATCCATTACGCTAGGAAAAGGATGTTGGCTTTCCGACGCAGAGGCAAATGCAAATTCGCGGAAAAGTGCCCGGACGGCGAACAGCGTAAAACCATACTTTTTTCCGACAAAGAGGGGCTGCGGGATGAATACTGGACTCTACGATTACTGGCTCGTCTTTCTGGCAGGCTTGTTCAGCGCTCCCCACTGCCTGGGGATGTGCGGCGGGATCATGTCGGCCATGACGCTTCAGTCCAAAGCGTCTCTGTTGCAAACGATTCTGGCTTACAATGCGGGCCGGATTGTGACGTATATGGCCGTAGGCGCATTCATGGGTTTCGCCGGGTCGTTTGTGAATGCGGCAGGCGTGGTCATCGGATTGCAGGGCATTGCCAATATCGCCGGAGGGCTGTTCATCATTCTCTGGGTCGTCAAAAAGTTCGCTTTGCCCTTGGACAAATACAGCCCGCTCCAGCTTTCGTCCGCGCAAAAGTTGTTGCACCTGCTCAAATCACGGCAAGGAATCGCGCCAGTGCTGGTCAGCGGGCTTTTGCTCGGCTTTTTGCCGTGCGGGCTGACCTATACGATGCATATGAAAGCAGCCGCGACCGGAAGCATGGCGCAAGGGATGGCGACTTTGGGCGTGTTTGGCCTGGGCACTTTGCCCGCGCTCGTGGCGATCGGCCTGTTTTCCTTCGTTCTGACCAAAACACTCCGTTCCAAGGTGCTGCTCGTCGGCAACGCGCTCGCGTTATGTATCGGAATCTTGTCTGTTTTGCGCGGCCTGGCGATCAACGGCTGGATTCCTACCGTCAATCCGTGGCTGTGGTAGGCGAAGCGGCGGCTCATGGCTCGACGCGAAAAGGATAGGCGGCGCTCATGGCTTTGCCGTCTAGCTCGAATGTAATCGTAGCCAGCCAATCGCCCAGCATGGTCGGCACGATTTGCGCGACGTACGCGCCTTCCTTTTCCTTCACGGCCGCGAAGACGATTGCCCCGTGGTCCATGTTCGGCATGGTCAGGGAGACGGATACGGTAGCAGTTTCCAGCTTGGCTGCATGCTCGGCCGGAACGGTTATGCGCAGCGTGTTTTCTTGCACATTTTTGGCCGGGGACGGATCGAGCGCTACTTGCAAAGGAATCGACAGCTCCTCAAGCATCGGCGTGTTCGCTTGCTGCGTGCCAGCGGTACTGGCGTGCCCGGCATGGTCCTGGGAGGCGCAGCCAATGAGGGCGAACAGAGCCAACAGCAGGCACGACAGCCGAAGGGCGACGGATTTGCGCATCATTTTCACCACTTTCCCATGAGTTACAAGCTTCCCTATCGTATTCACGGCCGCTGCCGTTCATACTTCATCTTCTACGAAATTGTCCTGGCGCATAGGTTGGACATGAGGACATGTTCGGAAGCTGAAGGGGAGTTTTTTCATGACCATCCACCAAACGTATCAGGTTACAGGCATGACCTGCGCAGCGTGTGCCAACCGGATTGAGAAACGGCTGCGCAAGGTCCAGGGTGTGCAGGAGGTACACGTCAATCTGACGACCAACAAGGCGCGGGTAGCCTTTGACCCTTCGCAAACCAACGATCAGGAGATCATGACGAAAATCGAACAGCTCGGTTTTTCCGCGAGCTTGAAGCAGGAAGAGACGCAAGGGGAAAAAAGGGCGCTGCTCTGGCGGTTTATTTTCTCGGCCATTCTGACGATGCCGCTGTTGTGGGCGATGGCGGCGCATTTTTCTGTGACGTCGTTTCTATGGGTGCCGCCTTTGTTTCTGGCGCCTTTGTTCCAGTTCGCGCTGACCCTGCCGATTCAGTTGTTCATCGGGCAATCGTTTTACATCGGGGCGTGGAACGCCTTGAAAAACCGCTCGGCCAACATGGACGTGCTGGTCGTGCTGAGCACCTCGACCGCTTTTTTGTACAGCCATTACTTGACCTTTACGACCATCGGGCAGGCGAATCACGGCCTGACTGTCTACTACGAGTCTTGCGCGGTAATCTTCACGTTTTTACTGCTGGGCAAATATTTGGAGGCGATGGCGAAGGACCGGACGAAACATGCCATCGGACAACTGCACGAACTGCAACCGGCGCTGGCGCATGTGGTGCGCGGCGAAGAGGTGTGTACGGTTCCTGTCGAGCAGCTTGCGGTGGGCGATATTTTTCTCGTCAAGCCAGGCGAGCGGGTACCGACGGACGGGATCGTGCTGGAAGGGCACGCGAGCGTCGACCAGTCGATGTTCACGGGGGAAAGCCTGCCTGTAGAAAAATGGAGCGGGCATTCCGTAATCGGGGCGACGCTGAACCAGAGCGGCTGGCTGAAGGTCAAGGCGACGAAGGTCGGGGAAGACACGGCGCTGACGCAGGTGATCCGCACGGTGGAGGAAGCGCAGTTGTCGAAGGCGCCGATCCAGCGGGTGGCGGATGAAATTACCGATGTGTTTGTGCCGATCATCATTGCGATTGCCGCTGTGACGTTTTTGGCCTGGTACTACGTCTTTGCGCCTCAAGACTTGGGCGGGGCGCTGGAAAAGGCGATTGCCGTCCTCATTATCGCTTGTCCGTGCGCACTCGGGCTGGCTACTCCCATGTCGATCCTAGTCGTATCCGGCAGAGCGGCGCAGATGGGCATTCTGTTCAAGCAGGGAAAGTATTTGGAGGCGTTGCAAAAGATCGACACGATTGTGTTTGACAAAACAGGCACGTTGAGCAGAGGGGCGCACGAGGTCGTCGGCGTCAACACGCGCGGATGGAGCGAGGCGGCGTTTTGGCGCCTGGTGGCCGGGGCGGAAATGACCTCTGAGCACCCGTTGGCGGCAACGATTGTGGCCTATGCGAAAAAACAGGGGCTGTCCATCCCGACAGCCACGTCCTTTTCCTCGCTGCCCGGCTATGGAATCGAGGCGATAGTGGAAGGGCATGCAGTGGTGGTGGGTTCCCCCAAGCTGCTGACCCGAAACAACGTGGACATCGGCACTGTGCTCGATCAGTTGGTGCGGCACGGAGCGGAAGGGAAAATGGTGCTGCTCGCAGCCATCGACGGGCGGCTGGCCGGGTATGTGGTGCTGTCGGACCAGTTGAAAAGAGACGCGAAAAAAGCGGTCGCCCAACTGCGAAAAATGGGCAAGGACATCATCATGATTACGGGAGACAACCCATATACGGCGAAAAGCGTGGCGAGACAGGCGGGAATCGAGCAAGTGTACGCGGGAGTGCTGCCTGCCCAAAAGGCGGAGTTGATCTTGCGCCTGCAAGAAAAAGGGAAAAAAATCGCCATGGTCGGCGACGGGGTCAACGACGCGCCTGCTCTGACCGCAGCGAGCGTCGGCATTGCGCTGGGAACGGGAGCGGACATTTCCAAGGATTCAGCCGATGTCGTCATCATGCACGGCGAGGTAAAAGGGGTGGTCCACGCTATCCGGCTCAGCCAAATGGCGATGAAAAACATCCGGCAAAACTTGTTTTGGGCTTTTTTTTACAATGCGATCGCAATTCCGGCGACAATGCTCGGCTTTTTGGCGCCGTGGCTGGCAGGAATCGCCATGGCGTTCAGCTCGCTGTCGGTCGTGCTGAATTCCTTGCGCTTGCGAAAAGGGCGCATGGAAAAATAAAAAAACCGAGCGATCACGTAGCTCGGACAGTCGATTTCTGTTCTTTGGCATGCTCTACTCCCGCTGAGATCAGATGGCGCACGTGGTCATCGTCCAGCGAATAAAAGACGAGCTTGCCTTCTTTGCGGTATTTGGCCAGGCCCATGTTGCGCAGAAGCCGCAAATGATGCGAGGTGTTGGCGATGGAGCTGCCGATGATGGCTGCGACGTCACAGACGCACAGTTCGTCTTCCATGGACAAAATATGAATGATTTTCGCCCGGGTGTCGTCGGCGAGCGCCTTGAAAATTTTCGCTACCCCTTCGGATTCTGTAGCGTACGGCTTCAAGCGACTGACTTTTTCTTCGTCATAGCATTGAATCTCACAGATGTCGTCCACCGTAAAAATCACCTCTTGCTTACTTCAATGTCCTACTATTATAGACATTCGCGCGAAAAGAGAAAAGGCATTTTGCAGTCCCGGCTGGCAAGAATGCGGACTGGGCATATAACTCCAACGATTAGGCTCATTTTCCGCGGGCGATCGTCATAGCTCTTTGATAGGGGAGTTTTCCTGATTATTCCAGAAAACCTCAAGGCTGCTGCCTGCCCGTGGCAGGGCGAGCGGCTAAGCGCCCCTTCTAGCACAGTGTCAAAAGAGATGAGGTGGAGGATTATGCCAAAGACGGGTCAACAGACGCGTTACAAGCTGGTAATTGTGGGAGGCGGGAGTGCAGGCATCACGGTCGCAGCGCAACTCCTGCGCAAATCGCGCGAACTCGCGGGGCAGATTGCCATTGTCGATGATGCGGCCAAGCACTACTATCAGCCGTTGTGGACGCTTGCAGGTGCCGGAGTTGTCAGCAGGGAGGTGACCGTACGCGACGAAGCGGCGGTCATTCCGAGAGGCGCGATATGGGTCAGAGGGGCCGTCACGCAATTTTTGCCAAAAGACAACGCCGTCATGACGGCGTCCGGAAACAAGCTGCACTACGACTATCTGGTTGTCGCAGCCGGAATCCAGATCGATTGGGACAAAGTAAAAGGTCTCAAGGAGAGCATCGGCAAAGCAGGCGTGTGCAGCAACTACTCGTACGACTACGTCGCGAGCACATGGGAGAGCATCCGCCAGTTTCAGGGCGGGACGGCGATCTTCACCCAGCCGAATACCCCGGTGAAATGCGGCGGCGCTCCGCAAAAAATCATGTACCTGGCGGACGATTACTTTCGCCGGTCGGGTGTGCGCTCGCAATCCATCGTCCGGTTTGTTTCGGGGGCGTCGACTATTTTCGGCGTGCAAAAGTATGCCGATGCCTTGCAGAAGGTCGTCGACAGAAAACAGATTTATACAAGCTTCCAGCACAACCTCGTGGAGATTCGCGCGGACCAAAAGCAAGCGGTATTCGAAAACGTGAATACCCGCGAGCTCGTGCCGATGGCCTACGATATGATTCACGTCGTGCCGCCGATGAGCGCCCCTGATTTTATCAAAAAAAGCCCGCTCGCCGCTGCTGACGGCTGGCTGGACGTGGATAAGCATACGCTGCAGCACACGCGTTTTGCCAACGTTTTCGGGCTCGGGGATTGCGCCAATCTGCCGACCTCCAAAACAGGCGCGGCCATCCGCAAGCAGGCTCCGGTCGTCGTGCAAAACCTGCTGTCGCAAATCAACGGCAAGCCGGACTATCGGCAATACAACGGCTATACTTCCTGCCCGCTCGTAACGGGCTACGGCAAATTGATTTTGGCGGAATTTGATTACGAGCAGATTCCGCGGGAGACGTTTCCGTTCGATCAATCGCGCGAACGGCGCAGCATGTACTGGTTGAAAAAAGAGCTGCTTCCCGTCATGTATTGGCACGGCATGCTCAAAGGCAGGGTGTAGGACAGACAAACGCGGATAAGTAATGAAGGAGGGCGACGGTATGCTGCTCAAATATTTTTACGACGACAAATTGGCCCAGGCTTCCTATCTGGTCGGCTGCCAGGCGGCAGGCGAAGCGATTGTGATTGATCCGGCGCGCGACATCGAGCAGTATGTGCAGACGGCAAAAGCAAACGGCGTGCAGATTGTCGGCGTGACGGAAACCCATATCCATGCCGACTTCCTCTCCGGTGCGCGGGAACTCGCGGCCAGACTCGGAGCCGTCCTCTATTTGTCAGACGAAGGAGGGCCGCAGTGGCACTACGCATACGCCGCCGGGTACAGCCACCGCTTGCTCAAAGACGGGGATACATTCCAGATCGGCAAGCTGGCCTTCGAGGTGCTCCACACGCCAGGACATACGCCGGAGCATATTGCGCTGCTCTTGACGGACGGCGGCTCGCCAGCGAATGAACCGATTGGCATTTTTACCGGGGACTTCGTGTTTGTCGGTGACGTCGGCCGCCCGGACCTGCTGGAAAAAGCGGCGAACGTGAGCGGCTCCGCCGAAGAGCTGGCGCGCCAAATGTTTCACTCGCTGACGCGCTTCAAGCAGCTCCCCGACTATTTGCAAGTCTGGCCGGGGCACGGGGCCGGCAGTGCGTGCGGCAAGGCGATCGGGGCCGTCCAGTCGTCGACGGTCGGGTATGAGAAGCGCACGAATTGGGCGTTGCAGCATGAAAATGAACAGGAGTTCGTGCAAAGCTTGCTTGCGGGCCAGCCTGAGCCGCCGACTTATTTTGCGATGATGAAGCATTGGAACAAAGTAGGGCCGCGGCTGGTGCAGCAAATAGCCGCTCCTGTGCATGCAGAAGCCTCCATCAGCGTAGTGGAAGCGTGGACGAAACGGGGCGTTGTCGTGGATACCCGTCCGCCAGGCTTATTTGCCAAAAAACATGTGCCGGGAGTCATCAACCTGCCGTACGACAAATCTTTTCCCACATGGGCGGGCTGGCTGCTGGACTATGAACGCCCCGTGTACCTGCTCGTCGACCAGCAGTCCGTTCCTGCTGTTTTGAAAGATTTGCAGTCGATTGGGGTGGATCAGGTAGCTGGTGTGATGGACCCTGCTGTCTACGAGCTTGCTTGCGATTCGCGGTTTGAATCCTACGCAGAAATCACGCCTGGGGAGGCGCGAGAGCAGGTGCAGGCAGGACAACTGTACGTGCTCGATGTCCGTTACCAAAAAGAGTGGGAGGCAGGCGCTATCCCGGGAGCGAAGCACATCATGCTCGGCTACTTGCCAGAGCGCATGCAGGAGCTGCCGCGCGATACTCCGATCCTGGTTCAGTGCAAAAGCGGGCGACGATCCGCGGTAGCCGTGAGTTTGCTGCGGGCCAACGGCTTTTCCCGTGTGCAAAATTTGCTCGGCGGCTTTGACGAATGGGCGAGACAAGGCTTTCCGATCGCAAGGTAGCGGGAGCCAGCGGGAGCCAGCGCCCGAGGACGATCAGCGCCTCGCGAGCAATTGCAGAGGATAGCAGTAGTGTCCCTCCCTGTTTTCGTGTAAGATGGACATGATTGCATTTGTACGTGATTGTGAAAACAGGGAGAGAAAGCGATGAGTTTCCAACAAAAATGCGCAAAGTGCCGTTCCAAGAAAATCGACTTTACCGAAACGATCAACCGACCTTTATATATTTCCATCTACGCGGCTGTACTGGTGGTGCTCGGGGGGATCGGCGTCTCCGTGAAAGGAACGCCTGTCATTTTCCTGTTTCTCGGTCTGATGGGCGCATTCGTGCTGTTTGCCGTTCGCATGCACCTGGAAAAGAAAAAAATTCTCAAATGCGTCTGCCTGGACTGTGGCGAGCGTTGGCAAACGGCTGCCAACGCTGCACAGAAGCAGACGAAGTAACGAAAAAAAGGCTCTAGCTCCGCCGCAGTGTCGTTTGCAAAGTTCCAAAAGTCGTGTTGTCCATGCTAGAAAAGAACTGTTTCAACAAACTGGCGATCGTTCCCGGTTCTATACCGTAGAGCGATCGCCAGTTTGCGTTATGGCTGGAGGCCACCACAGTAGATGGAAAGTGAGGATAATTCTGTTACTTCGGAAATTGTTGGATAACCAATTCCAGATCTTTTTTATATGATTCGATTTTTGATTTATCATTGCTGAAAAGCCGATCATCATTTATTTTTTCCATAAGTGTACTTAGTTTCTTTAGTTCATCTCGTTTATTTTGGATTTGTATAAGATCATTCTGTTTAATTAACGATTGTAATTTTTTTAGATAATCTTTGTTATTCTGATATAACGTTAAGATTTCAGACTGCAATTGTTCATCGGCTATTATTTGTTT
The DNA here is from genome assembly GCF_057543335.1 of Brevibacillus sp. YAE8. Classification (NCBI taxonomy): domain Bacteria; kingdom Bacillati; phylum Bacillota; class Bacilli; order Caryophanales; family Paenibacillaceae; genus Brevibacillus; species Brevibacillus sp. YAE8. The sequence goes on from NZ_BAAIYG010000033.1 coordinate 26,757, forward strand.
TGTTTCATCATTGGTTAGGATAATCCCTGGAAGGAAAGTGGGATTATCAACTAGATTACTATCAATCATTCCTGAGATATACGCTAATTTTTCTTTGTCTTTTACGCTAGATAGTTCTTTGGTAATTGTTTTGAACTGATAGATTGAATTTACATGTTGATGTTTAAATACATCCGTTAACGTAATTTGAAATTGATTAGGTAAAGCTTCGGGTGAAATCGTGGTGCAAGAGGTAATCATGAGAGACAAACTAACAAGCAAAAGAAACATTGACATTCTTTTCATTTTTCGTTTCGCCCTTTCTTAAATGATAAGAAGAGCATTCGGTTATTCGAATGCTCTTCTTATATTTTCAAACTACCACTCCAAAGCTCCATCATCCCACACTTGCCAACTTTTTTCTGTCTTGGTTGGCGTAAGTTTAAAAGTTAAGCCACCAGATGGACCCGATTTTTCATAATTAAAGTTTGCTTCGATGTTGGTTCCCCATGTTCTGGTGTCAAAGGTGTGAACATATCTTGCACCAAAATCTAACGTTTCGTTTTTCTTTTTGGTTACATAGACTGCAGCATAAGAGCCGAAGTCTAGTTGATAGTCATGTACATTGAACAAGTAAATTCCCTTTTTACGTTCTGATCCATCCCGAGCTGTTACATACTTTGTACTTCCCACGTTATGGTCGTAATATTCCCCCACAGTAGGATCCCATTCAATAGAGAGTAAGTCATAAGTCGCAGGGTAAAACTCGTTATCGTCTGGATCCCAAGAAGCAATTAGACGATAGTAAGATTGGCCAGTTCGCTTGGCGGTTGTAATCTCGAGGTTGATGTCTGCAGCCTGCATTGCGGTAGTGCCAATTTTACTGTTTTTCTTAGTTTCTAACTCTACTCCAAGCGGCTTTAGTTTATCCGACAATTCTTCGTCGGTTCCGTTATTTTGCATAACTAAGTTGTGGACAAAAGAATCGAACTCTTCGTCAGAAAGGTTGGCAATCGCCGACTTTAACGAATGCTGTTGCGATTTTGTTTGAGTGTCGCTTAATGAAAGAACCTTTTTTGCCAGCTCTTTACTGCTCAAACTCGAATAATCCACTTTTGCTGCATTCGCTGCTGGCACCACTAAGACAGAGGCTAGTAGAACTGTGCAAGTAATCGTAGAGAAAAGATGTTTCTTCAATTTGGTTCTCCTCCATATTAATTTGGTGTTAGTCCGGGAAGGACCTTTCACAATATTAAAATTATCAGAAAGTGAATGAAAATGTTGTCGTATTTTGTAATCTATTAAAAAAAAGTAAAAATATAACATATTTCAACGACTGCGATAATCCACAAAACACGTAACAGAAGTTTTGGCTGCATATGCCCCTGGAAACAGGCCTTGTATAAGACAAATGTAGAGATGAGAATATAGGTGGAAAGGGATCGAAACGCCACTTAATGCGCATGCGCGGCTGAAGTGTGATTAGGAGATTGTGAGTGTGTGATTTGTCTAAAGTGCTATGCCGGGAGGAGTTGATCCTCGTAATAATGGATAGCCTGCTGGATCATCATTTTTTCCGAATGCTGAAAGCTGTACTTGGCCCATATTGCGTTCTGCAGCGATCACTCATTGGACATTAGGGGATATCATCTGACGAGAGCCAATTTTATATTGTCAGGTCAGCCAGCGTTTTCTGGTTGGCCTTTTTTCATGGGGAACAAATAGGCGCAAAACTTTAAAAATCTTCACTTGAACCAGAAACTGGTATCCGATAATATAATAATTAAATATTTGTTTGAATGTTTGTTGGATGGACGCGGAAGCAGTTGGGGAAAATAGATGCTTGGGAAATAGGTGAGAGCTTATGTCAAATCAACCAAAACAAGGCGGGTGCTGCAGCGGGCACCATTGCAGCTCGGAGCATACCCATGACAAAAAAATTCTCACGGTGCTGGAGCCAGCCGCCGCGATCGCTTCGGACGGCGCGGGCGTTTTGTCTGCGCAGGCGATTGTGTATCGCGTGCATGGCATGGACTGCAGCTCGTGCGCGAAGTCATTGGAGCGGCACATGAAGTCGCTGCCTGCGGTAAAGGAAGTGAGCGTCAACTTTTCCACCGGAAAAATGCAGCTCGTCTCCGACGGACTGCAGGACGAAGCCGTCATCAAGGAAGTCGCCAAGGCAGGCTACAGCGCCAAACGGCTTGAGCGGCGAACAGCCCGCGAGGCGGTCCAAAACGATCGCGCAGGCACCGTCCTCACATCACTGTCCGGCGCGTTTCTGGCGCTTGGCTTTTTGGTTTCGCTGACCAGCGCCTCTCCGTCGGTCAGCACGATTTTGTACGCCCTGTCCATTATCAGCGGCGGCTACCGCCCGGCGCGCAGCGCTTTTTACGCGATCAAGAGCAAGTCGCTGGACATGAACGTCTTGATGTCCGTAGCGGCGCTCGGCGCAGCGCTGATCGGAGAGTGGCTGGAGGGAGCGACAGTTGTCTGGCTGTTTTCCATCGGCAATCTGCTGCAGACCAAGTCCATTGAGAAGACGCGCGATTCGATCCGCAACCTGATGGATTTGGCTCCGCCTGAAGCGTGGGTGAAAAAAGGCGATGCGCTGACGAGAATGTCCGTAGAAGAGATTGGCGTAGGCGACGTGATCGTGGTCAAACCGGGGGAGAAAATCCCGCTCGACGGCGATATTTTGTCCGGACATTCCAGCGTGAATCAGGCCCCGATTACCGGGGAGTCCATCCCGGTCGACAAGCAGGCGGGCGACGCGGTGTTCGCAGGCAGCGTGAATGAAAGCGGCGCTCTGGAAATCAAGGTGACAAAGCTCGTCGAGGATACGGCGATTGCGCGCATCATTCATCTGGTGGAGGAGGCCCAGGAGAAAAAGGCTCCGACTCAGGCGTTCGTCGACAAGTTCGCCGCCATGTACACGCCAATCGTGCTTGTTCTCGCTTTGCTCGTGATCGTGTTCCCTCCCGTGCTCGGCATGGGCACGTGGGGAGAATGGTTTTACAAGGCGCTGGAGCTGCTTGTGGTCGCGTGCCCGTGCGCATTGGTCATCTCGACGCCCGTTGCCATCGTATCGGCGATCGGAAACGCAGCGCGAAACGGCGTGCTGATAAAAGGCGGGACATTTCTGGAGCGGGCCGGAGCGATTGAGGCGATTGCCTTTGACAAAACAGGCACGCTGACAGAGGGCAAGCCGCGCGTGACGCAGGTGGTGGCCGCAGGCGAGACGGAGGAAGCCATCCTCGCGATTGCCAGAACGATGGAGGAGCGCTCCAGCCATCCGATTGCCCAGGCGATTGTGGCATACGCCAAGGAAAAGCAGGTAGCGGCGCTCGCGGGCAAGGACTTCCAGGCGCTGGTGGGAAAAGGCGTTCAGGCGACGATTCATGGCGAAGTGTACTACGCCGGAAAGCCCGCGCTGTTTGCCGAGCTGGGCGTAGACATGAGCGCCTGGCAGGAGCAGATCGCGTCTTTGCAAGCGGAAGGCAACACGCTGATCGTGATCGGCACCCGCCAAAAGCTGCTTGGCATGATCGCAGTGGCCGATACGATCCGCGAGATTACCGTCGGCGCGATCAGCAAGCTGAAAGCGGCCGGGATCAGCGAGATCATCATGCTGACAGGCGACAATGCGGGAACGGCGAAAAAGGTAGCGGCCCAGACGGGCGTAGACCGTTATTTTGCCGAGCTGCTCCCGCAGGACAAGGTGGAAGCGGTGAAAAAGCTGCAACAGGAGGGCAAAGTCGTCGCAATGGTCGGGGACGGCATCAACGACGCGCCTGCGCTGGCAACTGCCGACCTGGGCATCGCGATGGGCGGAGCAGGGACGGATACCGCGATGGAAACAGCCGATATCGTCCTGATGGCCGACAATCTGGAAAAGTTGCCGCACACCGTCAGAATCAGCCGCAAAGCGCTGGTGATTATCAAGCAAAACATCTGGTTTTCCATCGTGGTGAAGCTGGCCGCACTCGTGCTGATTTTTCCGGGCTGGCTGACCTTGTGGCTGGCAGTCTTAAGCGACACGGGCGCTGCTTTGCTGGTCATTTTAAACAGCATGCGCCTGCTCAGAATGAAGCCTTGACAGATGAAAAAGCAAAAGGGAGAAGAGCCAAGGCTCTCTCCCTTTTTGGTATGGCATGCGTGTACGCGTTTGCACGTTTTTGCACGAGTCTTACACCAGCACGCCGCCGCCGTAGCGTTCAAATTCTTTCTGGGTGCAGGCGACATAGTGGCCTGGCTCGATTTCCCGCAGCACTCTTTCCTCGTCCTGGTTTTGCAGGTACTCCTGATCGTCGAACACAATCCGTTTGCGGTTGCGCTCGTAATCCGGATCTGGCAAAGGAATCGCAGAGAGCAGGGACTTGGTGTACGGGTGAATCGGATTTTCGTACAGGCGGTTGCTTTCCGCCAACTCGACGATGCGGCCGCGGTACATGACGCCGATGCGGTCGCTGATGTATTTCACCATCGACAGGTCATGGGCGATGAACAGATAGGTCAGCCCTTTTTCTTTTTGCAGACGTTTGAGCAGGTTGATGACCTGCGCCTGGATGGATACGTCCAGTGCGGAGATCGGCTCGTCGGCAATGATAAACTCAGGATCGACTGCGAGAGCGCGCGCGATACCGATGCGCTGGCGCTGCCCGCCGCTGAACTCATGCGGGTAACGGTTGGCGTGCTCGCGGTTGAGACCGACCGTTTCCAAAAGCTCATGTACTTTCGCAATGCGCTGCTCTTTAGTAGCGAGCTTGTGGATATCCAGACCTTCCGCGATAATATCGGATACAGTCAGACGAGGATTCAGGGACGAATACGGGTCCTGGAAAATCATCTGGATTTTGCGGTTCAGCCATTTTTTCTCTTCGCCTGATTTTTTGCCGTGGACGTTTTTGCCTTTGAACAGCACTTCGCCGTCAGTGGCGTCATACAGGCGCAGGATCGTCCGGCCCGTAGTGGATTTTCCACACCCGGATTCGCCTACGAGTCCGAAAATCTCGCCTTTGTAGATGTCAAAAGTAATGCCGTCGACAGCCTTCAAGACTTGTCCGCCGCCAAGGTCGAAATGCTGCTTCAAGTTTTTGACTTCCACGATCTTCTCGCGCTGGTCGTACGAGATCGTTGCTTTCGGACGCGAGCTTTCGACTTTCTTCGCCTCTGCAGAAGCAGTCTTGCGTCGCACAGCAGAAGCGGGCGGGTCGATCTGTGGAGCCATTTCGTGCAGCAGCCAGGTTGCCGCATAGTGCGTGTCGGAAATTTTGAACATCGGCGGCTCGTATTCCAGATCGACTTTCAGGGCGTACGGATTGCGCGCAGCAAACGCATCGCCGACAGGCGGCTTGAACATGTCTGGCGGGGAGCCAGGAATAGACATCAGCTCTTCGTCGTCCGTATCGAGGCTAGGCATCGAGCCGAGCAGGCCCCATGTGTACGGATGCTTGGGATCGTAGAAAATCTCGTCGACTTTTCCGATCTCGACGATTTTTCCCGCGTACATGACAGCTACGCGGTCAGCCATGTTGGCTACGACGCCGAGGTCGTGGGTAATGAAGATGATCGAGGTGCCCATTTTTTTCTGAATGTCTTTGAGCAGCTCCAAAATTTGCGCCTGAATGGAAACGTCGAGCGCGGTCGTCGGCTCGTCGGCAATGATGACTTTAGGATTGCAGGCGAGGGCGATCGCAATGACAATCCGTTGGCGCATCCCGCCGGAGAATTGGTGCGGGTATTGATCGACGCGTTCTTTTGCGAACGGAATCCCGACCAGCTCCAACAGCTCGACGGCGCGGGTGCGCGCTTCGGAACGGCTCAGCTTTTGGTGCTTGATGAAGCTCTCCATGATTTGGTTCCCGATCGTCATGGTCGGGTTGAGAGAGGTCATCGGATCCTGGAAAATCATCGAAATATCGCGGCCGCGAACGTCCTGCATTTCTTTTTCCGACAGGGTGACCAAATCTCTTCCTTCGAACAGGACTTGTCCTTTCGGAATACGTCCCGGAGGAGAAGGGATGAGTCGCATGAGAGCTTGCGAGGTAACCGATTTTCCGGAGCCGGACTCGCCCACGATGGCCAGAGTCTCTCCTTTGTGCAAGTCGAAGGAAACCCCCCGCACCGCTTTTACCTCACCTGCATACGTATCAAAAGACACGTGTAAGTCCTTTACTTCCAAAACTTTTTCCATAGAATCCTCCCTTTCTCTATATATGTTTTTGTGAGTAAACAACCCGCCATTTATGTGTAACAATCTCTCTAGTATGAATTTTTACGAAAATGAAAATCATTATCACCATTATACTATATTTGCTGAGTATTGTTAAAAAATTTTTTTCCATGAGCACGTTTATATCGGCAAAGCCCCAAATGTTGCTAGGCAGGCTTCATTAGGGGCTTTTTTATCGTTGCCTTTCGTGAGCCAAGTCATACAATACATCAACTGAGTTAGAACGCAGTCTGGAAAGGGGCGTATTTCGTGTGCAACTCGAGCCTTTGCGCAAGCTGCTGCAAGAGCGATATCCAGAGCTACGTAACGAAACATTCCGGGTGGACGATACAGGCTGGAGCAATTTCGTCGTCATCGTGGGAGAAAAAATGATTTTTCGCTTCCCCAAGACCGAAGAAGCCAAAGCGATTATCAGCCGGGAGACGCAAATTTTGCCACAGCTTGAGTCGATGGTGCCTGTGGCGATTCCGCAGTTTGTCTATTCTTCTGCGCCGACCGACGACATCAAGTACGTAGGCTATCCGATGATTTTCGGCAAGCCGCTTTACCGCGAAGAGATGAACGGGCTGTCCGGGCAGGAGCAAGAGAAGGTAGCGGAGGCGATTGGCGGCTTTCTGAGCGGTCTGCATGCCTACCCGCTGGAAAAGTCGTTCGACAAGGCGATTGATCCGGGGTTGACCCGGCTCTTTTACGAGAACTTTCTGGCACGGATCGAGCGGAAGGCTTTTTCCTACATGCCTGTCGAGCTGCAACGGTGGACCCGGCAAACCTTTCAGTCGTTTTTGGCGAACCCGGACTACTTCCGGTTCAAGCCGGCCTTGCTGCACAACGACTTGAAGCCGGAGCATCTGCTCTACGACTTTGAAAAAAGGCAACTGAGCGGGATTATCGACTTCGGAGCGATGGGGGTAGGCGACCCTGCCTATGATTTTGTCGGCATATACCGGGCGTACGGCGCGGCTTTTACCCAAAAAGTGCTGAGCCATTACACCCGGGAGATTGACGCCAGATTTTTGGAGCGGATCACAACGTTTTACGTCAAGACCATCAGCTTCTGGACGCTCTTTTACGGCATTGACAGCCAAAATGAAAAGCTCATCCAGTACGGGCTTGGAAAGCTGCAGGCATTTGCCAAACCAAAAAGGACGTAAACCGTAATCGGGTGGAAACAGAAGGAAGGACGGCGAGGTGAGGAAATGCGCGTACTGTTTTTGGAAAGTCATCCGATGTGGATTCACGGGCTGCCAAACGGGTTTCGCGACTCTGGACACGATGTGATGATCTCGGGGCCGCTGACGGAGCAAAACATTCCCGAGATGCTGGGAGAGTTTCAGCCGGATTTGATCGTCATGATCGGCTGGGGGCCGGAGCAGACACCCGTCAAGCTGGACTGGATTTTTCGGCATGTCCGGCAAACAGAGGTGCCGCTCGTTTACTGGGCGACAGAAGACCCTACGTTTACAGAGAGCTTTACGATGCCGCTTATTCAAAGAGTGCAGCCCGATTTCGTCTTTACCATTTGCCCAAAGCGCCTGGATTATTACGCGGAGCGGGGGATCAAGGCGGCACACATGGATTTCGGATTTCACTCCAGCATCCATTGTCCCGTTCCGGCCGAGGAGGCGTATCGCACCTCCATCGCCGTTGTTGCCAACGCTTATCCGCATGTATTTGAGCAGTATAGCGGCCATTATCGGCTTGTTTCGCTGTTTACACTGATTCGCCCTCTGCTTCACGAGGGCATGCGCATCGACTTTTACGGGCGGGACTGGGATAAAATGAAGCCGTATTTGGGCATGGACATTCCATCAGAGTGGATTCACGGCTATTTGTCTTACCCGGATGCCCACAAAGTCTACAGCTCGGCAGACATCATGATCGGCCTGCAAAACTACGAGACGCAGCTCACACAGCGGACATATGAGATTTTAGGCTCGGGCGGGTTTCTCGTCACCCAGGATACAGAGGCCGTCCGCAGCATGTTCACGTCCGGAAAAGAACTGGTCGCGGCTGCTTCTGCCACAGATACGCTGCAAATCATCGAGCATTACTTGCAGCATCCAGAGAAGCGAAAAGAAATCCGCGAGCAGGGAAGACGGGCTGTGAGCCACGCCAACTATCAGCATCGCGCCGACTACATGGTGCAGGTGCTGCAAGAGCAAGGGCTTTTGCCGCAAACGCTCGCCACTGCGGCAGGGCAAGGCCAGTTGATCTCGTACGCGGACCTGATTCGCGAGCGGTACGAGGTGCACGATGTCCGCCCCGGCGATACGCTGTGGAAAATTGCCCAGGCTTACGGCGTGACCATCGAGCACATTATGAAGGAAAACGGGCTGACTTCCTATGATATATACGTCGATCAATATTTGAAAATCAGGGAGCGACAGCAGTAAAAGCAAACTGACGTGGTGGAGGGAGCACATGAGAATTTTGTTTTTGGAAAAGTGCCAGGCGCTCCTTCACGGTTTGCCGTACGGGTTTCACGACGCTGGCCATCAGGTGCTGATTTCCGGGCTGTTGACCGAGCGGCATCTGCCTGCGTTGTTGCAATCGTTTCGGCCGTCCCTCATCGTCATGACAGGCTGGGGGCCAGAGCTGACCTTGACGCAGCAAGCGTACTTGTGCGAGCAGATCAAGCAGGCGCAGGTGCCCTTGGTCTACTGGGCGGAGGAAGACCCGGCTTTTGTCCACATCTGGTCACTGCCTGTCGCGCTGCGCATGCAGGTTGATTTTGTCTTTACCGTCTCGCCGGAAACGGTTTTGGTCTATCGGGAGGCCGGAATCCGCGCTGCGCATATGGACTTCGGCTACGACGAGCAGTTGTATCAGCCTGGCGAGAGCGGGAACGGCCCACGCCTGCCTGTGGCAGTCGTATCTCCAGCTTGCCCGTACATGTATCGGCATCAGTTGGAGCACGATCTCGCGGGTTCTTTGCACACGCTCATCTGGCCGTTGCTGGCGCTGGGGATTCCCGTCCGTTTTTACGGCAAGGAATGGGGGCAGATGAAGCCTATTTCTGGCTTGAACATTCCGCGCGACTGGATTGTGGAGCAGCCAGGCCGGATGGAGGCACGGCAGGTCTATCGGCAAGCCGATATCGTCATCGAGGTGCAGTCTTTAGAAAAGCCAATCTCGGAGCGGATGCTGCAAGCAGCAGGAAGCGGCAGTTTGCTGCTCGCGCGCGACTCTATCGGGCTGAGGCGTATTTTTACTCCCGGCCATGATATGCTGGCATCGTCCTCGCCGATACAGACAGTGGATTTGCTCCGGCACTATCTGGAGAGGCCAGACGAGAGAAAAACGCTTCAGGCGCACGGACTGCGGACGGCTCGTTCTCATACTTACGGGCAACGCGCGCGATTTATGCTTCGCACGCTCGTGGAGGAAGGGATTTTGGCTTCCGATGCGGCCGATTGCGTGCCTGGTGCCGGGGAGCATGGCTGTCCGGGACAGCCGCTTTGCGTGAGCGACGCACGGCATACAGTCAAGCCGGGAGAAAGCCTGTGGCAAATTGCCTGTGCGCACGGCACGACGATCGGAGCGCTTCAGCAGGCAAACCGGCTCGTTTCCGACGTGCTCCATGTCGGTCAAATTTTGCGCATTCCGCATAGAACGGCAGAGGACGGGGAGCAACTTCCGAAAATAAAGAAGTGGCTGGATAAGGCAGCCCGCCTGTTTCAGCTCGATTCGCTGCTGCTTTACGGGATCGCCTATGCGGAATCTGATTTTGGCCAAAATGCAGGCATGAGCAGGGCGGGGGCGCTCGGGATCATGCAGCTCAAGGAGAGGACCGCCCGCGGACTCGGCGTGGATCGAACGGATCCGTGGCAAAACATTTTGGGCGGCGCCATGTACATCAAGGAGATGCTGTATGAATTTGACGGCGATCTGCCGATGGCGTTGGCTGCGTACAACTGGGGGCTGAACCACGTCTGGCACGCCGTTCGCCAGGGGGGCAAGCAGTGGCTGACGCTCGCCCCGGAAGAAACCCAGCATTACGTCATCAAAATCATGAAGTACATGAGCGAGGCAGGCAGACGGTGAGCAGCCCGCTAGAAGCCTGATATCGCGACGGAAAAGCTCGGCCTTTTTGGAGGTGGAGCTTTTTTCATTTCGGGCGCTGCTAATAATTGAAGATAGGAAGCTCGGCCCTATTTTGATATACTTTTAGCACGATATTGAGAATTATTATCAAAATGAATAATTAAAGAAACGATTCGTTTTTACATAAAAGCAGTCCGTTGTGAACTATTCCGTAAGGCAAAAGGTGTGACAATGATGAGCGATAGGCAAGCCTTGTTTCAGGAGTTTACAGAGCATGTGATGGCGGATGTCATTTTCAAGCTTCGCGATATTGCCTGGGTAAAAGGGGACGAGCATGAGCGTCTCCGCCAGCAGTTTACGAACGCGCACATCTTGCTGGTCGTCACCGGGGGGCGAGGACGCCTGCGTTTGGAAAACGTGGAGCATCAACTGCGTCAGGATGCCATCTACGTCTGCCCGCCGATGAGCACCTTCGGCATCGACCCGGACTCCGTAGACGACCTGCGGATGTACGTGTTGCGCTTCGATGTTTTTATGGAGTCCAGAAAGCGGAAAAGACATTTGCGCGCTTTGCGGGAGGAACACGAGTTTCCTTTGGTGGGCGAGGTTTCCGTCCGATCCGCCGGGCAGCTTGTCATGCATTGCGATTCGATCGCGGAGCAGTGGCAGCAGGATGGGGGAATCGACCGTTATCGCAGCCAGATTTTGTTTCAGGAGCTGTGGTACCACATCGCGAAGTCCGTCGATTTTACTGCCCAGGACTCTGCTACGGCGCTGGAGCGGGCCCGCGCCTACATGGAAGAGCATTACTCGCAAAACATTACGATCGAGCAGTTGGCGCGCATCGCGGAAGTAAGCCCGAAATATTTTGTGGACTTGTATAAAAAAACGTACGGCGTGTCCGCGATGGACTACGTCACCGAGCTGCGCATCAGCCGGGCGAAGCAACTGATGGCGCAATCTCACGCAAAGCTGCGGGAAATCGCGCACCAGGTAGGCTACAGCGACGAGTTTTACTTCAGCCGCAAGTTCAAAAAGGAAGTGGGCGTTTCTCCTACTGTTTATATGAAAAGCCGCAATCGCAAAATCGCCGCCTACAGGGCGCCGCTCATCGGCCAGATGCTCGCGTTGAAGATGATTCCGTACGCGGCGCCGCTCCACCCGAAATGGACGGCCTATTACCATCAGAACTACCGCTACGACATTCCCGTCCATCTGAGCGCCTTTCGCCAAAATGAAAATTGGAAGGCGAACATCGAGATGCTGCAGGAAGCCAGACCAGACGTCATCCTGTCCTTGGACAAGGCCAACGCGCAGGAGCGAGAGCAGCTTGGCCGGATCGCGCCGACGCTGTTTGTGCCGTTTGAAGCGCTGGGGTGGCGGGAGCAGTTGCAGATGATTGGCGATTTTTTGGGCGAATCGGCAGAAGCGGAGCATTGGCTCGCCGCGTATGACGAAAAGCTGGGCAGAGCGCGGGAAGGACTGCGGCAAAAGCTGGGCGACGAGAAGTTCCTCATTTTGCGCGTGTTCAAACACGAGCTGGCAGTGCACTGCAACCGCAGCATGAACGACGTTTTTTACAACGGCCTGCAAATGAATCCCGCCTACGTCACGCAAGCGAAGGTGTACGACCAGCCTGTGACGCTGCAGGAAGTAGCAGCGCTTGACCCGGACAGGATTTTGCTGCTCGTGTGCCAGGAAGCAGAGACGCTGGAGCATTTCCGGCTGCTGAAGCTGTCGGTGCATTGGCAAGACTTGAAGGCCGTCCGCAACAATCGGACGCATCTGATTACGTCAGACCCGTGGCGGGAATATTCGGCGATGGCCCATGAACGGATTATCAATCAATGCGTGAAGCTGCTTTCAGGAGATCGTCCATGTTGATTCTGGATATCGTCCATGGTCGAGGATACGCAGATGCTTTATAATCACGAATGATAATCGTTATCAATCACAAATATTACACAAATATGTGAGAGGGGCTTTTCAAAGGATGAAAAAGATATATCTTGGTTTTAGCGTCGCCATGCTGGCAATGGCACTGACTGCGTGCGGCGGACAGCAAGCAGCGAACTCCAACGCTGCAAACAACAACGCAGCACCTGCTGCAACTACCGCAACGGCAGAAAAACCTGCGGCAGAGGCAACCCAAGCGGAAACGCGCACGCTCAAATATCTCGATAAAGAATACACCGTTCCAAGCAAAACCGAGCGCATCGTCATCACAGGCAGCATGGAGTCCATGGAAGACGCGCTCGTGCTCGGCGTAAAACCGGTAGGGGCAATTTCCGTCGGCGGCAAATTCCCGGAGATGTTTGCACCAGTAACCGGGGAAGCGCAATCCATCGGGGAGAAAACCCAACCAAACCTGGAAACCATCCTGTCCCTGAAGCCAGACGTCATTCTGGGCAGCAGCAAATTCCCGCCAGAAATGATGGAGAAATTGGGCAAAATCAAAACGACTTTCCCGGTTTCCCACATCTCTACCAACTGGGAAGCAAACCTGCTCTTGCTGGGTGAGCTGACTGGCAAACAAGCGGAAGCGCAAAAAGTGATCGATGACTATAAAAAAGATGTAGAAGCAGCCAAAGTACAACTGGGCGACAGCTTGAAAGACAAAAAAGTCGTCGTGATCCGTGTACGTGGCGGCAGCATCAACATCTATCCGGAAAAAGTGTTCTTCAACCCGTCCCTGTATGCTGACCTGGGCCTGACAGCTCCGGCGGAAGTAAAAGCCGCGAAGGCACAAGAAGTCGTGTCTCTGGAAAAATTCAGCGAAATCAACCCGGATTACATCTTCGTCCAATTCTCTACTGACGAGAACAAAGACAACCCGAAAGCTCTGGAAGATTTGCAAAACAACCCGATCTGGAAGAGCATCAACGCTGTGAAAAACGGCAAAGTATTCGTAAACGTAGTCGATCCGCTCGCACAAGGCGGAACAGCTTGGAGTAAAGTAAACTTCCTGAAGGCCGCTGTTGAAAAATTGTCTGCCAAGTAGGAGTAGGCGAGGTTAATCGCATGCAATCGAAAAAAGCAGTACCTATCCTCATACTTGCGGTTTCGCCCATAGCGATTGTGCTCGTGATCGTGCTCTCCGTTTTGTACGGGGCCAAGCAGATCGACGCGTACACCATCTATCAGGCTCTCTTCCAGTTTGACGAAGGGAATGTGGACCACCAGATCATCATGCACTCCCGCCTGCCGCGAGTGTTGGGCGCACTCATGATCGGAGCGTTTTTGGCAATATCGGGGGCACTCATGCAGGGGATGACGAGGAACTACCTCGCGTCCCCCTCTATTATGGGGGTCTCCGACGGATCGGCTTTCGCCATTACGCTTTGCATGGTGCTGTTGCCTGCTGCATCGAACACGACGATGATCTTTATGTCGCTCGCCGGATCGGCAGCAGCGGTAATGATGGTACTCGCTTTGTCCAGGTTGCTGCCAAACGGTTTTTCGCCTGTTGCGTTGGCTGTGATCGGGACGATCACGGGAACATTTTTGAGCAGTGTCTCGGCGGCAATCGCTTCGTACTTTCAAGTCTCGCAAAACGTCAGCTTCTGGTACAACGCCCGGCTTCACCAATTGGAGCCAGGGTTGATCTCGCTTTCGATTCCGTTTGCAGTCGTCGGCATTGTCATGGCCTTGCTTTTGTCCAAGTCCATCACGATTTTGTCGCTGGGCGAGGAAATCTCGCTCAGTCTGGGACAAAAGACGATGCTGGTCAAAGTGCTGGCTACGGCGGCCGTCGTCATTCTCACGGGCATTTCGGTCGCACTGGCCGGAAAAATCGGCTTTGTCGGCCTGGTTATTCCGCACATCACCCGTTTTTTGGTCGGGCTCGATTATCGCTGGATCGTTCCGTGCGCAGGCGTCTTGGGCGCCGTTTTCCTCGGGCTGGCGGACGTGCTCAGCCGCTTCCTGAACAGCCCGTTCGAGACGCCGATCGGAGTGGTGACTGCGTTTATTGGCGTACCGTTCTTCCTCTATCTGATTTACAAGAGAGGGGGAGGCAAGCATGCCTGAGAAAAAAAGCAGGTTTCGTCTGCTGCTGACAGTGAACATTCTCCTGATTGTTGCGGCGATTTACATCAGCCTGACAAATGGGGTGTTCGACATGTCGGTGATGGATGTGGTTCGCACTTTGCTGCGCATCGAACCGTCCGCCGATCACGATCTCGTCATTTTCGATTTTCGCTTGCCGCGCATCGTCATTGCGGCTTTGGTAGGCTTTGGCCTGGGCATTGCCGGGGCCGTCATTCAAGGCATTACCCGCAATGGCCTGGCAGACCCCGGGATTTTGGGGATCAACGCCGGGGCAGGTGCGGCGATTGTAGCGTTCATGTTTTTCTTCCAAGGAAAGTTTACGGAGGCAAGCTGGTTTTCGATCATGGCGATGCCGCTTTTCGGTCTGACCGGGGGCTTGCTCGCCGCAGCGCTGATCTACATGTTCGCCTGGCGCAAAGGAACGCTTGACCCGCAACGGTTGATCCTGGTCGGAATCGCCATCGGCTCAGGTTTGGGCGCTGTGTCGCTGTATCTGTCGCTGAAAATGAATCCGAACGATTTCGAAATGGCAACGGTGTGGCTGACAGGAAGCATCTGGAATGCGAACTGGACCCACATTACGGGCATGCTTCCGTGGCTCATCCTGTTGTCCCCGGTCCTCTTGCGCAAGGCGCACGTACTCGATTTGATGCAGCTTAGCGAGGAATCGGTGAAAAGTCTTGGGGTGTCGGTAGAAAAAGAGCGCAACCGGTTGCTGCTGTCCAGCATCGGGATCGTCAGCGCGTGCGTCTCTGTGTCCGGCAGCATCGGCTTTGTCGGCTTGATGGCGCCACACATCGCCAAGCGCTTGACGGGGATTGCGCACAGACACGTCCTGCCGCTGTCCGGTATGATCGGGATGTTGATGGTGGTGGCCGCAGACTTTATCGCCAAGACCGTGTTTACCCCTGTCGAGCTGCCGGTGGGGATCGTCATCTCGATTATCGGCGTGCCGTATTTCTTCTATCTGCTCAGCAGAGCGAGAAGGTAGCATACATGTAAAAAAGCCATTTTCATAAAGCGAAAAAGAGAGCGCCACTTATACGAGGGGCGCTCCTCTGGCTTTAGGGGAGAAAAGGGAGGAACAAAAATGGAACTGGCAAAATTGATTAAGGAGCGCCGCTCGATTCACCGCTTTGAAGATCGCGAGGTAGACCCGGCGCTGGTTGCCGAACTGTTGGACACAGCCGTTTGGGCGCCGAATTACCACATGACCCAGCCGTGGCGCTTTATCGTGACGTACGGCGAAGGGCGCAGAAGAATCGCCGAAGCGGTGCGGATCATGAAGGAAAAACGTGAGCTGGACCCTGCGAAAAAGAAAGAAGTAGGCGAGAAGTTTTACAACAAAATCATGGCGATTCCGATGCTGATGACTGTCATCATGACGGAAAGCCCGAACCTGATCGAGCGTCAGGATGATTTTGCCTCGACGAGTATCGTCATCCACAACTTCAGCTTGCTTGCCTGGGAAAAAGGCATCGGGCTGACCTGGGAGACGTATCCGTGGATTCACGAGCCAGAATTTCGCGAAGCGATGGGCATTGCTCCTGGCGAAAGAGTGCTGGGGAACCTGCACATCGGCTACCCGGCGGCGATTCCCAATCCGCAGCCGCGCGTTCCGGCAGCGGAGCGAATTACATTTGTAGACAAAGCATAGGACAAGATTTCCAGATTTTTTCTTGTCACGTTATAACTTTTTGTGGTACTATTGGATCATTCTACAAGGAAGGGTGACCATCAAGCCAATGATCTACTAACTCCTATTTCCACAAAAGCAATCGGATAATGACGATGCGTTTTTTGGATGGGAGTAGTACGTGCATATTGGCGAATAGATGGTAGAGCCTTTGTCTTTCTTGCAGAAGGTTTCTATGTCTTTTTGGTGTCAGTATGTAATGCCTCCTGTCCAGATCGCAAAATGGATAAGGAGGCTTTTTTATGTCTAATATGCTGCAGAACCGCTATGTCAGGGCCATTTTGTTGTCGGGCCTGTTTTTGCAAATCGGGATTTGGGTGCGCAACTTTGCCATCCTGCTTTACGTGATGGACCATACCGGAGGCGACCCGTTCGCCGTGTCCATGATTTCGGTAGCGGAGTACGCGCCGATTTTCCTCTTCTCGTTTCTCGCCGGGACGTTTGCTGATCGCTGGCGGCCGAGACGGACGATGGTCTGGTGCGATCTGCTCAGCGCCTTGTCGGTGGTCGCGGTGCTCATCACGTTTATGCTCGGAACGTGGAAGGCGATTTTCTTCGCTACGCTGATCTCGGCTGTGCTCTCCCAGTTTTCCCAGCCGTCAGGGATGAAGCTGTTCAAGCTGCATGTGCCTGCTGAGCAGTTGCAAGCCGGGATGTCCGCCTATCAGACGATCTTTGCCATTTTCATGGTGCTCGGCCCGATTGTCGGCACATTCGTGTTCCAGCAATGGGGAATGGAAGCATCTATGGTCATTACGGCCATCGCATTTCTGGCTTCTGCTGGCGTGCTGTACCTGCTGCCGCCTGACCGCGTGGAGACAGAGGAGAAGAAAGACTCGGCTCTGCTTGCGGAAATGGCGAGCGGAATCCGCTACGTGCTCTCCAACCGGGTGCTGTCGCTGCTTGGCGCCTGTTTCATGGCAGCAGGGCTCGGCATTGGGATGGTGCAGCCGTTGGCGATTTTCCTGGTGACAGAACAGCTCCATCTGCCGAAAGAAAGCCTGCAATGGCTATTGATGGTGCAAGGTGTGGGCATGATTGTAGGAGGGGCGCTGACGATGGCGCTGGCAAAAAACGTTCCGCCGCAAAGGCTGCTCGTCATGGGCATGCTAGGGAACGCAGTTGCCCTGGGCATTTGCGGGGTGTCTACGCATCTGTGGCTGACGCTTTTGGCCCAACTGGTTGCTGGATTGCTTTTGCCGTGCATCCAGATCGGGATCAATACGATGCTGCTCAAATATACGGAAAGCTCCTTCATCGGGCGGGTTAACGGGATTTTGACCCCGCTGTTTACAGGTTCTATGGTCATCATGATGAGTATAGCCGGGGTGTTGAAGCTGCACCTTCCGCTCGTCGCGATCTATACGATTTCGGCAGCGCTGTTCATTATCGGCTTGAGCTTTATTTTGCCGCTGTATCGCATGAAAGAAGGAAAGGCCGGAGCTGATGCAGAACAGATTGGATCATATTGAGGCTGCATGAGGTTGGCAGCGTGTGCTGCGGTGGCGGCAAATGCTCTGGCCTTGTCCCAGGCGCGAGCGAGGCTTGAGCCAGAGCATTGGAAAAAAGAGCGGGGGTGCGGTCAGGTGGCGCATGAGCGGATTTCATCTAAGGAAGGTCTGGCTATGGAAGCGGCCGTGAGAAAGCTGGCGGTCCGTCTGCCGGAGGTAACGGAACAGGTGGATGGTTTTGGGCACACGTCGTTTCGGGTAAGCGACAAGCCGTTTGTCATTATGGGCGAGGGCGGTGCTGACGGGCCAGCCTTGTCCTTCAAGGTGCTCAAGACGACGCAGGAAATTTTGCTTGCGCAGGAGCACTTTTACAAGACGCCTTACATCGGCCATCACGGCTGGGTGTCCATCCGCGCCAAAAATATCGCGGACTATGACATGCTCGCCGACTATTTGCTGGAAGGCTATCTGTGCGCAGCCCCCAAGCGTCTGGTCAAGCAGGTGCAGGCGAACGCGCAGGCACAGTAGAGCGGGCTTGTGGGTGCTTTTCGCGGGAAAAGGCAGGCTTCCCCTGATGTCTCCTGCTATAATTCATAAGTAACGAGCTGTGAACGACCGTTCGGCACAGCGATATTCCAGGCAAAGGGGGAGCCGTGTTGGATTGGAATCTCCAGCAAATCAGCAAGCTGCTCGAGGTCGTCTTCGAGAATGCCCATGAGCCGATGATTGTGACGGACAGGGACGGCAAAATCCTTTTGATGAATCGGAGCTATCGGGAATTTTTGAATGTGCAGGACGTCATCGGCAAGCCAGTGACGGACGTCATCGAAAACACGCGCATGCATATCGTCGGCCAGGCGGGCGTCGCGGAAATTGCGGATATCCAGCAAATCAAAGGGCAGAAGATGATCGCCCACCGCATCCCGATCATGGACGAGGGCAAGGTCATTGCCGTGCTCGGGACGGTGCTGTTTCAGGATGTGCAAGAGCTGACTGCCCTGGCCGCAATGGTCGATCAGTTGAAGGACGAGCTGACTTACTATAAAAAAGAACTGCGGCGCAGGATGGGGGCGACCTATCATTTTGACCAGATCGTCGGGTACAATCAAAAGCTGCAGGAGCTGAAAAAATTCGCCCAAAAGGTGGCGACGAGCGATTCGACGGTGCTGATTACCGGAGAGAGCGGCACGGGCAAGGAGCTGTTTGCCCATGCGATTCATGCGCAGAGCAAGCGGAAAATGGGGCCGTTCATCCGCGTGAACTGTGCGGCGATTCCTGATTCATTGCTGGAGTCCGAGCTGTTTGGCTATGAAGAGGGAGCGTTTACCGGAGCAGTGCGCCGCGGGAAAAAAGGAAAGTTCGAGTTGGCCAATCACGGAACGATCCTCCTGGACGAGATCGGAGACATGCCGCTGCCGCTGCAAGCCAAGCTGCTGCGGGTGCTGCAGGAAAAAGAAGTGGAGCGGGTCGGGGCCGTGCGGACGACGCCGATTGATGTGCGGGTCATCGCCTCTACCAACCTGGATTTGCCGCAGCGCATCAAGGAAGGCAAGTTCCGCGCCGACCTGTACTACCGCTTAAACGTAGTCACCCTGTCGATTCCTCCGCTGCGGGAGCGGCTGGAGGATTTGCCGGAGCTTGTTTCCAACCTGCTCAAACAACTGAGCGAGTCCACGGGCGTCACGGTCAAGGTGATCGACGAAGACGTGTGGACGGTGCTGCGCGGCTATTCCTGGCCGGGAAATGTACGGGAGCTGCGCAACGTGCTGGAGCGGGCGCTGCATCTGGTGGAGGACGATGTGCTGAAAAAGGAGCACATTTGGCTGCCGGCTTCTGACGAGGTCGCGCCAGTTGCTGCTATTTCTCCGTCCGGCAGGGAGCTGCGGCCGCTCAAGCAGTTGATGGAAGAGACGGAGCGGGAAGCGATTTTGCTGGCGATGCAGCAGGCCGGAGGAAACAAGCTGGAGGCGGCAAAGCTTTTGCAGATCAGCAAGTCCAGCTTTTATGAAAAGTGGGAGAAGTATCAGCAGAAGAAATAAAGGCAGTGTTTTTAGAAGCTGGGACATGGCGGACAAGCCGCGGTCCCGGCTTTTTTTGATCGAGAGAGGCGCTGTCGCTGTAGAGGCCGGAGGGGCTGGAGGGGCAGGCGACGTTCACGCGAGAAAGCTGGACGGAGCCAGGTGGTGTGCTAACTGTCGTCCCTTGTCGCATTTTGCTAGATTCCGCGTTTCCGGAAAGAGAAAAAGAGAGAAGGCGGACAGCGGCAGAAGGTTTTGACTTTTCGGGCAGATGGATTTCGCGGTGATTTTTGCTAGATTCCATAAATGCGGACGCGTTTTTCCGGAAATCCGGAAGTTTTTGCAAGCGCTATCATTTTGCTGTTGCTGTCCGTTTGGCGCAAAGCCGCGTCTGATCGCGATTTGTCGGAATTTGGCCCACGTTGGCACGATCCATGCAATTCAAGAGAGGATGTAAGCGATTTCTTTTGGTGGGTACACACACTATGCTCTCCAGGCGGAGGGCCATTCGAAAGGAGAATTGTATGATTATTGAAGTGTTGTCCATCGTGATCGCGCTTGGTCTGTTGATGTTTTTCGCGTACCGGGGCTACCCTGTTATCGTCTTTGCCCCGATTTTTACGCTGCTGGCAGTCGTGATGTCGGGAATTGCGCTGCTGCCCAGCTACACGGAAACATTCATGACCAACGCAGCCAACTATGTGAAATCATTTTTTCCTATCTTCCTGCTTGGTGCGATTTTCGGAAAAGTGATGGAGCTGAGCGGTGCCGCTTCGTCGATCGCGCATACGATCGTGAAAGCGCTTGGCTCCAACCGGGCGATTTTGGCAGTTGTTCTGGCATGTTCGATTTTGACGTATGGCGGGGTGTCGCTGTTCGTCGTCGCTTTTGCCGTTTATCCGTTTGCCGCAGCGATCTTCCGTGAAGCAAACATTCCTAAGCGCCTCATTCCGGGAACGATTGCGCTCGGGGCATTCACCTACACGATGGATGCTTTGCCGGGAACGCCGCAAATTCAAAACATCATTCCTACGACGTATTTCGGTACGGACGCCTATGCGGCTCCGGTTGTGGGGATTATCGGCGCCATCATCGTTTTTGTAGGCGGGATGGCGTGGCTGGAACGCAGACGCAAACAGGCGGCTGCCGCCGGAGAAGGCTATGGCGAAGGACATTCGAACGAGCCGGAGTTGGTGAAAACCGAAACGTACATGAACATCTGGGTAGCGATTCTTCCGCTGGCGCTCGTGCTCGTCGGCAACTACCTGTTCAGCCGTGGCATCTGGACGGTCGAAAACTGGTATGACGCTACGATGCTCAAAGATTCGTTCAAAATTGAAAAAGTGAAAAACGTCGTGTCGTCTTGGGCACTGATTATTTCTCTTAGCCTGGGGATCATTGCAGCGCTGCTCATTAACGTGAAGCAGGTCAAAACGAAGCTGGCAAGCGGTTTGACCGCAGCAGCCATGGGTGCTTTGCTGGCGATCTTCAATACAGCGTCCGAAGTTGGCTTTGGAAACGTCGTGAAAACATTGCCTGGCTTCAAGCTGATTCAAGACTGGATTTTGGGTGCGAGCGACCATCCGCTCGTCTCGGAGGCTGTAGCGGTAAACGTGCTGGCAGGTGTGACCGGATCGGCTTCTGGCGGGATGTCGATTGCACTTGAGGTCATGGGCAAGCAATACCTGGAGATGGCCAACGCCGCCGGGATCAGTCCAGAGCTGTTGCACCGGATTGCTTCCATGGCTTCCGGCGGGATGGATACGCTGCCGCACAACGGAGCGGTCATCACGCTGCTCGCCATCACCGGCTTGACGCATCGCCAGTCGTACAAGGACATTTTTGCCATCACCATTTTGAAAACAGCCGCCGTATTTATACTGGCCTTCGCTGTTTCCATTTTCTAGGTTCGCAACATAACATCCCGCATGGACGGGGATAGACAGCATGCCGGAGAGGAGACAAACCATATGGAGAAACTATTGAACAATCAAGTGGCATTGGTAACAGGAGCAGCGAGCGGGATCGGGCTTGAGATTGCCCGGACGTTTGCGGCAGAGGGCGCCAAAGTCATGCTGCTGGACTTGAACCGGGACGCTGCGGATGCAGCTTCTGCCCGCTTGCAAGAGGAAGGCTATGAGGCGATGAGCTTGAGTGCCGATGTCACGAACGAGGAGCAGATACAAAAAAGCATCCAGCAAGCCGTGGAAACTTTCGGCAAGCTCGATATTTTGGTGAACAACGCAGGCCTTCAGTTTGTCTCGCCGATTGAAGAGTTTCCTACGGCCAAGTTCGAGCAGATGATCGCCATCATGCTGACAGCGCCGTTTATCGCGATCAAGCACGCCTTTCCCGTGATGAAACAACAGGGCTACGGGAGGATCATCAACATGGCTTCCATCAACGGCTTGATCGGCTTTGCGGGGAAAGCTGCGTACAACAGCGCCAAGCATGGAGTAATCGGCTTGACCAAGGTGGCGGCGTTGGAGGGGGCTGCAGACGGCATTACCGTCAATGCGATCTGCCCAGGGTATGTCGATACGCCTCTGGTTCAAAACCAACTGGCTGATCTGGCCAAAACGAGACAGGTGCCGCTGGAAAAGGTCATGGAAGAAGTGATCTATCCATTAGTTCCGCAAAAGCGGCTGTTACAGGTGCAGGAAATCGCCGACTACGCTGCGTTTTTGGCGAGCAAGAAAGCGCAGGGCATCACCGGCCAGGCCGTCGTAATTGATGGCGGATATACGGCGCAATAAGCTTCATACAAGGAAAGCAGGGGCCTCTTGTTTATGGAGGCCCTGTTTCATTGTCCAAAGTTTTTTTGATAAACTAGCAAAAAGCTCTTGTATTCTATTTTTAGATGTGATAGATTATTCCTTGTCGCCAAGAACGACGACAAAACACGAGAAAAGATAACAACTTTCGATAAAAAAGTTCTTGACTCGTAAACAACGAACGTGATAAGATATGAAACGTTCGACAAAAAATGCTCTTTGAAAACTGAACAGCGAAAGCGTTGATGAGTCTATCATTAATGATTTGCCAGCTTTGAACCAGTAACAAACTTTATTGGAGAGTTTGATCCTGGCTCAGGACG
>NZ_BAAIYG010000034.1:0-36526 GCF_057543335.1 Brevibacillus sp. YAE8
CCTTTTTCTTTTTGCCTAATGCTTTGCGTTCAGAACGAAACTTACGCTTCATGTACTTATTTTGTCTGCCATTCCCAAAGAAACGTACCTTTTCATCATCTGTTACAGCAACGGCAGGAACTTTTAAACCCAAATCAACACCCATGACTTTTACTCCTGTTCCTTCCATAGTAGGTATGGTGACAGAAATTTGGGCAATCCATTTATTTGCTTTCTGTGTGATTCGAAGCGTACCTAATTTATGTTTTAGCAAAGCAAAGTTACGGTTGTCTTTATCAACTAACAAAGCACGGATAGGTGTTTTAGTTACCTTGCCGTCAATCATAATCGGCATGGAAATGTGCGTGAAATCAAACGAATAGTTTTGATTGTTCCAAATGCAGACAGGTTTCTTCAAAACAGGAACAGTAGTGAATTTGCTTTTCTTCGCTTTCTTAAACACACTTTTCGCGTCCTTGATAGCTTGATTTTTAACGGCACTTGGCAAAGAAGCAGAAGAGTCGGTAGCTCTCATTTTGTCCTGGGATGGAAAAACGTTCAATGTGTTGGGTGAAGGAAATCCTGTCTATACGCTTGCGTTTGATAAAGAAAAGGGACTGGGACTTACGCCAGATGGTGCCTTTCAAGGTACTGCAATGGATACTTCCGCGATTACTGGCGGCCCATTGGCGATCGAATACGCTTTGCAAAACATATCGACTGCCTTGCGCAAGCTCTAAAAAGGCGAGAAGAACGCCAGCGAAATCGCTCTCGTGCAACAACCGGGCGACAAGCGGATGCTCCCCATGTCTCTGAACGTTACAATGCAAAGTCAAAAAAAGGAGGGATTCATATGCACTACCAAGCGATTAATCTGAGTGAGGAACTGTCTTCATTCCACGAGCTTTGGTCTCCGAAAGTCGTCGGTGAAATCAATGACTTTCAATTCAAGCTCGTCAAGATTGATGAGGATTTTATATGGCATGAACATCCAGGTGCCGATAAAGAGCAAAACTACAAAATAACCGACATTGCGAGCATTGACGTCACATACTCCAGAAAATTCGGCGATTACAGCGCTCAGGTCATTTTTTCGGATGAAAAAGAAACCAAATACTATTATCGAATAGATGAAAAAGTGAAGCAAAGCGGCTACAGCGGTAAAACAAACAAGCATAGAGAGAGCTAAAGCGTTAGCAGCTCCGCGCAATTGTCAACGTGAGTCCAAAAATGCCGTTACATCATGACAGCCCCTAAATTTGCTTACTACGACAAAACGAAAGCATAATGCCGAAGCCAGGCTTCAGCATTATGCTTTCGCAAATTTTTGTACTCTTTACCACGCCGCAATACTACTATCCGTGCGCATATCGGTCCCGCCGCTCAAGACGCCGTTTTCATCCCGCCAAATAATTTGGCCGCGGCCAAAGTAATTTCCGAGCTGCGCCCACTTGATCGTGTGCCCTTTGCGCTCCAGCGCCTGCGCCAGATGCTCCGGGAAGTGCCGCTCCAGCTCCACCGTTTTGCCTTCCATCCACTGCCAGCGCGGTGCGTCCAGCGCCGCTTGCGGATTGAGGTGGAAGTCGATCGTGTTCATGACCACCTGCACATGGCCCTGCGGCTGCATGAAGCCGCCCATGACGCCGAACGGCCCCACCGCTTTTCCGTCTTTGGTCAAAAAGCCCGGGATAATCGTATGGAACGTTCTTTTGCCCGGCTCCAGGCAGTTGTCGTGATTCGGGTCGAGCGAAAAGTTGTGTCCGCGATTTTGCAGGGCGATTCCTGTTTCCGGCACGACTACTCCTGAGCCAAAGCCCATGTAGTTGCTCTGGATGAAGGACACCATGTTGCCCTCGCCGTCCGCTGTTGCCAAGTAAACTGTGCCACTCGACTTCGGCTGGCCCGGCTCCGGCGTCAAAGCCTCGTCGCCGATCAAGGCGCGGCGCTCGGCGGCGTATTCCTCCGACAGCAAGTCTTTTACCGCGACCTTCATCTTGCTTGCTTCCGTGATGTATTTCAAACCGTCGGCAAAAGCCAGCTTCATCGCTTCGATCTGCTTGTGATACGTGTCGGTTGTGTCTTTTGCCGCAAAGTCATAGCCCTTCAAAATGTTCAGCGCCATCAGGCCGATCATGCCCTGGCCGTTCGGCGGGATTTCCCACACGTCGTAGCCACGGTAGTTGACGCTTATCGGCTGCACCCACTCCGGCTCATAAGCGGCCAAGTCCTCTTTGCGCAAATAGCCGCCGCACTCGCGGGAAAAGGCGTCGATTTTTTCCGCCAGCTCGCCGCGGTAGAAGCTCTCCCCGTTCGTCTCCGCAATCTGCCGCAGCGTAGCCGCGTGCCCCGGCGACTTCCAGATGTCTCCCGCTTTTGGCACCTTGCCTTCTGGCGCAAAAGTGGAGAACCAATGGGCAAACTCTTCGCCTTTGCAAAGCTGCGAGAACTTTTTATACGCCGCGTTCCAGTAATGGGCCAGCGTCGGCGAAAGCGGATAGCCGTTTTCCGCGTAGTCGATGGCCGGCTGCAAAACCTCTGTCAGCGGCAGGCGGCCAAAGCGCTTAGACAGAGCCGCCCAGGCAGCCGGAGCGCCCGGCACCGTCACAGGTGTCCAGCCGTAAGTCGGCATTTCTTCCAGTCCTTTTGTTTTCAACGCCTCGATAGAGATCGCTTGCGGAGCTGGTCCGCTGGCGTTCAGTCCGTGCAGCTCGTCTTTGATCCAGACGAGCGCGAACGCATCGCCGCCAATTCCGTTGGAGGTCGGCTCGACCACCGTCAGGCACGCAGCAGTCGCGATTGCCGCGTCCACTGCATTGCCGCCCTTTTTCAAAATATCGAGACCTGCCTGCGCCGCGAGCGGCTGCGAGGTCGCTACCATGCCGTTTTTGGCAAATGTCGTGACACGTTTCGATGCATACGGGTATTCCATTGCGTCGTAGTTTACCATGATTGAGGCCTCCTTGTATCTGGTTGGCGTTGCTACCCGATAAAAATGAACCCATACGCCATCGCCGCTACTATTACGAAGGCCGGATGCACTTTCCATGTCTCCAGCAGCAGATACGATGCGACGGTCAAAATGCCTGTCTGAATCCATCCGATCCCTTCGACTGCTCCGAGCAAAAACTGATAGGTCATCGTTCCGAGCAGGACCGTCACGACCGGGCGAACCGATTGTGTCATGGCTTTTACCTGCGGGGCATTGCGGAACAAGTTGATGAATTGGAGCAGCAGAATCATCGCAATCGCCGTAGGCGCAACCGTCGCCAGCAAAGCAACTGTCGCTCCCGGCACCCCTGCCACCTGATAGCCGATGTAGCCGGCCAGCTTGGTCGCAATCGGGCTCGGCAGCGCATTGCCCACTGCCAGCACTTCCCCGAATTCTTTCATGGACATCCATTGGTAATGATCGACGACCTCGTTTTGAATGAGCGGGATGCTCGGCGGCCCTCCTCCGTACCCCAAAATGTTCGAGATGAAAAAGGCCCAGAACAACTGTAAATAAATCATGCCGCTCCCTCCTTGCCGTCCTTTTTCTTGCGCTTGCGGACAGACCAGGTGGAGTAGGCAAAGGAAACGAGCAGCGCAATGCCTACTACAATGCCAGGATGCCAGTCAAGAAAGAGCAGCGCTACGAGCGACAGGCCAAGCGAAATGCTCACTCCCGTTTTGCTCGACGCGCCTTTCCAGCCCTTGGCGAGAAACTCCCACGTCAGCACGCCTGTCATGACCGCAATCACCGGGCCGATCGCCTGGATCATGCCGTAGACGCCGGGCGCGTCCTTCCATTGATAAATCACTTGCAGCAAGCCGATCATGACGAGAACGATCGGCATGACTACCGCGACGTTCGCTACCAGTGCCCCCATCCAGCCTTTGACCCGATAGCCGATAAAAGCAGCCAGCTTGGTCGCAATCGGCCCAGGCAAGGCGTTGGCGAGCGCCAGGTTGTCGGAAAAATCCTCGTCCGTCACCCACTTGTACTTTTTCACGCACTCGGTATAAAAAAGGGGAACCATCGTAGGTCCTCCCCCGAAACCAAATATCCCGATGCGGAAAAAGGCGAGAAACAAATGCCAGTAAACCATGTTGTTCGTACCTCCATCCTTGCCTTAGCGGAGCAGCTCACCCGAATGCACCAGATGACAGGAGACAAGCTGGCCTCCACCGATATCTGCCAGACTTGGCACCTGCGATTTGCAAACCTCCGTCGCATACGGGCAGCGCGGGTGAAACGTGCAGCCGCTTGGCGGATTGGCCGGACTCGGCAAATCTCCGGTCAACAAAATCCGTTCGCGCTTTTGCCGCGGTTTCGCCACAGGGACAGCCGAGAGCAGCGCCCGCGTGTACGGGTGGCTCGGGTTGTCGAACAGCGTCCTTTTATCGGCAATTTCTACTACACGGCCCAAATACATCACCGCAATCCGGTCGCACAAATGCTTGACGACCGACAAGTCATGCGAGATGAACATCAAGGTCAGATTGAATTCCTTTTTCAAATCTTTCAGCAGATTCAGCACCTGCGACTGAATCGACACGTCCAGAGCAGATACCGGCTCATCCGCAATAATCAGCTTCGGCTTGACCACGAGCGCGCGGGCAATCCCGATGCGCTGCCGCTGTCCGCCGGAAAAGTCGTGCGGATGGCGGTTCAGGTGCTCTTTTCGCAGGCCGACAATCTGAATGATTTCTTCAATGACGCGCTCCCGCTCTTCCTTGGTTCCGATGTCGTGCACCATGAGCGATTCCAGCAAAATCTGCCTGATCGTCATCCGCGGGTTCAGAGAAGCATACGGGTCCTGAAAAATCATTTGCAGGTCCTTGCGCATCCGGCGCATTTCTTCTTTGGGCAATTTTGCTAAATCTTTGCCATCGAACCAGACTTCTCCTGCTGTCGGCTCCAAAAGCCGCAAAATCGTCCGGCCCGTCGTCGATTTCCCGCAGCCGGACTCCCCCACGATCCCGAGCGTCTCGCCGGGGTAGACAGTCAGGTCAATGCCATCGACCGCTTTTACATGGCCGACCGTCCGCTTCAGGAAGCCGCCTTTGATCGGAAAATGCTGCTGCAGCCCTTTTACTTCCAATAGAGGTGTTGTCATTTCCGCTCTCCCTCCTCTGCGTACAGCCAGCAACGGCATTTTTGTCCGTCCAATTGGATCAATTCAGGCGGCTTTTCCTGGCAGATCGGCAGCGCCTTGGAGCAGCGCGGGGCAAAACGGCAGCCCGTCGGCATTTGGTGCGGCAGAGGAACTGCGCCCGGAATCGTCTCCAAATATTCGCGCTCCTCGTCCAGCTCCGGGATGGAGTTCATCAGGCCGATCGTGTACGGATGCTTGGGACTTTCAAACAGCGTATCCACATCGGTTTCCTCGACAACCTGCCCAGCGTACATGACGATGACGCGGTCGCACATCTCGGCTACTACCCCCAGATCGTGCGTAATCAGCATGATCGAGGTCCCTGTCTTTTCCTTCAGATCGCGCATCAGGTCGAGAATCTGCGCCTGAATCGTCACATCTAGTGCCGTTGTCGGCTCGTCGGCGATAATCAGCTTCGGGTCGCACGACATCGCCATGGCGATCATCACCCGCTGCCGCATACCGCCGGACAGTTGATGGGGGAACTCCCCGTAGATTTCTTCTGCGCGCGGCATCCCGACGGCCTTGAGCATCGCAATCGCCCGCTCCTTTGCTGCTGCCTTGGAGACTTTGCGGTGCAGCATGACGGCTTCCTCAATTTGTCTGCCTACCGTGTGCAGCGGATTGAGCGAAGTCATCGGCTCCTGAAAAATCATCGCGATCTCGTTACCGCGCATCCCTTGCATTTCTTTTTCCGACAGCTCCAGCACGTTTTTCCCCTGGAAGCGAATCGTGCCGCCTGTGCTTCCGTTTGGCGGCAAAAGCCGCATGATCGACAGGCTGGTGACGCTCTTTCCACAGCCCGATTCGCCTACGACGCCGAGTGTTTCACCAGCACGGATGGAGAAGTCGACGCCGTCAACAACGCTGACGACACCGCTGTCCGTGCGAAACCGAGTTCTTAGCTGCTCCACTTCCAAGATGGTCGTCATCTGCTCCACTCCTTTCCCTGCGTAGGGCATTGATTATTTGCGCGCGCGCGGGTCGAGTACCTGCTGCAATCCATCCCCCAGCAAGTTGAAGCCCAGCACGACTAAAAAGATGGCAATCCCCGGATAAAACGTCGCATACGGCGCGACAGACATCAGCGTCTGCGCCTGGTTCAGCATGCTTCCCCACGATGGCGTCGGCGGCTGCACGCCCAGCCCCAGATAGGAGAGCGAAGCTTCCGCGATAATGCCGGAGGCCATCGCAAGTGTCGCCTGAATCACGATCGGGTTGAGCGCATTGGGCAAAATATGGCGGAAAATGATGCGGGCATCCTTCACGCCAACCGAACGCGCCGCTTGAATATATTCCATGTTGCGCAAAGAAAGAACCTGACCGCGAGTAATCCGGATGAAGGCAGGAGCGAAACCGATCCCGATCGCCAGCATCGCGTTGCCGAAGCCGGAACCGAGCACGGCCGAGATCGCCAGCGCCAAAATCAAAAACGGAAAGGCTTGCATCGCATCGACGCTGCGCATGACCACCCACTCATCCCAAAAGCCGCGGTAATATCCGGACAACAACCCGATCGGCACGCCAATCAGCATGGCGATTCCTACCGAAATGAGAGCAGCCTGGATAGAGATTCGCGCTCCGTAGACGACGCGGGAGAAAATATCCCGACCGAGGTCGTCTGTGCCAAACAAATGCTCGCCGTCTGGCGGCATCATCACTTTGTTGTAATCTTGTGCATTCGGGTCAAAAGGAGCGATCTGCGGCGCGAAAATCGCTATCACAATCAACGCAAGGATAATGACCGCTCCGATGACGCCAAGACCATTTCGCAGGAATTTGCGCGCGGTTTTCATCACTCACCCGCTCCTTTCCCAGCTTTGATGCGCGGATCAATGACCGCATACAACATATCGACAGCCAGGTTGACCAAGACGACCAGCACCGCCGAAACAAGGATCGCTCCCTGTACCGTCACGTAGTCGCGCTTGAAGACCGACTCGACAATCAGACGGCCGAAGCCGGGAATCGAGAAGATCGACTCGGTAATGACCAGACCGCCCAAAAGGCCCGCGATCATCAGCCCGGAGGTTGTCACGACTGGCACCATCGCATTGCGCAGCGCATGGCCCAAAATCGTGCGCGCTTCATTCAAGCCTTTTGCCTTCGCCGTCCGAATGAAGTCCATGCTGACCACATCGAGCAAGGAAGAACGCAGCATTCTCATCAGCACCGCAGACTCCCGAAGGCCGGTCGCCAAACAGGGGAGAACCATCGCCAGCAAATTTTGCTTCGGATCTTCCAGAAACGGCACGTAGCCGGATGCGGGAAGCCATTGGTTGTTCACTGCAAAAAAGATAATCATCATCATAGCCAGCCAGAAGCTCGGGATGCTCATCCCGCCCAGCGCAGTAAAGGTGCTCGTGTAGTCAATCCACGTCCCGCGGCGCACAGCCGCCAGGATTCCCGCAGGAAAAGCAATCAGGATCGCCACGAGAAACGTTCCGATCGTAAGCTCCACCGTTGCGGGCAGCCTTTGCATAATTAATTGAGAGACCGGCACCCGGTCCGTAATCGAGATTCCCAAATCGCCCTGCAGCACTTTTCCCAGCCAGGAAAAATATTGCACCACGATCGGCTGGTCCAACCCCAGCTCTGTTCGTAGTGCCTGATAGGCTTCCGGTGTCGCTTCCTGTCCTAAAATGACCCGGGCAGGATCGCCCGGGATCAAGTGGATCAAAGAGAAAGTCATAATGGACACCAGCAGGAGAATCGGGATTGTCAGCAGTAGACGCCTGACCACGAACATCATGACAATTCCTCCTTGCTCTTGCCGTTATAGTGTGTGGCTTGCCTTATTGCTTGTCCAATGTGGCGGTACGGATCAACCCGTCCGGTACGTAGGTGAAGCCTGTTACTTTTTTGTTCATGCCGATCAAAACATATTGATGGTACAGGTACACATAGCCCGCTTCTTCCTGCAAGAGCTTGGTCGCTTCCTCGTACAGCGCCTTCCGCTTCGCTTCGTCCATTTCCCCGCGCGCCGCTACAACCAGCTCGTCCAGCTTCGGAATAGAGATGCGGCCGTCGTTGTTGGAAGTGCCAGTGACTACGAAGTCATGCAAGTTTTGGTCAGGGTCCTGACGACCGGACCAGCCCAGTTGCAGGGCATCGAATTCGCCTTTTTCGCCTGTTTCAATCAGTTGGCCGTATTCCAGCTTCTCCAGCGTCGCGTTGATGTTGTACTGCTTCAGCATGCTTTGCAGCACAGCGCCAAGCTGTTCGTTTTCCGGAGAAGTCGTGATGTACAACTTAAAGTCAAAACCGTTCGGCTTGCCGCCCTTCGCCAGCAAGTCCTTGATCTCAGCCGCGTTAGGCGGCACCGGCGTGTTCAACTGCTCGTTGTACGCCAGACTGCCTTTCGCAAACGCGGTACGCGCAGGTGCCGCATAGCCGTTGAACAGCACTTTTACTACCGCTTCCCGGTCAATCGCGCGGTCGACAGCTTGACGCAAGTACTTGTTGTCAAACGGCGGGCGGGAGTTGTTCACATAAAACCCTTGATAGCCCATGCCGGATTCGGATATCAGTTGCAGGTTGGTATCGCCTTTT
This sequence comes from Brevibacillus sp. YAE8, assembly GCF_057543335.1. Lineage (NCBI taxonomy): Bacteria > Bacillati > Bacillota > Bacilli > Caryophanales > Paenibacillaceae > Brevibacillus > Brevibacillus sp. YAE8. The sequence goes on from NZ_BAAIYG010000034.1 coordinate 8,670, forward strand.
ACAACCGGAATTTCCTTCACAGGCGTATCGTCGATGATGTCCAGCGTGCCGGAGCGCAAGTTTTGCACCTTGGCTGTACCGTTCGTGAACACTTTGTAGTTCACTTCGTCTACTTTTACCTCGCCGTTCCAGTAGTTTTCGTTTTTCTTCAGCGTCACGTGGTCGCCTTTTACCTGTTCAACAAAAGTGAACGGGCCTGTCCCTACTGGATGGTTCAAGTATTGATCGCCGTGCTCCTGAACCGCTTTTGGCGAAACCATGATCCCCGCGCGGTCTGTCAATACGGACAGGAACGGAGCAAACGGCTCTTTCAACTGGATTTTGACAGTATTTTTATCGACGACCGTCACAGACTCAACGAACTTCAACTCGCCTTTGCGGCGGGACTTCTCGCCGGAAATGTTGCGGTCGAAGTTGAATTTGACTGCCTCGGCGTCAAACTCGGTGCCATCGTGGAACTTCACGCCTTGCTTGAGCTTCATTGTGTAGGTTTTGCCATCTGGCGTAACCTCGTACGATTCAGCCAGCATCGGGACGATCTTGCCCTCTGCGTCGATGTCAAACAGCTTGTCGTAAAGGCTCGCGTAAACTTGGCGATCGTAGAGAGAAGTGGAGATGCTCGGGTCCATCGAAGGCGGATCTGCCTTCAGCCCGATGTTGATGACTTTTTTGCCAGTGGCAGGCGCCGTCGCTGTGCTTCCGCTATCGGCAGTTCCTGTCCCGCTTCCTCCTCCACATCCTGTTACCAGTAAAACCGTCCCCAGCACGGCACTGAGCATTGCTTTGCTCATCTTGGTCGAAAACATAGAATGACCCCTTTTCTCTTTTTTTGTTGGCTCTAAGCAATGAAACGACAATCCCAACGGCTCATTCGTCCGATGGCATTCCCCCTTCCGAGGTTTTCGCTTCGCCTTAGCGGACGAAGTTGTATTTGGATTTCAAGATTTTCAGCTCGTTGATGACGTTTGTCCGCACGATGCCCGGCACTTTGTAGAGCTTTTTCATCAAAAATTCCGATAATTCTTCGTAGCTTCTGACCAATACTTGCGTGAACAACTGATAGTCGCCGGAGGTCAACACGATCAATCGGATTTCCACGATCTCATTCAACGCGGCGACGACTTCGTCGAGCTTTTCCGCCTCGACAGCTATCTGGATGATCGCCTGGACGTGCAAGCCAGCCTTGACCGGATTGACGATGCCGACGAGACTCAGCGTTCCTTCATCCTGCAACTGCTGAACGCGCATGCGAATCGTTTTTTCGGTTACCCCGAGGTCTTTGGCAATCTGGGTAAAAGGCAAGCGTGCATTTTGCTGCAGCGCCCGGATAATCCCGTAGTCCGTATCGTCAAGCTCCGGATACAGGGAACGGCGGAATTTCTCCTCCATATAAACACTCCTTTATTCGTCTTGTTTATTGGAAAACAAACCTATTTGCGGTTGTTATTTTAATATCTTAGTCGAATTACGTAACGATTGTTGTTAATATAATACGAATCACGACCTGATGCAAGTATTTTTCAGAAAGTTTCTTTTTGAAAGCATTTTCATTTTTTTATTTTTCTTTATCATATTTTTGATCTATATAAACAAAAAAAACAGCCGCTCCATTAAATGAAGCGGCTGTATAGCTAACAACGGCGTTTCAATATTCGATTCGCTTCTCCGCTTGCGACCAGGCTACAAACGGGCTCTGACGATTTTCCAGCTCGATTTGCCGGAAAGGAATGCTGCGTTCTTCGTGCGGCAGCATGATTTGCTCGTAAATAAAATGGTCGTCGAATCCGACGCTTGCTGCGTCTTCTTTCGTGCAGGCGTAGTAGACGGCTCGCGGCCGCGCCCAGTAAATCGCTCCCAAACACATCGGGCACGGCTCGCAGCTCGTGTACAGCTCGCAATCGCTCAACTGAAAAGTGCCCAGCTTGCGGCACGCCTCGCGAATCGCCTGCACCTCCGCATGTGCGGTCGGATCGTTCATCGCTGTCACTTCATTGCGGCCCCGTCCGACGATTTGCCCGTCTTTGACGATAATCGCGCCAAAAGGCCCGCCGTGGCTCTCCTTCACATTGTCCAGCGCAATGCTGACGGCTTGCCCCATCCACGTCTCCTGATCCATCCCTTTCCCTCCTCGCGCATCTCTTCCCTTATCCTATGCCAGTTTGCCTGCTGGCATTAGCGAAACAAAGCGAAACGCCCTTCATATCCGGTTCATCGAGCGCTTCAAATGGAACAAATACCGATTGCGGATAATCCAGAAGTAGACCGCCTGCACGATGACAAAGCTGCACAGCACGATCGCTGTCGGCTTGGCGACGGATGCGACGAGCAAGATTTTCAGCAAGCTTTGCAGCGACACGAACGCCACCATGCTGTGGATGATCGCCACCAGTATCGGCACGAAGAACAACAGCGCAATCTGGGTCGTCACGATTCTCGTCAGCTCGGCGTCCGTCAGTCCGATTTTCGCAATCGCTCCGTAATGCCTTTTGTCGTTTTCCAGATCGGTGTACAAACGGAAGTACAGGAAGCTCGCCGCCGCTACGAAAAACAGCACGCCGACGAACAGCCCGACAAACAGCCCCGTGTTCGCCATCTGCTTCATCTGGTGATAGACGGGCGCGCGCGCCGAAAACGAGTAGATGTCCGTGTAATGCTGGATTTCCTCTCCCAGCTTGAGGCTGATCTCCTGGGTGTCCTTCCAGCGCGGAACATCGTAGGCAAAGCGCTGCTCCTCCCGCAAGTCGCGAAGCTGATCGTACACTTTGTTCGGCACGACCGCCAGCCGTGCAAACTCGATGCCGTGAATCAATGGATTCATTTTCGTGTCCGTTTTGACCACAAGCTCCTGCCCGCCGACCTTTAACGTCTGCTCCTCAACCGCATCGCCGAACCATCTGAGCAGGATAAACACTTCGTTGTCGGCCATTTGCAGCTCGCGCGAGTTCGCCGCCATCGCAAAACGGTTGTAGTCGGACAGCTTGACCACCCCGACCGTCTCGTCATTCACCTGCTCCGGAAGCACCCGCATCGACACCTGGTACTTTTCAAAGGAAAAGCCTCCTTGCTGCAAGCTGTTTTCAATCAGCCGCAAATGCGCGTCCTTGGCGGCATTCTCCGCCTTGGTCTGGTATTCGAACGCAAACGGATTCGTTTTCACGACCGTCTCCTGGATCGACCCGGCCAATGCCGCCAGCGTCCCGATCGCGCAAAAGGCGACCGTCGACACGATGCAGACCAAAAAAAACATTCTGGCGTTATCCTTCATCCGGTAGGAGAGATCAGACAGCGTCAACAGATTCGTGCGCCGCCAATAGATGAAGCGCCGCTTCTTCAAAAACTCGATCAGGATCACGCTAAGCTGCGTGAACAGTAAATACGTCCCGACGACAGTCAAAGCCGTGACAGGCAGCACAAGCGCCACCACGTATATGCCGTCCGCCGTCAGCGCCAGCGCATAGCTCATACAAAGCAGCGCCACTGCCACAATCGACAGCGCAATCGACGCGCTTGGCTCCCGCTTGGGGCGCCGGCTGCCCTGCAAAAGCTCCAGCAAGCTCCGGCTTCTAAGCAGCAGCACCGTGAACAGCGAGATGGCGGCGAACAGGATAAGAAAAGCGACGACTGTCAGCCCGATCGCCTTCCACGGGAGGTAAAAGCCGAGCGCCTTCACATCCAGCAGGAAGCCCGCGAACTGGAAAAACAGCTTGGCGAGCACCATGCCAAGCCCGATGCCAAAAGCGATCGCGACGATCCCGATGAGCATGTTTTCCATAAAAATCAGCAGGTTTCGCTGCAGCGGCGTCATGCCGTGCATGAACAATATCCCGAATTCCTTCTCGCGCTTTTTCAAAAACGCGCCGACGCAATAGAAGAGAAAAAAGAAAGAGAACAAAAAGATGACGTATTCGGCGACGATCATCCCGGTTGCAACCGATTCATGAATCTCCTCGCCGACGATTCCCGGATGAAAAATGAACATCGCGTACACGAAAAAGATCATGACGGAAAACACGCTGCTCATGAAAAAAGCAGCATAAGTGCGTTTGTTGCGCAAAACATTATTACACGCGAATTGTCGAAAGGTCATACGTGTTCCCTCCCAAGAACGACAGCGCGTCAATAATCTTTTGGAAAAACGCCTGGCGGTTCTCCCCCCGATACATTTCGTTGTGCAACTGTCCGTCCTTGATAAAAATGACCCGGTGACAATAGCTGGCTGCCAGCGGATCGTGCGTGACCATCATCATCGTCGTATTGTCTGTTTTATTGATCGCTTCCAGCGTCTCCATGACCGTCCGCGAAGACTTGGAATCGAGATTGCCTGTCGGTTCATCGGCGAGCAACAGCGAAGGGGAGTGGATGATCGCGCGGGCGATGGCCGTCTTTTGGCGCTGGCCGCCTGACACCTCGTATGTACGCTTCTCCAAAATATCCTGGATTCCCAGCTTCGTCGCCACGCTTTGCAGCTTTTCCTCCATCGTCTGGACCTTCACGTTTTCCAGCGTCAGCGGCAGCACGATGTTTTCCCCGATCGTCAGCGTATCGAGCAAATTGAAGTCCTGAAAAACAAAGCCCAGTTCGCGGCGACGGAACAGCGCCAGCTTGTCTTTTTTCAACAAGTGCGGATTCGTTCCATTCAAGAGAACAGTCCCGGATGTCGGGGAGTCAATGGTCGAAATCATGTTCAATAGCGTTGTTTTCCCGCTGCCCGATGGGCCCATGATACCGACAAATTCCCCTTTGCGAATCGAAAAATCGATATCCGTCAACGCGCGGTATGTGATCTTGCCTCCGTATATTTTGCTCAGACTGTTCACCGCAAGCATTTCCATACGTCTTTCCCCTTTCCTCTGACATCCCACTATCCACTATACGAGGACGCGCGTTTTCCAGCTATCGAATTAACTTTCATCATTCTTACGTTCTTGTAAGGTTGGCACCACTGCAGACAGGACGATGCGGACTGTCGTGCCCTCTCCCACTTTCGATTCCATTTCCACGCCATGGTGCAGCCGCCCGCAAATTTCCTTGACCAAATAAAGCCCCATCCCGGTCGACTCCGGATACTTGCGGCCGTTTTCCCCTGTGAAGTACGGCTTGAACACCCGCTGGATGTCTTCTGCCGGAATCCCGATGCCGTAGTCCTGCACTTCGAGGACGAGATGCGACCCGCGTTCGTAGGCGCGGATCGTGACCTTGTTGCTTTTGCCTGCCGAATAACGGACGGCGTTGGTCAAAAGCTGGTTGAGCACAAACGAAAGCCATTTGTCGTCGGACTCCACCCGCCAGTCTTGTTCGATTTTCAGCTCCGGGTACACCTGGTTGCGAATGAACAGCCGCTTGTTTTCAGCCAGCACGTTTTGCGCAAGCGTGCGAAGCGACACCGGCTCGATCAAAAAGTCCTGTTCAAAACGGTCCAGTCGCGCTATGTACAGCACCGTTTCCAATCCGCGCTTGATCCGGTCGACTTCTTCGCGGATGCTCTCGGACTTCGGATCGTCCTCGTTTTGCAGCAACAGGTGGATGACCGAGATCGGCGTTTTCATCTGATGCACCCATTGCTGGATAAACGTCGTATAATCGCGCTGCTTGTTCTCGTAGGCGTGAAGCTGCTCCTTGTAGAGCCGATACTGCTCCAGACTTTTCTCATCCATCGCCCGGCACAAAGCCGCGTTGCCGTACGTCTGCGTCAGCTCCTCCAGCGACTCCACCGGCTTGCTCAATCGCTGGTAAATCAGACGGTGCGTCAAATAGCGGACAACCAAAAACGCCCCGGCAAAAAAGACGGAGAGAAACACGACGTAAATCATCAGCGATTCGTTCCAGTACCCGTCCATGGCAAAAATCAGAATCAACAAAATGAGCTGAACGAGAAAAAAGGCAGCAAATGCCCATTGATCCCGAAGGAACAACCTCATTGTCCGTCCTCCCATGTTGCCCGCAGACGGTAGCCGGAGCCGCGCACAGTCTCAACCGCGCCTTCCAGCCCGATGTCCTTCAGCTTTCCGCGCACACGCGTGATGTAGACATTCAACGTGTTTTCATCGACGAACTGCTCGTCCCACAGCTTTTCCAGCAGCCGCTCGCGGCTGACGACGCGCGGGTATTGGTTCATCAGCGCTTCCAGCAACAGCGCTTCTTTTTTGCTCAGCTCGATCTTCGTATCGTTCATCGAAAGCTCCATCCGCTCCAAAAACAGCTTCAGCCCCGCGACCTCCACGGTGCGCTCCCCTTCCTGCGGCGCGTATTGGCCGTAGGCGCGGCGAAGTTGGCTGCGAATTTTCGCCAGCACCACATCGTAATCGAACGGCTTGGTGATGTAGTCGTCCGCTCCGTTTTCCAGCGCCATCACCTGGTCCATCTTGCTCTCCCGCGCAGAGATGAACAAAATCGGGCAGTTGGACTCCTGCCGCATCTGTCTGCACCAGTAAAAGCCATCGAACTTGGGCAAGTTCACATCCAATAGCACCAGATCAGGCCGCTTGCTTACGAACACTTCCATGACGCGATCAAAATGCTCTACATTGACCGTTTGAAATCCGTATTTTTCCAGTTGCTCCTGCAAAAGCTGGTTGATTTTCGGGTCGTCTTCTACAATCATGATCGTAGACATTCGCTCATACTCCTCTCCTCGTGCGTCTCCTGCTACTCCTCCTTCTACTATACCACTAGAAAACTGGGCTGCGCCAATTGCGCCAAAGCCCGTTGCCAGATGGATTCGTTCGGCTTTTTCCCATACAAAAAGGGTGGAACGAAACCTCCACCCTCATGCTTTTGCTTCCATCATTTGCTGCAGTTTTTTAATTCCGCGAAAATGCAGGATTTTGACAGACGCTTCGGTCTTGCCCAAAATCTCGGCGATCTCGTTCATGCGCAGATCGGCGAGATAGCGCAAAGAGATGACGTTGCGCTGGTCCTTCGTCAGCGTGTGTACCTTTTGCCACAGCCCTTCCGTCGTCTCCTGTGTCAAAACGCATTCCTCCGGCAGCTTGTCAGTAGCCGTCAGCGTGCTGAACGTCTCCTGGTCAACCGGGCACTCCCTTTTTTTGCGCATGTAGTCGATCAACGCGTTGTGCGCAATCCGGAAAATCCAGGCGCCAAAAGGATGGCGGCCATCGTACTGGTCGAGCTTGGAGTACACTTTGATGAATACAGTCGTTGTCAGGTCTTCCACGTCCCAGACGTTTTTCACGCGGTAGCGGAAATAGCGGTATATTTTGGCGGAATAATCTTCGTAAATTTGTCGTTGATTCGGTTTCGGATAAATGATTGCAGTATTCATGATCGATCTCCCATTTCGTCATCCGTATGAGTTGCTCTCATTGTAAGACGGATCAGAAGCAGGAACCATCGAGTTATATTTCAAGAAGCTTACACTTTTGTAAGGTACTTATAGGCTGCTTGTAAGCTCTCGCACAGGTAGGTACGAGAGCGCTACATGTTTGGTTACAGCCAGCTTGCAAAACAGTCTTTAGGGATATCCTTTTGGAACGGGGATCACCAACAAGAAATTTATTTTTTTATGCTTTTTAGTTCTTTGCACATTTTTTGCTGGCTCATGAGGGTCCCCAATAATGCGCCTCCACTTATTTAGGAGTAATTTTATAAAACAGCGCCACCAACATGAATTTTCCATCCATACTTTTCCACTCTCTAAATTGATGAAATTTGCTGGCGAAGCCGTTTCAATCCTTGGACTTTGCACGCATGGAGACGAGAAGGAGAGATACGTAGTTCTTTTGCAACCTCTCGTTCTGTCCTTCCTTCAATAATCACCTGCCTAATAATAAAACGTTCTCGGTCCGGTAAGGTGTTAAGCAGTTCCTCTACAAATAACTGAGAGTCGATTTCTTCTGTGCGACCGATGTCCCATTTTTCATCGCCCATAAAAACTTCCCTACGGTATTGCTTTTTCGCTTTATACTGTAACTTCCATGCGAATCGTTTTAATTGCTTCAGGACATTTTCTTTAAGTAAAACTTCCGAACATAAAACCCCTCCCACTATATAGGTAAAAAGAAGAGGTTTTTGCTCACTTTTTCAAAAAATAGTAAAATAAGGATATAACCCTTTGTATATAAAGACCTATTTGTTTATTTTTACCATATATCCACGAAACTTTTTCCTTTTTTTGGAGTCTATATTGTATGAAGGAAAACACATTTTGGGAGGTAATGTATTTGAAAAAAGCTTTATTTCTCGCTCCGCTGGCTTTGGCCGTCTCCCTTGGATTCTCAGGGCTCATGGCCCCTACTGCTTTGGCAAATAGCCCAGTTGAACAAACATCAACCATGCAATCTCACTCATTGATTGAACATGTAAAATTAATCAGAGTAGACGCCACTTCGGTTACGCTCTTTGAAACATGGCATAATCCAATAACAGGCGATCAACGAAACGATCAGTATTTTCAAGACAAGGAGACAATTAGCGCGGAAAGCATGGTTTATCACTATACACCAAATGAGTCATTGTTTGAGAAAATGGTTAAAGGGTACCAAGACGCAAGTGTATGGAAAGAGATAGGTTTTGAAAACTATGGTGGAAAGCAAGTCAAAAAGTTGAAAACTATCGTAGAGCCAAAAGGTGGCATTTACCAAATTGCTTATATTGATACCTCGACAGGTCTTCCCTTAAAAGAAGAAAACTACAATAACAAGAATGAACGGATTGTCACGTTCGCCTACTTTTTTAATCATGTACATGACCAAAGTGGTAATATTTTCAAGATTAAGGAAAGAGATGTTGAGTTCAACACGAAAAAAACGAAGTGAGATTCACTTCGTTTTTTCTGCAATCTTAAACCACATAAAAGTCACGAATGGCATTAACAAGTGGAGTATTTTTCACAAGATTAGCCGTCGAACCACAGTAAAATACCATCGGAGCTTTTGAAGTAAGACTTTGAAATTGCTGGATGTAGTAGTCAAATTCAGCTTTACGGCTACTTCTGAAGTTATCATCTGCCTCCATATTTACTCCGATTAATGCTGTAGCAAAACTCGTTCTTCCTCCTCCGACGGGATTCCCATTTATATCAACGACATTTTTTTCAAAAGCACTTGTATAGACTCGATCTACGTTTTTCTTGTAGGCGCTTCCCTGGAAATAGTATTGTGGTTGAATGCAAATAATATCAAAAATATCTGTTCGGTTTGCAATAATCCCAAGATTATGTGTGATGTTATCCGCATAGGTGCCATAACCATAGTATGGGCACCACATGAATTGTACTTCATACGTATTGCGGATTTCAAAAGCCAAGTCGTTCAACAGTTTGACCATCTTATTGGATGTTGGTTTCGTAGCGCTGATTTTTTGGTCAATCGGGAAAATGGTCTCTGTACGGAAATAAAAGCCATCCACGAATGCAATCAAAGCGTCAGATCCCAAAATATCGATGCATGCTTTTTTTGCTTTCTTCAAAAAATCTAAGTAAAATGAATAAAATTTATCTACATTTTGAATAGTAGAGATGTTGTTGTTAAGGGCAGGCAATGAGATGTACAAGCTCTTGCTCCAAAGCCGAGACGCTCTAAACTCAGGAAGAAAGTCTTTCAAATCAGAGATCATTTGGTCAATAACCTCATTTTGATGAGATGTGCCCAGTTGATAGTCAAACTTTACTTTCTCCATATTACCAAGATGAACTACAAGTTCAAAAATGTTTTTCTTATACAGGTTATCCAGCATAGAAGCGTCTACCGTTCCATAACCTTTTCCTGTATACACATGTAAAGCTCGCATTCTCTTCGACATATTCACAACCACCTTCATTTTTTATTAAGCGAGATTTGACCGGTCAGTTCTTCGCTTTCACTAACTAGGTAAAAAAAAAGAGAAAGTTGCTCACCTCTGTGCAAAATTTTTTCGTTTACACCAGACTTCGAGCACAAAAAAACGCCCCCGCGTTCAACAGGGACGTTCCTTCATTATCGTTTCAAAGCTACTATATATCACAACAAACCAAGACGTTGGAAAATCGTATCCACATGCTTCAGGTGGTAACGGTAATCGAAGCACTCATCCAGCTCTTCCTTGGTCAACGTGGAGCTGACAGTGGCGTCCTCCTCCACGATGGCGCGGAAGGAGCGCTGCTCTTCCCAAGCCTGCATCGCGCGCGGCTGGACAGTGTCGTATGCTTGCTCGCGGCTCATGCCTTTTTCGATCAGCTTGAGCATCACTTGCTGGGAGTAGATCAGACCGAAAGTACGGTCCATGTTGCGCTTCATGTTCTCCGGGAACACGGTCAAGTTTTTCACGATGTTCATGAAGCGGCGCAGCATGTAGTTCAGCGCCTGAGTCGCGTCTGGCAAAATCACGCGCTCTGCGGAGGAGTGGGAAATATCCCGCTCGTGCCAGAGAGACACGTTTTCATAGGAAGTGAGCATATGGCCGCGGATGACGCGCGCCAGACCGCAAATGTTCTCGCTGCCGATCGGGTTGCGCTTGTGCGGCATGGCGGAGGAGCCTTTTTGACCTTTGGCAAACGCTTCTTCCACCTCGCGCATTTCGCTCTTTTGCAGGCCGCGGATTTCGGTTGCGAACTTCTCCAGCGACGTTGCGATCAGCGCCAATGTCGCCATGTATTCGGCGTGGCGGTCACGTTGCAGCGTTTGCGTGGAGATCGGAGCCGGAGTCAGGCCGAGTTTTTCGCAAACGTACGCTTCCACGAACGGGTCGATGTTCGCATACGTACCGACTGCGCCGGAGATTTTGCCGTACGCCACTTCTTTTTTCGCCGCCCGGAAACGCGCCAGGTTGCGCTTCATTTCTTCGTGCCACAAAGCGAGCTTCAAGCCGAATGTCGTCGGCTCGGCATGCACGCCGTGCGTTCTGCCCATGCAAACCGTATCTTTGTGCTCGCGCGCTTTGTCCGCCAAAATCGCGATGAAGTCCTCGATGTCTTTTTCCAAAATTTCGTTCGCCTGGCGCAGCAGGTAGGACAGCGCCGTGTCCACTACGTCTGTAGAGGTCAGGCCGTAGTGCACCCATTTCTTCTCTTCGCCCAAAGTCTCGGATACCGCGCGGGTAAACGCCACCACGTCGTGACGCGTCTCTTCCTCGATCTCGTAGATGCGCTTGATGTCAAAGCTGGCCTTTTCCCACAGCTTTTTCACGTCCTCTTCCGGGATGACACCCAGCTTGGACCATGCTTCACACGCGAGAATCTCTACTTCCAGCCATGCCTTGAATTTGTTTTCTTCCGTCCAAATGGCGCGCATTTCCGGGCGGGAATAACGTTCGATCATGATTATACCTCCGATGGATTCGTCCAGATTTTCAGCTCATCAATGTGGGTGAGCGCTTCTTCCACAGTAGGGGCGAGCACGTTGATATGCCCCATCTTCCGCTTCGCCTTGCTTTCCGCTTTTCCGTACAAATGCAGCTTGGCCGTGCGCGGCAGCTTGTCGATTTGATCCAAGACAGGCTGCAGGTGCTCTCCCAAAATATTAACCATCACGACGGGAGAGAGCAACTCCGTCGAGCCCAAAGGCAGGTTGCAAACCGCCCGAACGTGCTGCTCAAACTGCGAGGTCACACAAGCGTCCATCGTGTAATGGCCGGAGTTGTGCGGGCGTGGCGCCAGCTCGTTGACGTACAACTGCCCGTCTGCGGTCAAAAACATTTCCACTGCGATCAGTCCCACGACGTCGAGCTTTTCTACAATCGTGCGGGCGATTTCTTCTGCGCGTGTCTTTACTTCCGCCGGAACGCGGGCTGGCACGATGCTCAAATGCAGGATGTTTTCCCGGTGAATGTTTTCCGCCGCCGGAAAAACAGCCAGCTCCCCGTCTGGATTGCGCGCCGCGATCACGGACAGCTCCATCTGGAACGGCACGAACTGCTCCACGATCAACTCTGTTCCTGCCTTGGCCAGCGTCTCGTACGCCTCCGCCAGCTCGTCCTCGCTGCGCAAAACCCACTGCCCTTTGCCATCGTAGCCTCCTGTCGCCGTTTTCATGACCGCAGGCAGCCCCAGCTCGGCTACTGCCGCCTGCAAATCTTGCAAACTGCCAACTACGCGAAAAGGCGCGACGGGAATGCCGATTTCGCGAATCGCCGTCTTTTCGGAAATCCGGTTCTGTGTGATGCGCAAAAGGCGGCTGCCCTGCGGCACGTAGGCATGGCTCTCCAGCACTTCCGCGACCTGTGCGTCCACATTTTCAAATTCGTAGGAAATGACATCACTGACAGAGGCGAGCTGCATCGCTGCTTCCACGTCGTCGTAGCTGGCGACAATTTGCCGATCCGCCGTTTGTCCGCACGGAGCATCTGCAGTCGGGTCCATCGTCACAAAGCGATAACCCATAGCTCGTCCAGCGAGGGCGATCATGCGGCCAAGCTGTCCGCCGCCGAGTATTCCGAGAGTCGATCCTGGTTTGATTTGCTTGCTCTGTTTGGTCGTCATTCCAGTTCGCCAGCCTCCAGCACTTTTTTGCGCACCTCATCGCGTCTTGCCACAAAGCGCGCTTGCACATCCGGATATTTGATCCCCAAAATTTGCGCAGCGAGCAGCCCCGCATTGATCGCGCCCGCCTTGCCGATGGCGACAGTGGCGACAGGCACCCCGCCTGGCATTTGCACGATGGACAAAAGCGAATCCAATCCGTTCAGGTTGGACGACTTCACAGGTACGCCAATTACAGGCAGCTCCGTTTTCGCCGCCACCATCCCTGGCAAATGGGCTGCGCCCCCCGCTCCCGCAATGATGACTTCCAGACCGCGGCTTTTTGCGCTTTCGGCATACGAAAACATCAAATCAGGCGTTCTGTGCGCGGAAACGACCTTCTTTTCGTACGGTACCTTGAGCTCATCGAGAATTGCGCATGCTTCCTTCATCGTTTCCCAGTCTGACGTGCTGCCCATAATGACGCCCACCAAAGGCTGTAGCATGAACCATTCGCCCCCTACGTTTTGTATCATCAGAAGAAAACCCAACCGACTAACGGCTTTTGCGGCCGTACTCATCGCCTGGGCTATTCGTACTCGTTTGCTATCAACATACACAGTGTAGCAGGGAGAAAGTTTGCCTGTCAACCTCGCTTCCGAACATTTTAAAATAGGTTGGATATCATCATTCGTGTTTACCTTTTTCCAGCCACTCTTTTGCCGCCGCTGCGGAGTCCAGCCGCACATGCAGCCAATATTCGAAAAACGGCGTTGCGTCTGCCCCGGCTGCCGCCGAGACCAGCTTCTTGATCTGGCCGCCGCTCGCCAGCTTGTACTGGTGCTCGCTCACGTACTGCCGCAAAAGCCGATTCAGCCGCTCGGCTCCCCACGCTTCCCGCAACGTCCACCACATGACGCCGGAGCGCCCGTACACAAGCTCGTTGTAGCTTTTCCAGTCCGGGAAGGCCGCCACGCTCGTCTCGGCGGAAATCCCTCGTTTGGCATACGCTTCGGCTGCGCGGGACTGGCCTTGTCTCAGCCGGATGTACGCCTGAGATCGCTTCGGGTCCTTTTCCTGCAAAAAAGCCATCGTCGCGTAGTCGGTCAAGCTCTCGTCAAGCCACGCCTCGCGCACCTCGTCGTTGCCGACGATGCCGTAGAACCACTGATGGGCCGTTTCGTGCGCGACGACGGCTGCGCCCATGTTGTCCGCCGTATTGAAAAACTCCTCCTCGATGAAGACGAGGCTCGGGTACTCCATGCCCCCGAAAAAGCCGCCTGTCTTGACGACGTCGTACTCCTTGTACGGATAGGTGCCAAACTGCTTCCCGTAATAGTCGAGCGACTCCATCGCCGTCTCGTGCAAGCTTTTCACAGCCGCCGGATCGTCGCCCTGCTGCGACCATGTCCGAACGATAGTCTCCCCGACTTTTCCGGACACCGCCTGGTACGTGCCGTCCATGACGACCATGGCAAAATCACGAACGTTCCATGCATCCAGTTCATATATACTTTGCCGCTGCGGCCTTGTCTGCGTGATGACGGCTGCACTCTCCAGCCCCGTCGTAGCGAGCTGATATCCTTCCGGCAAATGAACGCGCAAATGATAATTCGCCACTTCACTGTAAAAAGGATCGCCAATCGCCGTGTACGGGTCGAGCCGCCAGCCGCCGCTATCCTTGACCGCCAAGATCGGCAGCCAGTTCCCCAGCCACATCGCATGGTCGTGGTAGGAGAGCCGTCCGTTGTTGTAAGGAACCTGCAGGCGGAAGCCAAGCTCCACGACAGCCTCGGCGGACGGCTTTTTCGCCGGGAGCGGCACGCGCAGCAGCGTGTTCGTCTTTCCTTCGTAGCGAATGCCGGCCTCCCGTCCATCCACCTTGACGGCTGTAATCGTGATGCCGCCTGGCTCTCGCTGCTTGCCAAGCACCTGCTCCCAGTTCGCCGTGCCAAGGTCTGCCTGTTTGGCAAAAGCATTTGGATACAGATGAAAAAAAGCTTTGTCATCCTGCGGGACAAACCGGGCCGTCAGCACGCCTGTCACGATACGTTCGTTCATGTCCAGCCACACATCTGCGCTGTACGTGATCGCTGCCGGCGTCTGCTGTGGACTGGCGATTACCGCGACATCGGCCTCGGCCTGTCCCGTCCACGAACTACTCCACAAAATGCCTGCCAGAGCCATCCCTACTACCATGCTGACCACCCAATGCTTGCGCCACATGGCACTCCCCTGCCTTCGCTTACTTTCGCTGTTTGTCACGCTGGCGTTCCAGCCAGGCCGCGGCCTGCTCCTGCCGGGACATGTCCAGCTTCATCCAATAATCCAGAAAAGCACGCGCGTCTTCTCCCGCCGCCCGGGACAGAAACGCTTCCCACTGTTCTCCGCTGACGTTTTGATAACGGTACGTTTGCACATACTCGCGCAGCACGTCATGCAGCCGTTCTTCGCCCCACGCTCCCCGCAGCAGCCAAAGCATGGACGACGTCCGGGAATAGACGAGATCGCTGTAGCTCTGGTTGGCGGGAAAAGCAGAGAGCGCCTGCCAGGGACGCAGCTCTTCTTTTACGTACCACTGGACAAAAATGCCGTTTTCCAGACGCCTGCGCACCCGTTCCGCGCCTGTCAGCGGATACTCCCGAGAGAGAAAGGCGAGCGTCACATACTCGGTAAACCCTTCATCCAGCCACGCCTCGCGCAGTTGATCGTTGCCGAGCAGCCCGTAAAACCATTGATGCGCCGTCTCGTGCGCAACCGTAACAATTCCCGTCTCTGCCCCCGCCGCGAAATGACGCCCGTCCAAAAACACCAGGGCAGGGTATTCCATGCCGTTGATCGCTCCGCCTGTCCGCACCACATCGTACTCCGCATAAGGGTACGCGCCGAGTTGTTCCTGAAAATAAGCGAGCGACTTTGCTCCGGCCTCGTGGATGCGCTTGGCCAAAAGCTCGTCATCCCCCTGGCGCCACCACGTGCGAACGAGCGTATTGCCCGCCTTTGTTTCCGCTTTTTGATAAGTCGAGTCCATAAGCACGAGCGCGAAGTCGCGCACATTTTCCACGCGCAGCCGAACCGTCTTTTTTCCTCCAGACGTAGCTGGCGAAGCTGCTACTTCCGCCCCGGCATCCGCTGCCGTGCTGGCCAACTGATAGCCTGCGGGATACGTGACGTTTACTTCGTAGTCGGCGATCTCGCTGTAAAACGGATCGCCGACAGGCTCGTACGCATCGAGACGCCAGCCTGCCTGCTCGTGTACCGCGAGAATCGGCAGCCAGTTGCCCAGCCAAATCGCGTGGTCATCGTACGACATTCTCCCATCGTTATGAGGGAGCTTCATGGCAAAATCGAGTTGAATCCTGCGTGGGCTTGCTGCAGCGCCGGACTGTTCGTTCGCTTGCAACGGTACCTGCAAAATATGCCGCTCCTTTTGACCGACAACCATTTTCCCATCGACTGCAAGCCTGTTATTAGCATACGTACCAAGTACAGGTTCCTTGCCTAAAAGTTCCTCCCATAGCATTCCTTCATGTTGTTCGGTAAATACGTCCGGATAGAGATGGAGATAGGCACGTTGCGGGTCCTCCGGCCAAAAAGTGATCGCTACGCTTCCGGTTACTTCTTTTTTCACGGGATCAATCTGTACATCCGCCTGGTAGAGCGGCTTTTGCAAAAGCTTCTCCGCGTTCGCCTTTGCCGGGAGTCCCCATGCCGCTATCGCTACCAGACTGCTGCACCCAAGCCATAAGACCCATTTGCGCATGCCTTCGCCCCCTTTTTCTCTATCGTACCGAAAGTGGCAGCAAAAGACTATCGAATCATATCCGTTCGCCAAGCCAGCTTGAGACGAGGCCGAGCGGTACCGTTTGCTCGCTTCCTTCGCGCATGTCCCGCGCTACCACCTGTCCGCTGTTCACCTCGTTCTCGCCGTAGATCAGCACATAGGCAATTCCTTCTTTGTTAGCGTAGTCGAGCGCCTTTTTCAGCTTCCGGCCCGCAAGCTCCAGCTCCACTCTTAGACCGTCCGCGCGCAACCGGTTAGCCAGCCCGAGGCTAAGCTCCTCTGTCCCCAGCGGAATGACGAGGACATCTGCGGCAGGCCGTGCTCTTTCGGCTCGCAAGGACAGCGCAGCGAGAATCACATCCAGGCCAAACGATATCCCCACGGCCGGATATTCCCGCCCATCGCCCAAAAACCGCCCGATAATCTCATCGTACCTGCCGCCGCTCCCGATACTGGAAGTAATGCTTTGATCCTGCAAAAATATCTCGTAAACCGTCCCGGTGTATATCCCCAGCCCCCGCGCCAAAAACGGAGAGAACCGCACCTCGCCAGTCACGCCCGCTCCCCGCAGGTAGGCAAACAGTTGCTGAAGCTCCTGCACGCCTTGCTGCACAAGCTCGGAGGAAAACTGCTGCGCCAAAGCATCCAGCGCCAGCGCTCCCTTTTGCAAAAAGGACGTGATCGCCGCCACCAGCGGCTCCTCTACCTGGCGCTCCCGCAGATCACCTTGCACGCCTTCCACTCCGATTTTCGCCAGCTTGTCGAGCGACAGCATGACATCTGCCGCGCGCTCGCCCGGAACGCCCAACTCCTGCAGCACCCCTGACAGCAGCTTGCGGTTGTTGACCTCGATGTACACCTCAAGCCCTAGCTTGGCGAACGCGGCAAAAGCCATGCTGATTAGCTCCGCCTCGGCGAGCATCGAGGACGTGCCGATGATATCGACGTCGCATTGGATAAACTCGCGCAGCCGCCCCGTTTTGACCGGACCGTCGCGGAACACTTTACCGATCTCATAGCGCTTGAACGGCAGCCGCATCTCCGGATTCATCCCGACGACCTTCGCCAGCGGCACGGTCAGATCGTAGCGCAGCGCCAGCTCCCGCTCCCCTTGGTCGCGCAGGCGGTACACCTCCTTCAAAATCTCGTCTCCACCGCCGTATTTCGATGCCAACAGTTCATAATACTGGAGCGTGGGCGTCTCCAACGGCTTGCAGCCATACGCCTCGAACACTTCCTCCAGCGTTCGCCGTATCCAGTTGCGCTGCATTTGCTCCGGCGGCATAAAATCTTTCGTGCCTTTGACACTCTTCAACACTGTGCTGTCCATCCGAATCATCCTTTCTTTTTTCGTCCATCGTCCAAACAAAAATAGCCATGCGAGGCAACTTCATGCCCGCATGGCTACAAAAAAATCACCACCGCAGGCACAAAGCACAAGAAGCGCTTGCACCTGCGGAAAAATTTCCGAAGATACAAACGCTCTAGCCGTGGTGATGCTGTTGAAGGAACGTGATTGATGCAAACATGAATGGTCCCTCCGCCAAAAAAAGATTTTTCCTATCATAGCGCAAAAAAAGCTCCCCGTCCAGTAGACAGGAAGCCTTTTTTCCAAAAAATCCTATTCGCGCAGCCAGATGAAGTAGGCCAGGAAGACGAAGAACAGAACGTACATCGCCGGATGCACTTCACGCGCTTTGCCTTTCAGCACCTTCATTACCGGATAGACGATGAAGCCAGTCGCAATTCCAGTTGCGATACTGTACGTCAGCGGCATCAGGAGAATGGTCAAGAACGCCGGGAACGCTTCGTCCAGGTCATTCCATGCCACCTGCGCAATGTGCGAAGCCATCAGTACACCGACGATAATGAGCGCCGGAGCGGTAACCGCCGGAGTCACGATCGCGAGCAGCGGCGAGAAGAACAGGGCCAACAGGAACATGATCCCTGTCACAATCGCGGTAAAACCGGAGCGGCCGCCTGCTGCTACCCCCGCTGTCGACTCGACATAAGCGGTCGTCGTAGAAGTACCGAGCACCGCGCCAGCCATCCCTGCGATCGCATCGGAAGCGAGCGCTTTTCCCGGACGCGGCAGATTGCCGTCTTCTCTCAGAAGTCCAGCTTGGCTGGCTACACCGAGCAGCGTGCCTGTCGCATCGAAAAAGTCCACGAACAAAAACGTCAGTACGACAATCAGCATGTTCACGGTGAACAAGGCGGACGGGTCACCGAGATACTGGAACGCCGCACCGAATGTCGGCGCCAGGCTCGGCGGAGCAGACACGACTTGCTCCGGCAGGCTGACCAGACCGAAGATCATGCCGACTACTGCTGTGACAATCATCCCGATAAAAATACCGGAATTAACTTTGCGCGAAAGCAGAACAACGGTAACGATCAGACCGAAAATCGCCAGCAGCGCATTTTTCGCTGCCAATACTTCTTCCGGCTTCATGTTTTCATGGTAGAAGGTCAGATGGCCCAACGCGACAAAAGTCGCATCGTTTGCAACGACGATCCCTGCGTTTTTCAGGCCGATAAACGCGATGAACAGCCCGATCCCTGCAGAAACCGCATATTTCAACCCTTTCGGAATCGCTTTGATGATCGCTTCCCGAACGCCGGTCAAAGACAGAATCAAAAAGATCGTACAAGAGAGAAACACCCCAGCCAATGCTTGCTGCCAAGGAATATGCATGGTCAATACAACGGTGTAGGTGAAAAACGCATTCAGCCCCATCCCCGGTGCCTGTCCGATCGGCAAGCGTCCGAGAATCCCCATGAGCAGCGTACCGATCGCCGCAGCGAGAGCTGTTGCGGTAAACACAGCGCCAAACTCAGGGTAGTTGGCTTTTAAGTCCGGCGGCAAATCCGCTCCGCTGAGGATGAATGGATTGACTGCCAAAATATACGCCATGGCCAAAAAAGTAGTGATGCCCGCGATGATTTCGCGGCGATAATTGGTGCCCAGTTTGTCAAACTCAAAATACTTCCGCACCGAAAAGTCCCCCCATGCTTATGGTAATGGCAATGAAAAAAGGCCCGGACGCTATTAGTATGCGCCTGGCCTCTTCGCAAAACACTCCGGGAACAATTCTAAAATGATAACAAATTCGTATCCCGTCGACATTTTGTTCGTAGCCAGGTCGTTTAATGGCGACCTCGTAGAGACTCTTGAGCCATATCCTCAAGAATATACGAACCTTCCTATATTACCTGTTCACATTGAGAAGTGTATCAGGTGACATATCGAATGTCAACGAAAATACGAACGTTCATTTTTTAAACAAGACGAACATCCGGGTTTATTTTATTCCCACTCAATTGTTGCTGGTGGTTTGGAAGTAATGTCGTACACGATGCGGTTTACGTTGTCGACTTCGTTCACGATGCGCGTGGAGATTTTCTCCAGAACATCCCAAGGAATGCGCGCCCAGTCGGCCGTCATGCCGTCGATGGAGGTTACGGCGCGAATCCCTACTGTGTAGGAATAGGTGCGAACGTCGCCCATTACGCCTACTGTCGTCATGTTCGGCAGAGCCGTGAAGTATTGCCAAATATCCCGATCCAGACCTGCCTTGGCAATCTCTTCGCGCAAAATCGCATCAGATTCACGAACGATCTCCAGCTTTTCTTCTGTAACTTCGCCCAAAACGCGAATGCCCAGTCCAGGACCCGGGAACGGTTGGCGCCAAACGATTTCGTCAGGCAGGCCAAGCTCGGTCCCCAGTTTGCGAACCTCGTCCTTGAACAGCGTTTTCAGTGGCTCGATCAGCTTGAACTTCATGTCTTCCGGCAAGCCGCCTACGTTGTGGTGCGACTTGATCGTGTGCGCGGTAGCCGTTCCGCTCTCCACGATGTCGGTGTACAGCGTGCCTTGTGCGAGGAAGTCCATGTCTGTCAGCTTGCCCGCTTCTTCATCGAATACGTAAATGAACTCGTTGCCGATGATTTTGCGTTTCTGTTCAGGGTCGGAGACGCCTTTCAACTTGTTCAGGAAACGCTCGCGAGCGTCGATCTTGATTACTTTCATGGAGAACTTCTCCGCGAATGTCTCCATGACGCTTTCTGCTTCGCCTTTGCGCAGCAGGCCGTGGTCTACGAACATGCAAGTCAACTGGTCGCCGATGGCTTTGTGGATCAGCGCTGCTACTACAGATGAGTCTACCCCGCCGCTCAGCGCACACAGCACTTGCTTGTCGCCGACTGTCTCGCGAATGCGCACCAGCTCGTCCTCGATGAACGTCGTCATGCTCCATGTAGGCTCGCAGCCGCACACGTTGAACAGGAAGTTGCCGATGAACTCGGTTCCTTTTACGGTATGGCGAACTTCCGGGTGGAACTGCACGCCGTACAGCTTGCGCTCGGGATGGCTGATCGCCGCTACCGGGCAGCTATCGCTTACCGCGTCTACGCGGAACCCAGTCGGCAGCTCCACCACTTTATCGGAGTGGCTCATCCAGACGATTTCGTTCGCATCCCATTTTTCATACAGGCTGTGCGTATTTTGCAGGCGCAGCTCGGCTTTTCCATACTCGCGTTTGCCAGCGCGCTCTACTTTTCCTTCCAGCATGTGACTCATCAACTGCATGCCGTAGCAAATGCCGAGGATTGGCAGGCCGAGATCAAAAATTGCCGGATCGACTTTTGGCGCTCCCTCTTCGTACACGCTCGCAGGTCCGCCGGAGAAAATAATCCCTTTTGGCTGCATTTCCTTGATTTTTTCTACAGGCGTATTGAACGGCACCAGCTCGCTGTAGACACCCAGATCGCGAACGCGACGTGCGATCAACTGATTGTACTGGCCTCCGAAATCAAGTACGACGACCATTTCCAATGACTTGTCCATCATATCCCCCTTCTCCTGTACCCGACAGGACGTGCAAGTGCCGACCGCATTTTTGCCGACATCCTCGCTCGATGCATGATAAAGCAGTTTCCGCTTCCCTCGGTTCTTGCATACAGGCATACACGCGAAAAATTGTCGCATATTTGCAAAAAAACCGGGACGGTGACTCCGATCTTTCATACGGAGGCAGCGTCCCAGCTTGTGTACACATGTGCGGTTGCATGTACAAAAATCCGAAGTGCTCTCCTCGTAGTCGCCAAATTTACGGTTTAGCGGTAGAAACTTTCAGGCCATATTCCTGAGTATTATACGAGACTCATTGATCGTCATTCTAGCAGATGGGACGGCTTTGTTCAAGGCTTCAGTTGACGGATCAATCTCTCGATCAGTTGCTCTGCCACTGACCGCGCCTTCTGTTCCAGTTCCTTGTAGCCGTAAACGGTTCGCTCGTACATTTCCGTCAAATAACGCAGATCTTGCCGCTTGTCCGCCGGAATCGTAATTCTGCTCGCGTACTCCCGCAAAGTCTCGCCAGACTGCCGTCTCGTGTACACCTGCTCCATCATGCGAAGCAGCAGGTTGAAGCGATCCGTGTACTTGTTGCTTTTATCCTGATCGATCTGTCTTCGGAGCCACCAGATTTGAATGTCTTTTCTGCGCCGCCAGGCCAAGAAACCTGCGGCCGCTATCACCACTGCCAGCCCAACATTTACCTGCCAAGGAATCGAATAGCTACTCCCCGGAATAGCGTCTCCCTCTTCCAACTCGTTAAAGCGTCCATCTCCCCGGTCTGGCGAAGTCTGATTCCCCAAATCCGGCACCGGAATCGGAATCTGCGGCTGCGATGTTTGCAAATCGTAATTGAAGCGCACAGGCGAGATGAAAGTGCTGGTCGCTTCGAACGGAATCCAGCCGTGCCCCGGGAAATACACCTCTACCCACGAGTGGGCGTCTTTATTGCGAATTTCCATGATGTCGCGGTTCTGATCGTCGCTGCCCACTCTCTCGCCTGGGGCGAATCCTTTTACCCAACGCGCGGGGATGTCGAGTGAGCGCAGCATCACCGCCATCGAGGTGGAGAAATGATCGCAATATCCCCTCATGCTGTCAAACAGAAAGTGGTCGACAAAGTCTTGCCCTTCCGCTGCCACAGGCACATCTTTTGTTTCATACTTATATTTTCCACTCGCTCGCAAGTAATTCTCGATCGCTCTTACTTTTTCATAAGGCGTCTTGGCGTTTTTGGTCACGCTTTGCGCCAGTTCTTTCACGCGCGGCGGCAAAGTCGCCGGAAGCTGCAAATAGCGCTCTTTGATCTCGTCGGGATAGTCCGTTCCCGCTTCCATGATCGCCTTTTCGCTGACAATCGGCACCTCTGCGTCCACCTTGTACCGGTGCAGCTTGAGCAGCATCGTATTCGGTCCGTACTCTGTCCGTCCATTTGCGCCCGTAGGCTGGATCAGATTGATTTTTCCCGCGCGGACCTCAAGCTGCTGATTCATCTTGTCGTAAACGACAGTCGCATTTGGCGGAGCGTAATTGCTCACTTTGTTCAACTGCCCGGGATAAAAGACGGTAGCAAACTGCTGCGGGCCTTTGAACTCCAGCGTTGCCTCTACCTTTTTCGTTTCCAGGCCGTGAAACAGCTCGTTTTTCCACTCGTATGTTTGCGGGTCCAAAATCGCCTCGTACTCGCGATCGCCTTTTTCCCAGCCTACGCCTGTGTAGACGTCCTTGGAGTCCCCGCGCCAATAGCTGTGCTCATTGGTCGTCGCCATGAACACGAGCGTATTGTCCTGCATGAAAGGCCCGCCCAACATTTCGTCGTTGTTGTCGTAGCCGACTTTTTTCATGACGGCAGTCGGTGCTTCCGTGCCGCTTCCCATCAAAAAGGCAATCGGATCAGGCCAGCTCGCATCTTTTTTGGGAGCCGCATACCCGATGCCGACACTAATCAAAATGACCAGCAAAGAGGCCATCAGAGAACCGAACAATATCCGGCTTCTTTTTTCTGTCACCGTCGCCATGCTGGTCATTCTCATCAGATGGCTGACAGCGAGCAGCAAAAAGCCAAAGATCAGCGTCCGCACAATTCCTGCGCTGGCGTCGTAAGGCAGGAACGTATCGAGCACTGCCAAGTACAGCTCTGTCAAAAAGACAAACCACAAGCCCTGTCTCTGCTCCAGCACCAGATAAGTCAGCATGGTAATCAGGACAAGCAGCAGGGCATCAAACAAAGCATTGCGCGACAAAATGGACATCGCTCCCCAGTCTTGCTCGAGAGCCAGCGGGATATCATGCACAATCTGCCTGTACAATTCCGCCAGCCAATCGGTTGTAAACAACGGTGTATCGAATAGCGTAGCATGCAACAACCAGAGGAGGCCCAGCAGCTTGAACGGCAACGTTACCCACCTGTACGGAACCGCTACGTCGATCGCCAGGACACCGGCCACAATGACAAGAAACGGCCACAGCACGCCCGTATCCGTCAGCTCCTGGAGAGGGAGCAGCCACTCTCTTAGCATGAGGAACAGAAAAAGGGCCGAGACCCATTGCCATATCGTTGGTCGCTTCCACACGCTCATGAGTCTATGCACCTCCAATCCGTTTCCACTCTTGTTCGTCGATGTGGACAGACGTACATGATATTTTGCTTCCGCCCAGCAGTTGCAGGGCTCGTCTTCTCTCTTGGGAAATGACAGTGTCAGCATGCACATAGAATAACTGCACTCTTCTGCCTTTTTGCGCCAAAGCAATCAAACGGTGAACCAGGTCTTTTTCCACGCGCGGAGTCACGACGATCAAGGTCACGCCTTGCTGCTGTTCCAGCGCCTCGCGTCCCACAACCCGCGCAAACGATTCGCTGCCCGCTGGCATGACCCGCGCCAATTGATCGAAGACGCGCAGAAAATGAGTGTGGGAAAGCGCCGGAGCAATCGAAATGCGTTCATTTTGCTTGTACACCAGCCCGTAATGGTACTGGTTGCGATTGGCATAGGCGATCAGGCTTGCCGTCAGCCTTACTGCCGTCTCAAACAACTGTACCGGCTGTCCTTGATAGCTTTCTTTTTCTACATCGAGGAAAAAAACGGCCTGGTTCATCGCCTGATGTTCAAATTCCTTCGTCTTCAAGCCCGTTCCCCTTGCAGATGCGCGCCAATGAATCTGGCTCAGGCGATCACCGCGCTGGTATTCGCGCACGCCCCTCACGGCAGCGACATCGTCGGAGCGTTTGTGCGACACGTGCACGTTGCCGCTGAAGCTGCCATCCCCCAAGGCCCAATGCGTTAGTTCCTTGTACCGCGGGTAAACGAGAAACTCCTGGGGAAACGAAAAGACTTTGCGCCTTTCGCTGAACCCAAAAAAATCCCCGCCACTCACGACGCACTGATCCAGCCGGTAAAAACCTCGCTGGAGACTCGGTATGACATAGCGGAACTCCATTTCTTTTTTAAACCAGGGAAAAATCAACTGCCTGTGCGGCTCATATACACCTGCGAGCCGCTCAGGCAACGGCTCCACGATCATGTGCCAGCCCAGCGGAAAACGGATTTTCCGGCGCAGGCGCACGGTTACTACGACGTCCTCGCCGTCCTGCAGGCGGTTGCGGTCGATGACTCGCTCTACCTCCAGCGTCGAGAACATTAAAAAATACGCCAAAACCTCATAAGCGAGGAACACCAGACTGCTGTAAAATAGAAACCAACTGGAAAAGCCGCCCTGAAACTTGGCAAATACGTAGGTGATTGCCACAAGCAGGAGCGCTTTGAGCTTACCCCATCTTCGTTGTCTCATCCGCAGTCACCGCCTCAGCTCACCGGAACGCGGGTTTCGGCCAAAATCACGGTCAATACCCGATCAACGGTTGCTCCTTCCAGACGTGCTTCCGGCTTCACGATCATCCGGTGGGCGAATACGACTGGCACCAGCTCTTTGACATCGTCCGGGATGGCGTAATCCCTTCCCCGCACGAAAGCCAGTGCCTGAACGGCTCTGTAGAGGGCGAGAGAGCCCCTTGGACTTACCCCGAGGTAAATATGATGGTGGTCACGTGTGCGGTGGCACAGCCGCACGATATACTCTTTTACTCCCTCGGAAACCTTGACGGAAGCTACCTCTTTTTGCAGTTGCGCCAAGTCTGCTGCCGTCATCACCGGCTCAAGTTGTGCGAGCGGGTTCACCTCCGAGAATCTGGAGAGCATGCGCATTTCTTCTTCCACGGTCGGATAGCCCAGGCGCAATTGCATCAGGAAACGGTCCAACTGTGCCTCAGGCAATGGAAACGTCCCTTCGTACTCCAATGGGTTTTGAGTGGCCATCACAAAAAACGGATCGGCCAGCCGATAAGTTGCACCATCTACTGTAACAGACCGCTCCTCCATCGCTTCCAGCAGAGCAGACTGCGTCTTCGGAGAGGTCCGGTTGATTTCGTCCGCCAAAATAACGTTTGCAAACAGCGGTCCTTGCCGGAACTCAAACTGCATCGTCTGTTGGTTGAAAATTGCTACTCCTGTCACATCTGTCGGCAGCAAGTCAGGAGTGAACTGGATACGCTTGAATTCTCCCCCGATCGACTTAGCCAAAGCACGTACCAGCATCGTCTTGCCCACACCCGGAACGTCCTCCAACAAAACATGTCCGTTTGCCAATACAGCCGCGACCATCATCTCAATCACGGAACGTTTTCCAATCAGAACTTTTTCTATATTATCGATCAACTTTGCAATTGCAGGATGCATTTGTTCCAATTTAATTGGGTTCACGTTAATACATCTCCTGTTCCATCTTATTCTTCCATCGAGCTTGTAACAGAAACATTTTGTTACCCGTCTTCTCTTGTATCACCTGCGTAGAAAACAGCAGTGTAATTCTAAAGTAATGGATGGAAATGGGAGATACAAGGAAAACTTACTTAAAAATTGTAAGAATGCAGCCATGATTATGCAAAAAAGAGTAGGAATTGATCCTACTCTTCGATTTCATATGAAGTAATGGCGTGCCCTGAGAGATTCGAACTCCCGACCTTTTGATTCGTAGTCAAACGCTCTATCCGGCTGAGCTAAGGGCACATGTTTTGCGGGTCAACCTGTACTGGCTGAAAGCTAGCAGAACAACTATGGAGCGGACGACGGGTCTCGAACCCGCGACCTTCGCCTTGGCAAGGCGACGCTCTACCAATTGAGCTACGTCCGCGTGTGACATGATAAAAGGTTTGCTCTGGCTGCAAAGCCTTCTCGTTATATGGTGCGGGTGAAGGGACTTGAACCCCCACGGTCTCCCGCCAGAACCTAAATCTGGTGCGTCTGCCATTCCGCCACACCCGCATGGTAAAACAGAAAAGGGCATCGATATTTCTATCGTGCTGCGTGTTTCTATGTTTATAAAAACTGGTGAGCCATGAAGGACTCGAACCTTCGACCCTCTGATTAAAAGTCAGATGCTCTACCAACTGAGCTAATGGCTCACAAGTGGCTGGGGTACTAGGATTTGAACCTAGGAATGACGGAGTCAAAGTCCGTTGCCTTACCGCTTGGCTATACCCCAATGGTGGTGCCGGCAATAGGACTTGAACCCACAACCCCCTGATTACAAGTCAGGTGCTCTACCAATTGAGCTATACCGGCAAAATATCATCTGTAAATGGTGGCTCGGGACGGAATCGAACCGCCGACACGAGGATTTTCAGTCCTCTGCTCTACCGACTGAGCTACCGAGCCTCAAAAATTTGGTTGCCATCTCTCTAGCTAAGAAATGGCGGAGCTGACGGGACTCGAACCCGCGACCTCCGGTGTGACAGACCGGCGTGAACTCCAACTTCACCACAGCTCCATACGTGACTGCACCCGATGGGCACTTCGCTTCTACTTCACTCTGGAGCAGTGCGAGTAGAAAATTTGGTTGCGGGAGCAGGATTTGAACCTGCGACCTTCGGGTTATGAGCCCGACGAGCTACCGAGCTGCTCCATCCCGCGACGATTCGGACGATCAATGTCAGCACCTATCTTAGAAGCAAGACGCTTTTGGGTGACCATCCATATGATTATGATAAATGGTGGAGGCTGACGGGATCGAACCGCCGACCCTCTGCTTGTAAGGCAGATGCTCTCCCAGCTGAGCTAAGCCTCCACAATCCCCGACTCTTGTCGGGGCCTTCACAAAGCTTTTTGTGCTGCAGTATAGCAAGCACTTTGCTTTATGAAGAATTTGTAGGTGACCCGTAGGGGATTCGAACCCCTGTATGACAGCGTGAAAGGCTGCTGTGTTAAACCGCTTCACCAACGGGCCAAGCTATTAAGATATGGTGCGGTCGGCGAGACTCGAACTCGCACGGGTCGCCCCGCCACCCCCTCAAGATGGTGTGTCTGCCAATTCCACCACGACCGCAGCTTAGGATGGTAGCGGCGGAGGGAATCGAACCCCCGACCTTTCGGGTATGAACCGAACGCTCTAACCAGCTGAGCTACACCGCCATAAAGCTGTTTGTTTGAAAAGATATGGCGGAGAGTGAGGGATTCGAACCCTCGCTACGCTTGCGCATACTAACGGTTTAGCAAACCGTCCCCTTCGGCCTCTTGGGTAACTCTCCGCATATATGGCTCCTCGGGACGGACTCGAACCGCCGACCGATCGGTTAACAGCCGATTGCTCTACCAACTGAGCTACCGAGGAACGTTGAAGGATTTGTTCCTTCAAAACTGAATACGCATGTTTGCTAAGAGTGTGTGGATAAGTCCTCGACCGATTAGTATTCGTCAGCTCCACGCGTTGCCGCGCTTCCACACCGAACCTATCAACCTCATCGTCTATGAGGGGTCTTACCAGCTTAACGC